>NZ_JBLVPW010000041.1:0-30183 GCF_048286715.1 Flavobacterium kochi
TCAAACTCTTCATCGTATATTGTGCGAATTCAAATAAATCTGAACTCTTTGTTATATTCGACTAAATTCTCTAGTGGTTTTTTCAAATCTTTCGATTCTATTACTCTTTATTCTTTTGTCTTGAAATCTCTTTCAAAACGGCTGTCAATTCAATATGTCTAGGAACGTGTTCTTCTTATTTTTAGCCTCTTCAACGCACATCGTGTGTCTCTGGAAGCGGGTGCAAAAGTACAACTTCTTTTTAATCTCGCAAGTGTTTTTGAAAGTTTTTTTTGGAAATTTTTATCCCCTTTTTCCTTTCTCTGAAATTATGATTTCTCATCTTTCCCCCCCACTCAATCTCTCTATGAACTTGCTCCCTTTCGGGTCGGCAAAGATAATTACTTCTTTCTTTTCTCGCAAATCTTTTTTCTAAAACTTTCGCTCTATATTTGATCCGCATTCCAATAAATAACTAAGAACTCCGCGTCATTGCGGGTGCAAAAGTAACCCCTTTATTCAGTTATTCAAGCTTTTTTAAACACTTTTTTTAACATTTTCTTAATCTAAGGTTTAACTCCCTGAAAACGCGTTTCTTAGAAATCAAAGTTTTTTAAACTCAAATCACTATCCCAGGATATCACAGTCAAAATCGATAAAATCACCCCTACCACCCCTTATACAGGCAATCCCACCATACCCTTCCTATCATTCATAAATCATTCTAAACACGGGAACCTGCTGCCTCTTTAAACTAATTTCCGATCTACAGAACTACTTTCCAGATCTGATGGCGCTAAAAATTCTTTAACTGATTCTCTGGTTTCTTACCGGAGAAAGATTAAAACAAATACTACCCAATAGCTCCAAATCGAAAAACCCACTCCATACCTATACAATATAGGAGTGTTGTTTTTCTTTTTACACCTACTATAGTAACAAACCTTACATATATATTGTATGTATTTTTGTAATGGTATATATTTGCAGTCTTAAAATAATAAACAATGATTAAGATTACTTTGCCCGACGGGTCAGTTAAAGAGTTTGCGCCAGGGGTAACTCCTATGGATGTTGCTAAAAGCATTAGTGAAGGATTTGCCAGAAATGTGATTTCGGCTTCTTTTGATGGTACAACTGTGGAAACCACAACTCCTTTGACGACGAACGGCAGTCTTATATTATATACATGGAATGATGCCGACGGAAAGAAAGCTTTTTGGCATTCGACTTCACATGTCATGGCACAGGTTCTTGAGGAACTGTACCCAGGTATAAAACTAACTCTTGGACCGGCAATATCGAATGGGTTTTATTATGATGTAGATTTTGAAGATCAAAAAATCACAGATGCTGACTTTAAAAAAATTGAAGATCGTGTTCTTGAAATTTCACGCGGAAAGCATGAATTCAAACTACGTCCTATTTCTAAAGCGGAAGCTTTAGAACTATATAAAGACAACGTTTACAAAACAGAATTGATTACAAACCTTGAAGACGGAACTATTACGTTTTGCGATCACGATACGTTTACCGATTTATGTCGCGGTGGCCATATTCCAAACACCGGAATAATCAAAGCGATGAAAATTATGAGCGTTGCTGGTGCTTACTGGCGTGGTGATGAGAAAAACAAACAGTTGACTCGTGTTTATGGAACTTCGTTTCCTAAACAAAAGGACTTAACTGAATACTTAGAATTACTTGAGGAAGCAAAACGCCGTGATCATAGAAAACTAGGCAAAGAACTTGAGTTATTTGCTTTTTCACAAAAAGTAGGCGCAGGTTTACCATTGTGGTTACCGAAAGGCGCTGCTTTACGAGATAGACTAGAACAATTTTTGAAAAAAGCGCAGAAAAAAGGAGGATATGAACAAGTGGTGACGCCACATATTGGTCAGAAAGAATTGTATGTAACTTCGGGGCATTATGCAAAATATGGTGCTGATAGCTTCCAACCAATAAGCACTCCGGCAGAAGGAGAAGAGTTTTTATTAAAACCAATGAACTGCCCTCATCACTGTGAAATTTATAATGTACGCCCCTGGTCATACAAAGATTTACCCAAGCGTTATGCAGAATTTGGTACAGTTTACAGATACGAACAAAGTGGCGAATTACACGGTTTGACTCGTGTAAGAGGGTTTACGCAGGATGACGCCCATATTTTCTGTACTCCGGAACAACTGGACGACGAGTTCAAGAAAGTAATTGACTTGGTACTATACGTATTCGGTTCATTAGGATTCGAAAACTTTACAGCTCAGATTTCCTTGAGAGACAAAGAAAACAGGGATAAATATATAGGTACCGATGAAAACTGGGAAAAAGCGGAAAATGCAATTATCAACGCTGCTGCCGACAAAGGACTGAATACCGTAGTTGAATATGGCGAAGCCGCTTTCTATGGCCCGAAATTAGATTTCATGGTAAAAGATGCCTTAGGAAGACAATGGCAGCTAGGAACGATTCAGGTGGATTATAACCTACCGGAACGTTTTGACTTGACGTACAAAGGTTCTGATAACGAATTGCATAGACCTGTGATGATTCACAGAGCTCCTTTTGGCTCAATGGAACGATTTATTGCAATTTTACTAGAACACACCGCAGGAAATTTCCCACTATGGCTGATGCCTGAGCAAGCTATAATATTGTCTTTGAGCGAGAAATATGAAATATATGCGAAAAAAGTTTTAGATTTGCTAGAAAATCACGAAATTCGCGCCCTCATTGATAATAGAAACGAGACAATAGGCAAGAAAATTAGGGATGCCGAAATGCAAAAAACCCCATTTATGTTGATTGTAGGTGAGGAAGAAGAAAAAAACGGCACTATCTCTATCCGTCGTCACGGACAGGAAGGAAAAGGAAATATCAGCGTTACAATAGAAGAATTTGTTGCTATTGTAAACGAAGAGATAAATAAAACATTAAAAGTATTTACAGTTTAACTTAAATTATAAAGTCATAGCAATAAGAAGCAACAGAGGTTACCAACCTCGCGTAGAAAAAAAAGATGCACACAGAATAAATAATCTTATTCGTGGTGTACAAGAAGTAAGACTTGTAGGAGAGAACATTGAGCCAGGAGTTTTTAAACTTTCCGAAGCTTTAAGATTAGCTGACCAATTTGAATTGGATTTGGTTGAGATTTCTCCTAATGCTGAACCACCGGTTTGCAAAATCATGGATTACAAGAAATTTGTTTACGAACAAAAGAAACGTGATAAAGTCTTAAAAGCGAAATCTACACAAGTTGTTGTGAAAGAAATCCGTTTTGGTCCACAAACCGATGAGCATGATTATGAGTTTAAGAGAAAGAACGCTGAGAAATTCTTGAAAGAAGGAGCGAAATTAAAAGCTTTCGTTTTCTTTAAAGGACGTTCCATTATCTATAAAGATCAAGGTCAAATCTTATTATTAAGACTAGCCACAGATCTTGAAGAGTTTGGTAAGGTGGAGGCCATGCCAGTTCTTGAAGGAAAGAGAATGATTATGTTCATTGCTCCTAAGAAAAAGAAGTAAACGGTTTGCAGTTCAGTATTCAGTTTTAAAACTGAAAATTAAGACTTTAAACAAAAGATAAGATAAGTAAGTAAGAATAAATTAAAACACTAGGAAAAAATGCCTAAAATGAAAACCAAATCTAGCGCCAAGAAACGTTTTAAAGTTACTGGTTCTGGGAAGATTAAAAGAAAGCATGCTTTTAAAAGTCATATCTTGACTAAAAAATCTAAAAAACGTAAATTAGCATTGACACACTCAGCGCTAGTTCACAAAACAGATATGAAAAGCATCAAACAACAATTAAGAATTATCTAATAATTCTTTAGGTTAAAACAATTTAAAATAACCTTGGAGTATGGCCATTAAGTGCTTTTGATTAAATTCAAGCCGCCTGCTACAAAAAAACAATAAAATTATGCCAAGATCGGTAAATTCAGTTGCAAAAAGAGCAAGAAGAAAAAAAATAATGAAGCAAGCCAAAGGTTTCTTTGGTAGACGTAAAAACGTTTGGACAGTTGCTAAGAATGCGGTTGAGAAAGCAATGTGCTACGCTTACCGTGATAGAAAAGTGAATAAAAGAAATTTCCGTGCTTTATGGATTCAACGTATCAACGCTGGAGCTAGATTGGAAGGAATGTCTTATTCACAATTCATGGGTAAAGTAAAAGCTAACGGAATCGAATTGAACCGTAAAGTTCTTGCAGATTTAGCGATGAATCACCCAGAAGCTTTCATAGCAGTACTTAATAAAGTAAAATAAACGTTTTATCAACTCAATTTAGATTACTTACTTATATAGAACCTCAATCGAAAGATTGGGGTTTTTTGTTTTTTAAATGGTATTTAAACCTTCTCTACAAAATAACAATTATACTAATCAGATCCCTTTTGTATTGCAATTAATTTCTGTACTTTCGGCTAATGATACTTAAAAAGTTCCCTTTTTCAATTTCTATTTTATTACTGATCCTACTTTTCATTGCACAATCTTACAAACAAAAGACGCAAAACAATCAAAAAAAACAACCTGATGTAGCAGAAATTAATAGCTTCTTAGCAATTGGTCACAAACATTACGATAATGAAGAATTTGACAGTTCTTACTATTACTATAACAAAGCCAAATATACAGCCGAATTAAAAAAAGACACCTCTAGAATTATTCATTCCTTAGCGTGGATGTCACAAATCCAAAGGGCTCTGGGAGATTACTCCGGTAGTGAAGCCACGGCTGTCGAAGCACTTCCTTTTCTCGAAAACACAGAAAAATATCCCAACGGAAAATGGAACATCTATAATACTCCGGGAAATAATTATCTCTACACATTTGACAATGACAACGCTCTCTATTACTTCAAAAAAGCGTTAAATTTAAAAACAGATCAAATTGACAAAGCTGGTATTGTAAACAATATTGCGATAACCTATATAGAAATGGGTGATTATCAAAAAGCCTTACAAATTCTTCTGCCTTTGATTAAAAGGAAAGAAGTGATCCATCATGCCGAAACATTTGCCAGAATAAACGACAATTTAGGTGATGTCTATACTAAATCAGGAAGTCCAAAGGCATTTTACTATTTAAATCAAGGCTTAAAAATAAGGTTAAAAATAAAGGATGACTGGGGACTGCTTTCGAGTTATTATCATCTTTCCGAATACTACAAAAAAAGCAATCCAAATTTAGCCACTGCATACGCCCAACTGACCTATGAAAAAGCAACCGAAATAAACAGTGTTGATGATCGTTTGCGATCTTTGGAACTACTAATTAAAAACAGTACAGGAAATAAATCGAGAAATTTTTCATTGCACTACCTCCATATCACTGATAGCATAAATAAAGTACGGCAAAAATCGAAAAATGAATTTGCTAAAATCAAATACGATTCCAAAAAACAAAAAGAGGAAAATCTAAAACTAAAAACACAAAAAATACTTCAACAGGAACAGCAACAAAAGAGCTACCTCATTTTATATTTTGTTGTTGCAATTATTATTTTGACAAGTATTTTTATATCTAATTTTCTTGTAGCCAAAAACAAAAGAGAAAAAATAAAAACCTCCTATAACACTGAGATTCGGATTGGCAAAAAACTTCACGATGAATTGGCTAATGATGTGTATCATACCATGGCTTTTGCCGAAACACAAGATTTATCTACCAGTCAAAATAAAGAAATACTACTTACCAGCCTAGATACCATTTATTGCAGAACACGAAACATTTCTAAAGAAAACAGCACCGTAGAAACCGGACCTTTCTTTGTGTCGAGTTTAAAAGAAATGATGTCTGGATTCAATACAAGTACGGTGAATGTATTAATCAATGGAATAGATACAATCAATTGGACTACTTTAGAAGACAATAAAAAAATAACCATTTACCGTGTCCTTCAGGAATTGCTTGTCAACATGAAAAAACACAGTCAATGCAGTTTGGCTGTAATCACTTTCGAAAAAAATGAAAATAAATTACAAATCGATTATACGGATGACGGCGTTGGAACTGTATTTGATAAATTAAATTCAAAAAGCGGATTACAGAATGTCGAAAACCGAATTTCCGCTATAAAAGGAACCATTACTTTTGATATCAAATCCAACAAGGGGTTTAAAGCAAGTTTTACCTTTCCGAAATAATCAAAATTATCCCATTTAACTGAATCAATCAGATTGAAGCGTCATTATTTATCGATATATTTTTTAATAATATAAGCAGATATTGGCTTTAAGGTTTTCCCTGTTTCCGGATGTAGCCCGGGCTGATTAAAATATTCATAACTTCCGTCAAATGATTTTCCATACCACACTATCGGCCTTCCTTTTTTGAAGAAAATACTCTTTGTGTTCACCTCTATTTTTTTAAAGGATAATAAATACTCGTTCAAAACCATCACCGACGTAAAATTAGTCCTTACTATTTCACTTTTACAATCTAGGGCTTCATAATGATTGCCGTTCCAAATCATACATTCTTTTTTTGGAAAAACTATATCCTTTACCGTATATCCCATAAAAAATAGCGACAACAATACAGCAAAAACAATTGCTTTCTTTTTTTTTACTCGTTTACTTTTCTTTAGTTTCAATCCTTTTTCACCGAATTTATCTAAAGGAGTATTCTTGTCACGCCCTTCCTCTTTCTCCATTACTATAGAAACGCCTGGACTTCGTTCATTAATTTTCGCATTAAGCAAATACTTATTGTAAGGTCTAGGATGAAAATCAACAAGAATAGCTGCCAATTCAATCCTTGCCGTATTCTCGGAATCTTTCTCTCCCTTTAAGAATGATATAATAGGTCTAAACCGTGCTATATCAAAATTCTCGATAGACTTCCTTAGACTTCCCTCTTCCTTTACATTAAAAAACAAGTTTAAAATATTTTTATCAGAGTTGGATAAAGAGTTCTCAAAAATCATCAAACACAAATTTCGCAATTGAGCTGGTGTGGGATTCAACAAAATACCAGAAACCTCTTCCCCTTTCATCTCTACGTATTTTGTCTTTATAGCACCCTTATATTCTTCAAAGGTAATTTTATTCATAAGCATTTACAGGTCTTAACAAGCATTAAACGGAATTCACCAGAATTACCGGAATTACAGGAATTCCACTAAAATTATTCAACACAGACAGTATTTCTTTGCTACAGAATTAGTTCCTGTCTTGAATTGCAATCAAGACAAATGTACAAAACTAGTTCTAAAAAAAGTGTCGCTAACCAGTATGGCAAGTTTATCAGGGAAGTATAAATATACTATTCTGCATCAGCGCACTTCACTTCCCAAAAAGCAAAAGAACAAATTGTTTTTAAAGGCTTGCCTATTCTGGCAAAGATCCGATTTCAATATCGGACAGTCCGACCTATGTCTAATTTTTAATTTCCAAAAAATGAAAAGAATAATTCTAGTATCGTGTTATATCCTTGCATGTGTTGCTATGGTTTCGTGTACCAATGATGAAGTGGAAACAACTCCAAACAATTCTAAACAACAAATATCCGCCGATGCGGCTAGTGATCCAATTGATGGACAAAATGGTCAAATTCCGATTACTCCTCCAAAACCATAAGGTAAAATCAATTCGAATGTTCCAATATTTTAATTAATTTCTGTATTTTCGGGAAATGATACTTAAAAAGTTCCATTTCCCGATTTGCATTTTATTACTAGTGCAATTATTTGTCTTACAATCCTGTAAAAAAGAAAAGCAAAACATTGCTAAATCTAAAGCTAATACCCATTATGCAAAGTATTTGACACTTGCTGAAAACTATTTTGAAAACAAAAAAAACGATAGTGCTTTCTATTATTATAATAAAATAAAATCTACTTCTAATGTTTTAACAGATAATGAAAAGATAATTTATTCATTATTAAAAATGGCCATCATTCAACAAAATGAAGGTGATTATTCAAGTAGCGAAACTACGGCAACGGAAGCTCTATCATTCTTTCAAAAAGATACAAACCCCGCTTATAAATGTGCTCTTTTTAATCTATTAGGGATTAATTATGAGAACTTATATGATTATAATAATGCTATTTATTATTATAATCAAGCCTATAATGAAGCCGATACTAAATTACAAAAAATCATTCTTAAAAATAATATTGCAGTCGTATACATGGATAAAGAAGACTATCAAGGTGCCATACGTGTTTTTTCGTCAGTGATTCTCAATAAAGATATTCCAAATGGTGCAGAAACCATGGCCAGATCACTCGATAATTTAGGTTATTGTTATTTTAAAATTGGTGATCCAAAAAGCCTTGGCTATATGAGTGAATCTTTGAAAATGAGAAAAAAGATAAAAGATGGCTTTGGAATAATGGCAAGCTATATCCATTTTTCCGAATTTTATAAAGAGCCTAATTCTGAAAAATCTGATCGCTATGCACAACTAGCCTATGAAAAAGCCACCGAAATAAAAAGCGTAAATATTCGCTTAAAATCATTAGCCTTATTGATCGAAAATAGCATTGGCGATCGATCAAAAAAATTCTCCCTGTTGCATCTACATCTTACTGACAGTATCAATAAAGTGCGACAAAAGGCAAAAAATCAATTTGCTAAAATAAAATACGATTCCAAAAAAGAAAAAGAAGAAAATTTAAAACTAAAAGCTCAAAAAGCAGAAAACGCACTTCAATTGGAACAACAAAAAAACAGCAACCAACTTTTATATTTCGCTGTTGCTTTTATCGTTTTGGTTAGCATTTTCATTGCCAATTTTCTTATAGCCAAAAACAAACGAGAAAAAATAAAAGTCTCTTATACTACTGAGATTCGAATTGCAAAAAAATTACATGATGAATTAGCTAATGATGTTTACCATACGATGGCTTTTGTCGAAACACAGGATTTATCCAACGGTCAAAACAAAGAAAAATTGCTCAGCAATCTCGACACTATCTATTCCAGAACAAGAAACATTTCTAAAGAAAACAGCACTATCGCAGAAGGACCTCTTTTTATATCCAACTTAAAAGACATGATGTCCGGATTCAATAACAATGAAGTCAATATATTGACCAATGGAATAGATACAGTTAATTGGACCACTTTGGAAAATAATAAAAAAATAACCGTTTATCGTGTCCTGCAAGAATTACTTGTCAACATGAAAAAGCACAGTCAGTGCACCTTAGTCATAGTAACTTTCAAAAAAAATGAAAATAAATTACATATAGATTACACTGATAACGGCATTGGAGCGTCATTTGATGAAAAAAAATCAAGAAATGGACTACAGAATGTGGAAAACCGTATTCAGGCTATAAAAGGAACAACTACTTTTGATACTAAATCCGATAAAGGATTTAAAGTAAGTTTTATTTTTCCAATATAATCATGACCTTATGTTCCGTAAAGTTTTAGTTGCCGAAGATTTAGACAGTATCAGTATAACAGTTGTTCAAGCACTCGAGGAACTTTCTGTTGTAGAAATTCATCATGCAAAATACTGTGACGATGCTTTCTTAAAAATAAAAAAAGCTCTTCATGATAAGGAGCCTTTTGATTTATTAATCTCGGATTTGTCATTTACACCAGACCATCGGGAAGACAGACTCGGTTCAGGTGAGGAGTTAATTGATGCTGTGAAAAAACTACAGTCAAATATCAAAACCATAGTGTTTTCTATTGAAGATAAATCTTTTAGAATAAAGTCCCTTTTTAATATTACCGGAATCAATGCCTACGTGTGTAAAGGACGTAATAGTATTCCTCAACTTAAAAATACGGTTCAGAACCTATTTAACGGTGATGATAAAATCATTTCTCCTGAACTGTCACACCTATTAAGAGACAAGACAATCTTGGAAATTGAAGCCTATGACATTTCTCTTTTAAAATTTTTATCTAAAGGATTAATTCTTGACGAAATAGCATCGGAATTTAAAAAATCTGGGATTATTCCTAATGGCAGCAGTAGCATCGAGAAGCGAATCAATAGACTCAAAATATACTTCAAGGCCAGTAACAATGTGCATCTTATTTCCATAACCAAAGATTTAGGATTGGTATAGCCTGCTGCATGGTCCTTTCAAACAGAAACTACATAGCTACAGATTCAACTAATTAATTTGATCCACTTAGTCGCAGGAACTAAATATTTTTTTACCTTTTTCGAAAAGAATTATCCCTTTTACGGTTTCCCGTAAAAAATTAATTTTTATAAAGATTACGTTTGGCCTGTTTAACTTTAAAATTTAAAAAATGGCCAATTTTACAACTGAAGACTTAGCATTTACAGGATATTCTAAAACAGTTGATGCGACAAATAATGGCAATCCTCTTGAAATATCTAATGCCTACATGTAGATAAAAACAAAGAATGTGAAGTAGTTCATTTTTGCAATCAGTTTTTAGAAAAATATAAAGTCCCACAAACAAAAGCAAGTTTCCAAAAAGTAGAAAGCTTTTTACAACACTCTATTTTAGAACGTCAAATTTATCGAGAAGAATTGTTAGACTGGATTGCCAGCAACTGGATTAAAATAGGTTAGTCTTTGGCACTGAAACCCAAGCGATGATAAGAGATACCAAATTGGTATTAAATGGAACTCCAAAAAAGAAGCATCCAATCCTAAATTACAAATGGGTCAAAAGAGTTGATGATTATTCAAATTATGCAAAAGAATATGTCACACATTATAAAAAATCACTCCAAGGAAATTCAATTTCATTGTCAAAATACCCTTACATGAAAGTGAAATGGGAAGCTTTAGGCACGAAATTGGAGAAAGCAAAAAAAGGAGCAAATTGACAAATCAGCAAATAAAAAAATATTAAAAATCCATATGAAAATAGTAACATGTTGCGACTAGATACTCTTTATTAAAAACCTCGAGCAAAAAAATACTAAAAAAAAGACAAGAATGTGGAAACCCGTAAAAAATTGATTTTTAATGGATGTAGGTTTGTGTGTAACTAATTAACCCTCAAAATAGTATGGAACTAACTAACCAGCTCAAATCATTGGCCGACAAAATCAATCAGCTAAAAGATAAAATTGAAACTGAAGAATCTACTAAACACGCATTTGTACTGCCATTCATAAACATGCTTGGTTACGATGCTTTTAATCCTCTGGAAGTTGTCCCCGAATTTACAGCAGATCTGGGTTTAAAAAAGGGAGAAAAAGTAGATTATGCCATTTTTCAGAATGGGGAACCGATACTCATTGTTGAATGCAAAAGCTGGAAAGAGAATCTCACGATTCATAGTTCACAATTGTTTCGCTATTTTCATGTTACTAAAACACGTTTTGCTCTTTTAACAAATGGAATTCATTATCAGTTCTTTACTGATTTGGACGAGAAAAATAAAATGGACCAAAAACCATTTCTTGAATTTGATATTGTGAATCTTAAAGAAAATTCCATTATTGAAATAGCCAAATTCCATAAATCAAGTTTCAATGTAGACCACATTGTAAATAATGCAAGCGCATTGAAGTATACTAAAGAGATAAAAAAGCAAATTAATGACGAGCTCGAAAATCCTTCTAATGAATTTGTCAAGCTTTTTGCCAATAAAGTCCATGCAGGAAGGCTGACAGAAAAGGTTGTGGAGGAATTTAAAGAATTAGTCCAAAAAGCATTCAATCAATTTATCAGTGAAAAAATTAACGATCGTTTGAATGCCGCTCTTAATAAAGAGACTATTAAACAAAAAGAGGAACAACTAGAAAGTATTGAAGAAGAAAGTCGCGTGGTTACCAGCGAAGAGGAACTGGAGGGTTATCGAATTATAGTCGCCATTCTAAGGCGTAAGCTTCCTGTAAACAGAATCGCTTATCGTGATACACAATCTTATTTCGGAATTCTTCTCGACGACAACAACAGAAAACCATTATCACGACTACATCTTAATGGAGGTAAAAAATATATTAGTCTCTTTAATGATAACAAAACCGAAGTAAGACAAGCCATTCAAACTGTAGATGATATATATCAATTTGAAAAAGAATTATTGGACACCGTTGGGTTGTACGAGATAGAGTAATTCTTTTGTTTATAATCTTTTCAGTCAGCATTCTAATTTAACGAATCAAAATCCATTGAAATACTAAAACTAAAGTTCTAAAAAAAATATTTTGAAAAAAACAACGAAAATGAGTTTCCCGCAAGGACGCGATTTTTATTAATGCTACGTTTGATCTATTAATTAATTAAATATTTGAAATTATGTCAAAAAAACC
This sequence comes from Flavobacterium kochi, assembly GCF_048286715.1. NCBI lineage: Bacteria > Pseudomonadati > Bacteroidota > Flavobacteriia > Flavobacteriales > Flavobacteriaceae > Flavobacterium > Flavobacterium kochi. The sequence continues at coordinate 12,203 of NZ_JBLVPW010000041.1, forward strand.
CATTGGAACAACCGCAAAAACGGGAGAAAATTGTCTGGAATCAGGAGTATGGAAAGTTATTGGTAATCCATCAACAACTGCTCCAATTGCTGAAGGAAATAGAATGCCTCCTTATGATGGTAAATCCGCAACTTGGTCACTAACCCAGTATGCTTAGTTAAAAAAGGAATCTGCTAAGCAGACTCCTTTTACCTAAAAATTAAAAAGGTAAAACCTAATTCAAAAATTGGAATAAATTATGGAATATAAAGTTATACCATTTGTAGCTTCAATAGATGCAAATAAAGGAAATTCAAACCATGTGGCTCAACAGTTAGAAAGTTTGATTAAAAATTACACCAATCAGGGTTGGAAATATGTGAGACTAGAAAGTGTTTCAACTTTTGTACAACCTGAAGCTGGCTGTTTTGGATTAGGAGGAAAACCAGGATATACAACTAATCGACAAATGATTGTTTTTGAAAAATAGAATGAAATATTTAATTTTATCTATAATTCGACTCTATTGGAAACTTATTCCTCAAAATAGAAGAAAGTAATGCATTTTTAAAAAATATTGCTCCCAATATGTCTTTGAAATTACCCAAAAAGACGGTTTTATAAAAGGGTTAAAAGCATTTTGGTTTAGATACCAAAATTGCAGAGGCAATTTTGAAATCTTTAAAAATCCAATCAATAATAAAATACAAATATTACTCCCGACAAGAACAGTAATTGATATTGACGAAATAGCTGAAAGATTATTAATAAACTAAAAAAAAAAGAAAAATTATGAAAAATTATTATGTGAACAAGCAAGCACAATCAAATGGAGATCATGAAGTTCATACAGAGGATTGTCACTATTTACCAAGTCTATCAAATAGAAAAGATTTAGATAAACATGGTAGTTGTAAATCAGCTGTTGCTGAGGCAAAGAAAACCTATACAAAGTCAAATGGGTGTAAAACGTGTTCAGTAGAATGCCATACCAGTTAGAAATGAACTTTCATTTCTCAAAAATAATTAACAGACACTAGTTTAGGGATAAACATCAATAAATCAGAAATTTTTCCTAGACTTAAAACTAAAAGCGGAATATAAATAACAGAGCTTTTTATTAGAACCAGAGTATCCGGAGTTTCATATAGAAAATATTTTAACTCATTAAAATCGGGTAGTTGTCTTTTAATGTTTATCGTCTATTTCAGTAGGTGTGTCTTTTGCCAAATCCTTAAATAATATTATTCGACTATGAAAAAACTTTTACATACAACCTTATTTCTTTTGTTTACATATGGTGCTTCAAGTCAAACAACATTCAAAAAATTAATTGCGTCGACTTGTGAAAGCAGAGGCTGTACCGGCTCTGAATATTGTTCTGCATGTAAGAACTGTTCTGGTTGTAAGCATTGTAATCAGAATGGAGGAACTTGTGGAGTGTGTGCTCCAACTACAAAAAATAAAACTATTTCAAAAAAAATAAAAAGCAATAAAAATTCAATAAAAACAAGAAAACAAATTTAAAATATACTAATTAAATTTCTGCAAAATATGGATTCTAATATTAACATGACCATTCAATTAGGAAATTCTTTAAAAATAAAGTCAACGACTATTGCATTGAAGATGACTATCGTAATGTTCTTATTATAGTAACAGATGGCTATATTTATTACCAAGATTCTAAAATAAAGGAGGGGAATTCAACTAGTTACCTTACTCCAGAAACAATAAAAAATAATCAATTAAACAACTCTGATTGGAGTAAGAAAATGATGAATCAAAAATTAGAATTTCTAAAAGCTAATAATGATCTATCAAACCTTGAAATTCTTGTTTTAGGTATCAATCCAAACCCTAAAAACCCATACGAAGAAGATGTGATAAAAGCCTATTGGACAAATTGGTTCAAAGCAATGAAAGTAAAAAGATTTGAAATAAGAAATGCTGATTTACCATCTGATATGGATAAAGTAATTAAGGATTTTATATCAAAAAAATTAAAAAGTTAAGACAAAATCAATTACAAAAAAAAGTCATTCTATATACTGTATTCCCATTTATTTTAGTTCGAGCACTAATCCACGAAACGGTCACTATAAAAATAGTAAGGAGAGTTCACATTAAAAGAATGGAACTCTTTTTAGAATAAACAAAAGCGAAAATATCCAAATAATCGGGCATTTTTTTTGCTAAGAATATGACCCTCATAAAAAGATCATGATCGACATATATTTCTAAATTTGTTCAAAATTTAGATTCGTATTAAATAAAAACACTATTTTGGCTAAGATATTTTTACTCCCTATATTTTTCCTAGATGAAGTCCTTTCTTTCCATTATACTTTTTTTTATTTCCGCTGTTACATTCTCCCAAACCAAACTCCTGTCCTGGAATCTGGAAAACTTTGGTAAATCAAAATCTGAAGAAACGATCAACTATATTGCAAATTCGCTAAGGGACTATGATATTATAGCTATTCAGGAAGTGGTGGCAGGCTACGGCGGAGCTCAGGCAGTGGCAAGATTAGCGGATGAACTCAATCGCAAAGGAGCCAAGTGGGATTATGTCATTAGTGACCCAACCAGTAGTAGTGCCTATAAAACCGAACGGTACGCTTTTATCTGGAAAACCGACAAATTAAAAAAAATAGGACGTGCCTGGCTCGAAAAAAAATACCATTTAGAGATTGACCGAGAACCGTATTTCTGTACGTTTCAATATGAGAACAAACAGTTTACCGTGGCAAATTTTCACGCTATAACTAAAAATAAACAACCAGAAACCGAGATTAAATATTTCAAATTTTTACCTGAAGAATATCCCACTTTGAATTTAATTTTCGCAGGTGATTTCAATTGTCCACAATCACATACGGTCTTCAATCCTTTGAAAAAAATGGGATATCAATCAATTTTGGTTGACCAAAAAACGTCGCTCAAACAAGCATGCAAAAATGATAAATGCCTCGCATCAGAATTTGATAATATGTATTTCAAAACTTCAAAAATCAATCCCATAAATTCCGGGATTATTTCTTTTTACAAAAAATTCAATTCATTAAAAGAGGCCAGAATAATATCCGATCATATTCCTATTTGGTTTGAATTTTCTTTGAATTAATCTCTTAAATAGATCTCCATCTAAAAAAAAATTAATCGAAAACTTCAAAATTATCTCCGTCAAAACTGGCAAAAACCATAGCGGGATGTGAATCCTGATGAAACATATTCCCTTGAATATCAATGGCAATGGCGCCTGCAAAACCATCATAAGGTTTTAATTCGTTAAACGTTTTGACGAAAGCTTCCTGCAAAGTAAATCCATCGGTAACACGAGTGACAATTTTGGCAGCTGTTGCATTACTCACAATATCTTCGCCTACACCAGTCAAACTCACGCCACAAAATGAATTGGCATAATTGCCTGCTACGGTTGCAGAATCTGAAATGCGACCTGGCATCTCAAAACCTTTTCCGCCTGTAGATGTCGCTACTGCAATTTTTCCATTTTGGTCTTGAGCCACGCAACCCACCGTACCTGTACCTAGTGATTTCAGTTTCGCTTCATATTCAGCTCGCCGCTGCGGAATTTCGGTTGAAAAAGATTCAAAACCATGTTGTCGCGCAAAATTAGTTGCTCCACTTCCACCTAAAACTCTGTCGTCAAATTCCATCAGTATTTGGGCAACCTGAACTGGATTTTTCACCTCTTCGATATTGATAACGCCACTCATTTTCTGAGTCTCACCATCCATAATTGCCGCGCTCATTCTGATTTTTCCGTCACTTTGTATTTGGGAACCAATTCCTGCATTAAACAATTCATCATCTTCCAAAAGAGAAACTGCATAAACAACTGTTTCTAATGCCGAATGGGTTTTTAAAAATGCATAGGAATCTTTTACAATTTGTTCCAGCGCATTTTGCTTGGCGACTTTTGTTTCATGATTAGTAGATGATTCTGAAAAAAAACCGCCGTGTATAATTAGTTTCATGTTGTAGATGTTGGATATCGGATATTTGATAATGGGACTAAAGTCCAAAATCAATTACACCAATCTGAATTATAGGTAATGTGAAGATTGTATATGCATCAAATGCGTTTCTAGATTATAGGTATCAAATTTGCTCATGACATGGGTCACCAAATGTGAAATTGAAATGGGTTGTCCTAATTCTACTTTGGTTAAATTGGTGTCTTTTATTTCACGTCCATCAACCAAAATCACCAATCCCGAACCAATAGCTTCCATTTGGCTATTATTGGTAATCAATAATCCCGTATCTTCTCCAAGTCCTATCCCCAGTACTCTGGGATTACCAACAACCGCTTGAAAAAGTCGGCCAATTCTTCCGCGTTGTACAAAATGGGTATCGATAATAACACCATCTATTAAACCTAATCCGCTAGAAATTTTCACTTCGCCTTTCAATAAAGCTTCAGAACTACTGCCTTGATAAATCATATTATTTGAAGCTGCTGCAGCCCCTGCAGAAGTTCCAGCATAAATAAACTCTTCATTATGGTATTTATCCAATAAAATATCATGAAATTTTGTTCCACCAAGAATAGAAGTCAATCGCAATTGATCCCCTCCGGTAAACATAACAATATCTGCTGCTTTTAATCGGGCCAAAACCGTTTCGTCAGCAGCTTCTTCGCGTCTTTCTATGGTAAGTATATCAACATTTTTAGCATTCAGATGCTCAAATGCTTTAACATATTCCGGGCCAATTTCTCTTGGGATTACTGAAGCTGTTGTAATCACTTCTATTCGAGAATTCTCTTTGTGTTTTGATTCGTTTATTATCCTTTTTAAAATTCCGGTTTCAAAAAAGTTTAAATTGCTAGTTGCATTTTTATCCAAATCGGTTTCAGTAAAACTTCCTTTATCAACCGCACCTCCTATTATTATAAGTTTTCCTAGTATATTCATTTGGTAAAAATAACCAAAAAGATAAAAAAAGCCAGTGAAGTAACCTTTTTTTTTAAATTATAACAAGCGGAATAATTATTGTTTATTTTTGAGGGAATAAATTTTGATTCCTTTTTTTTAAAAACTATATTAGTTGAATTCTATACTTTTAAAAAAAAATACCCATCTAAAAGAATCCTTTTTTTCAAAGTTAGAATATATCATATTTAAAATCAATTCCTTACATATATCCATTTTAATTCAAAAAATAACATTTCCGTTTTATGAAAATAATTAAAATACAAGCCCTTCGCGGACCCAATATTTGGAGCATCCAAAGAAAAAAATTAATTCAAATGCGGTTGGATTTAGAGGAAATGGAACAATTTCCCACTAATAAAATAGAAGGATTCAGAGAGCGAATTGAAGCAATGTTTCCTACAATGATTGAGCATCGCTGTTCCGAAGGCTGTCGTGGCGGATTTTTTTCCAGAGTGGAACGCGGAACCTGGATGGGACACGTAATTGAACATATTGCTCTTGAGATCCAATCTTTGGCAGGAATGGAAACCGGCTTTGGCAGGACCAGAGAAACGAAAACTCCAGGAACGTACAATGTAGTCTTTAGTTATACCGAAGAAAATGTTGGTCTTTTCGCAGCAGAATCAGCTGTTGCAATTGCAGAAGCACTAATTGCCGGAACTGATTACGATTTAAATGCCGACTTACAGAAAATGCGTGAAATACGGGAACGTGTTCGACTGGGGCCAAGCACCGGGAGTATTGTAGAAGAAGCTGTTTCCAGAAATATTCCGTGGATAAGACTCGGAACAAATTCCCTAGTTCAGCTAGGATATGGTATCAATCAAATGCGTTTTCAGGCAACAATTACCTGTAAAACGAGCAGTATTGCTGTAGATATTGCCTGTAACAAAGAACAAACCAAAAAGATGTTGGATATGGCATCGATTCCTGTGGCCAACGGAAGCATTTGTATTGACGAGGAAGGTTTGGCTGAAACTATAAAAAAAATTGGTTATCCGATCGTACTAAAACCTTTGAATGGCAATCATGGAAAAGGCGCGTCTATTAATGTCACTAATTGGGAAGATGCTGTTTCAGGCTTGGCTTTCGCACAAGAATATGGCAAACGAGTCATCGTAGAAAAATTCATTACCGGCTTCGACTTTAGAATATTGGTTATTGATAATAAATTAGTTGCTGCCGCAAAAAGAGTTCCTGCCCATATAGTAGGAAATGGAAAAGACACTATTCAGCATTTAATTGACACAACCAATCTTGATCCCAGAAGAGGTTACGGCCATGAAAATGTACTGACTCAAATAGATGTAGACAGAGATACCGAAGACTTGTTGGAAAAACTAGGCTATACATTAGAAACGGTTCCCAGAATTGGTGAAATTGTATTTCTAAAATCTACCGCCAATTTAAGTACTGGCGGAACCTCCGTAGATGTTACCGATATGATGCACCCGGAAAATATCTTTCTTGCCGAAAGGATTTCAAGAGTAATTGGATTAGACATTTGTGGTGTTGACGTCATGGCAGAGAATTTAACACAACCCTTAAAAGAAAACGGTGGTGTAATACTGGAAGTCAATGCAGCACCAGGTTTTAGAATGCACCTTGCTCCTTCTGAAGGATTGCCCAGAAACGTAGCTTCACCAGTTATTGACATGTTATATCCTCCTGGCAAATCCTTTCATATTCCCATAATGGCTGTGACGGGAACCAATGGTAAAACAACCACTACCCGACTTTTGGCACACATTGTGAAAAATAATGGTTTCAAAGTGGGATTCACCACATCGGATGGCATTTATATTCAAAATCACATGATGGAAAAAGGGGATACCACCGGACCTCTTAGTGCTGAGTATATTTTAAGAGATCCAACGGTGGAATTTGCAGTTTTAGAAACGGCTCGGGGTGGAATCCTTCGTTCTGGTTTGGGTTTCAGTAGTTGTGATATTGGAATTATTACTAATATTCAGGAAGATCATTTGGGTTTAAGTGATATTCACTCCTTAGATGATTTGGCAAGAGTTAAAGCTACTGTTGTAAAAAGCATCAAGAAAGATGGTTGGGCAGTTTTGAACGGTGACGATGAGCATTGTGTAAAAATAGGCCAGGACCTGCATTGCAATGTTGCTTATTTTAGTTTGAGTGAAGACAGTGATTTCATTAAAAAACTTTGCGCTGAAGGAAAAACTGTTGCCGTATATGAAAACGGGTTTATTACGATCAAAAAAGGGGAATGGAAAATCCGAATCGAACGCGCTACTCACGTTCCTTTAACGTTGGGTGGAAAAGCAAAATTCATGATTGCCAACGTACTTGCTGCAACTTTAGCGAGTTATTTATGGGGTTTTAAAACAGAAGATATTAGTTTGTCCTTACAGACTTTTATTCCAAGTGCGGCACAAACTCCCGGTCGTATGAATATTTTTGAATTTAAAAAATTTAAAGTATTGATTGATTTTGCTCATAATCCATCTGGGTACAAAGGTGTGGAAGAATATTTACAAAGTGTCGATGCTACCAGGAAAATTGGAATTATTGCTGGTGTCGGAGACCGTCGTGATGAAGATATTAGAGAATGTGCTTTTATAGCAGCCCGAATGTTCGACCATATTATCATTCGACAAGAAAAATTCCTGAGAGGAAGAACCGAAGAGGAAATTATTGATTTAATACTCGAAGGAATTAAAAATTCAGGTAAAATAGTTACTTATGAAATTATTCCTAAAGAAACCGAAGCGATTAAACACGCTATCAATTGTGCCGAAGAAGGAAGCTTCATTACTGCATTAAGTGATGTGGTTACCAATGCTATCGATATTGTACAAGAATATTTAGATAAAGAAAACGAACACGGAAGCGTTTAATTTTTTTTCACAAACATCAAAAGCTACTGTAACAGGTGGGGTTTAATTGTTAAGTTTTTAACCAAACTAATTATTCGATATGTCTAAAATTGGAATAGTACGATTTGGGAGCTATTACCCTTTATATTTTTTTCACTTGTTCTCAGCACCCGCTTTTCAAGCGAACTCGAATTGATAAGCACATCGCTTCTATGGAGAAGAGATTCTTATCACTGATCACTTAGGTAGGGATCCAACTTTAAACGTATGAGTTAGATTATCAAAATAGATGGTTGAAGTTTGTTTCAAATCAATTTCAAGATAGCTTCCTACGACAACACTTTTTTGAGCAGTAATATTAGGAGTTGGCATAGTAGAAGGGATAATCATATTGCTGGATATTCCTCCAGCTGCAAAAATCCAAACCATGTTATTCGTCTCAAAATATAGGGTCTGATTATAGGGCACAGCATATACATTGATTGCATAATAATCCGCATCAGAGCTACTATTAATAGTTACTTTTTGTCCAAGCCCACAAGTGAGATTGTAATTGCCATCGATATTTCTTTCATTTAAAAGCCCATATACCTGGTCTGAATAAGCAGGGGAGCTTCCTTTAAACCCAGTATTGTCAAAAGTATATACATTTCCGATAGTTACTTTTTGCTGAGTATTCATGTGGATTGTATCCATATAAGATATACTTTGTGATGAAGCATATTCAATCCAATCATCAAGAAAATCAATGATATTAATATCACCAAAAGGGCTAAAAGAAACGCAAGCAACTAAATATTTATAATCTTCATTTCCTGGTAAAGCCAAAACAATGGTTTCTTTATTATCTAAAAGAAATTGTCTGCCTATCTGATCAATTTGAATGTTTAAACTACTCATAAAATCTTATATTAAGCTACCCCGTTGCAATTACAACGGGGCAGCTTCTTTATTTATGAAGGAGTATTCAATAATTGAGTTAATGAAGCTCCTGAAGAAATTATCGTGACAGGCGCACCACCTTTAGCACTCGTAATTCCATAAGTACTGGCTATCATTTGTAAATCATATTCAATACTTGAAGCATTGAATACAAAAGTACAACCAGGAGCTGCTGCATTTCCAACAACTGATCCGGATACCATATTTGTTTGGGCAGCAAATAAACAAACCTTTTCATTCGGTTGCATACTTACGGATCCTTGTGGTGTACAAGTAAATGCACAGAAAGGTGCATAATCTCCGTTTACTTTTGCTGCTAATCCAACAGTTACATTACTGGTTCCAGAAGGACGATTATTTAAAACAGTTATTATGCCAGGATTCGCACTGCCGGTAACTGAAAAAGTACCATCTGAATTAAACTGAACAGCTGTACCTAATGGGAGCTCTAAAGATAAACACTCCATTTTTATAGTCGTGTTTGTCCCAATGTTTGCTTGATTATAAACATACACTTTGTAAAGTGGCTCATAATCAATTTGAACATTACCGAACATTTCCATATATGGCTCTGCGAACCAGGTTGGCAATCCGCTTGACACTTGATTTGGACCTGTTGCTCCTTTGTACCCCAATAAAGTGTAATTATTCACTTGAAGGTAAGACAAAATAGCTTTTTGGTCAGCGCTCGTAAAATCGAAATCGATCACATAAACTGTTCCTGCCGAAGTTTGTTTAAATAATGATGTTTCTGCCACTGCAGTTCCTGCTAATGCACTTTCTGAAAAATTTGTTGTAGACATAATTAATTTGATTTATAGGTTTTTCTCATTATTGAGGGGCTCCTACTCTATTAAGGCTTTTCGGATTCCGCCTGTCATGTATTCGAATAATAACAATCCAAATATCTTCATAATAAACAAGCTGACATAGCGTAATTATACCCGAAATAAATCCAGGTATATTTACCTGTATTTACTTCATTATAAACCAAATACATTTCTAAACATGCCTAGCGCGCACGTTTTCAATCAAATTATCTCAAATTTGTCATTTTCTATTGTGAATAGGTATTTAGGGGGAAAGCAATATCCTTGAAGTAGCACCTCATACCAATTGTTATTTCAAATTAGTATAATTTTTATTGGATTAATTTATAAGCAAGTGCATTATCCCAATTGTAATAAGTAAGTATCATTTGAAAATAGGATAAATTTGGAAACCTACTTAATAGTCCTACTAATTAATCATGGAGTTTAACTATAAAATTTAGGAAACTTTCACTTTTATGCTATAACTTTAAATAGAAGTATTTCCAATAGTTGGAATATTTTAGCAGCTTAATACACTTGCAAAAAAGTTTCGCAGTTCATCTGAAGAATTTAATAAAAAATTAAATTTAAAACGTATAGGATTACGTCTTCTGTTTTTTCTTCTTCGCTGCGGGAAACAACACATTATTCAAAATCAAGCGATAGCCCGGTGAATTTGGATGCAAATCAAGAACCGTAGGTGCATCACCTACTTGATGTTGAAAATCCTCAGGATCGTGACCACCATAAAAAGTGAACATTCCTTTTCCTTTTTCACCGTGAATGTAACGTGCTTCACCATTCAGCTCGCAAGTTCCCATCACCAAAATATTAGATTTTATAAGTGAAGCATCAAAAGAAGTTGTCTGCCCCATGAATCCTTTGACCAACTGTGTATGATTTTGGCACAACATACTTGGTACTGGATCCCATTTTGCCGAAAACTCCATTAGTGTAAAATAATCTTTATCCATTAAAATTCTTCTTTTCGAAGTCATATCAATATCAGAAAATTCATATTGCTCCGGTCTTCTTTCTAAAATAAAATCTTTAAAAGCAAACGAATTATTGTAATTCATCTTCGATTGATAATTAGCATCACTGGCATCACCATCAAACATAGCTTCGCAAATATCCACGCCGTCTGCCGCCAAGGCAATGTCAAAACTATCCGTTGCAGAACACATTGCAAACATAAATCCACCTCCAATCACAAAGTCTCTGATTTTTTTGGCAACAGCTCCTTTTTCTTGTGAGACTTTCGAATAGCCTAATTTGGTTGCTAATGCTTCGGCATCTTTCTTTTGTTCAATGTACCATGGTACATTTTTGTAGGCCCCATAAAACTTACCATATTGACCCGTAAAATCTTCATGATGCAAATGCAACCAATCGTAAAGTAGCAATTGGTCGTTTAAAACTTCTTCATCGTAAATGGGTGTGAAAGGAATTTCGGCATAAGTCAAAACGAGTGTCACAGCGTCATCCCAGGGCTGTTTTCCTTTGGGTGTATAAACGGCTATTTTGGGAGCTTTTTCAAGTACTACTGTCTCCATATTTTGAGAAGGACTAGAAATCTCATCTAAAATTCTGGCTTCTTCACTATCGGAAAGAATTTCAAAACTCACCCCCCTAATTTGACATTCTTTGCGTATTTCTTCGGCATCAGGCAATAAAAAAGAACCTCCCCGATAATTGAGCAACCAACTTGCTTTATAATTTTTATCCAAAGACCAATACGCAATTCCATAGGCCTTCAGATGATTTTGCTGCGTGGTTTCATCCATGGGCAACAAAATAAAAGAAGCTTTTGCTACTATTGACAATAGTAAAAAAAGAAAACACACGAATCGCTTAGACATCATATTAAACTATTTTGTATCAAAGATATAGGAAGAATATCTAAATTAGTCTTATTTGGCATTCAAATTAAATCAAATTAGGCTGCTATTTTTTAAGAGTCCTGATTCAAAATTAGACCATTTAATCGTATTGATATATATTTAAAAAATAGGTCTGCCTTTGTTAATCGTGCCCCTAACCGTTTTTTATGTTTTTTCCTTCCAATTTCTAAGTCATTAACTCTAAAAATAATTGAATGCCAAGACCTCTTATTACAAAACGCACTTCATATTAATTGTTGAGAAATGCAATTTCATTTTGTATCGCATAAACCACTAATCCTGCTATATTTCTTGATTCCGTTTTAAGTAATAAATTATTCCGGTGTCCTTCTACCGTTCTTGGACTTATAAAGAGCTGTTCCGCGATTTCAATTGTATTTTTTTGTTTACATATCAACTGTAAAACTTCAATTTCACGAATTGTAAGGTAATTAGTTGCAAAATTATTTTTATTCTTTTTGCCTTTCAATATATCTTCCTGAATAATTTTCATCACATAATCTGTATAATAAAACCCTTTAGAAGCAACCTCATTGATGGCTGTTACTAATTGTTGAGGGGTCGCGTTCTTGATTAGATAAGAAACTGCACCCTGATGTATCATATTAGCCACAAAAGATCTCGAATCATAGCTGGTTAAAGCAATAATCTTGATTTCCGGAAAATCTTTGTGAATAGTCTTTGTGACTTCGACTCCGCTTATTACCGGCATTTTCACATCCATAATAATAATATCTGGATGATTTTTATTTTCCTTCAAAAAGGACATAAGTTCACTTCCTTGAGACGCTTCAAAAATAACATCAATATTTTTTTCTTTTTCCAATAAAAAAGAAATTCCTTTTCTAAATAAAATCTCATCGTCAACTAAAATAATTCTGATTGGATTACTCATAATTTAAAATTAAAAATTAATAACAACTTTTATTCCTTTATTTATAATTGAGTCAATAGTGATTGTTGCATTTAAAAAAGCAACTCTGCTTTCGATATTTTTCATCCCGAGACCGTTTTGATTTTGTTTGTCATTGACATCAAAACCGCTTCCGTCATCAATATAGACACATCGCTTTGATCCTTCGTTTTCGTCGAAAAGAATGGAAATATTTGCAGCTTTTCCATGACGCAAAGAATTGTTCATCAATTCCTGCAAAATTCTAAAAATGTGTAAATCTTTGTCTTTATCCAAACTGTCAAAATGAACCTGATTTTGATAACTAACGTTTATCAATTTACTACTATTAAATTCTAGACAGAGTTCTTCGACCCCCGCATGAAACCCGAATTTATCTAACACAGGAGGCAACAAACCATGTGCGATTTTTCTAGAATTATCAAGTGCTTTTCCGCTAAGATTGATGATATTTTTCGTGATTTCTGCAATCTCGTTTTCGGACAAATTAGGGGTGGTTAGCAAATGACTGTTCAAAGAAACTATATTAAGTTTAGAACTAATATCATCATGCAAATCTTGAGCAATACGCTTGCGTTCGGCTTCTTGCGTAATAATTTCTGCACGAAGCAACTCTTTTTGGTGGTAAATTTCCAAATCTTTTTTTTCTAATTCCTTAAGGATTATTTTTTTTCTTGAAAAATAGAAGAACAACACCAAGACCACTCCCATCAGAAGAAAAGCGATGCAGATGTAAATGATTATTTCAATTAAATCGCTCTCTAGAATAACGTCTTTCCTCATAAAATACTATTCAATATTTTTGTTAGAAAAACTTTTTTTCCATTCAACTAAAATAAATAGCTGATACACAACATATAAAAAAGCATTCAAAGTCCACGTTATTAAACTCATTTTTGAACTTAATAAAGTTGTCAAATTCCCAACAAGGAATAGAATTGTACTTCCAAATAAATACATCAAAACTCCTATGTTAATGTAATAAAACTCTTTTTTTTCATTTAACATATTGTAAAAATGAAAGGTAGCATAAATAATTAGCAAAAAAGAAGTAATGAATATTTCAAATAAATTGAATGCAAAAAAAAGATTCCTGTTATAAGCGTATTGGATGGATAAAACCAATAACACTAAAACCATACTTGCTTTTACAATTTTTATTTGAGACGCTTCTTTTAAAATAATCATGTAAAAAAAACTCAATAAAACAAATTGACCAATAAAATAAAAATGGGACAAGAATAAATTCATAATATTTAGCCTCATCAGAATATTCGATATAATTTGTACACTAAAAATTACTCCCAAATACCAGGTAAAAATTGTATAGGCTCTCCCTTGATGAGGAAAGCCTTTTATATACAATATAAAATTAAGCAATAAAATTAAAATTCCAACATATATAAACACCTCATTCATAGCGATTTTAACTATTTAAAGGGCTAGATGGGTCACCATTTGGAGGACAAGGTGATGTGAAATCATAAACATCATCTCGTTGGTCTCCAGCATTTGCTGCTCCAACGGTAATCATATCAACATAGATCCCTGTTTCCGCATCGAATTTAGTGCCAACAATCATTAGTTTCTCCACATTATTCTCATCTACCCCAATATAGGCTCTTACGGCATCAATGCCCTCCGCTAAGACTTCTAATAAATCAACTTTAGGAATTAAAAACGCATTCAATTGATGGTGCTTGTTATAGTCCCCTTCTTTTTTTGCCCATCGCTTGGCCCATTTTTGTGCTTCTTTTAAGGGAATAGTGTTTACTTCTTTCTTCACTTTTGATGTGTTGCTTACCGATACAGTTTCTTCAGACATAATTTTTACTTTTTTGGTTAAACTTTTTTTGATTTGCTCATAATCTATACGCTAAGCTAATCTTTTTTTTTATATTTTAACAAATAAAAGATTACGGATTAAAAAATTAAAATAGGGACCATCCAAAAATTAAATTAACAAAAAAGAGGCTGCCTTTTTAAGACAGCCTCCTATATTTCTAGAACGGTACATCACTGTCATCGTCCGGGTCATTCAGATTACTTCCAAAAGCTTCATTGGCTGACGGGAGATTTTTTGTAATAAAAGGATTGTCATCTTGGTTCATACTTGATGGCAAATCATCATAACCTCCGCTGTAATCTTCCAGATTATCAAATTTACCCAAATGTCCAATAAATTTCAACCTAACGTTTTCTATACTACCATTACGATGTTTGGCTATCATTATTTCTGCCTGACCAGCAGTTGGTGAGGCTTCATCATCATCCCATTCGTCAATTTTGTAATATTCGGGACGGTATAGAAACGATACAATATCCGCATCTTGCTCAATCGCACCCGATTCACGAAGGTCAGAAAGTAATGGCCTTTTACTGGAACCACGGGTTTCAACGGCACGAGACAATTGAGAAAGTGCAATAACTGGAACATTGAGTTCCTTGGCCAAGGCTTTTAAGTTTCTCGAAATTGTAGAAATCTCCTGCTCTCTGTTCCCTCCTCCTTTTCCATTTCCACCTGCAGTCATCAATTGCAAGTAATCGACAATAATAATTCTTATACCATGCTGCGAAACCAGACGTCTCGCTTTTGCTCTTAAATCAAAAATAGATAGTGAAGGTGTATCATCAATATACAACGGGGCTTTTTCTAAATTTTTAACTTTAGTACTTAATTGTTCCCATTCGTGTTTTTCCAGTTTTCCGGTACGTAATTTCTCAGAAGACAAACCTGTTTCGGAAGAAATCAAACGGGTGATCAACTGAACCGATGCCATCTCAAGGGAAAATAAGGCAACAGGCATTCCGAAATCAATTGCCATATTTCTAGCCATCGATAATACAAATGCGGTCTTACCCATTGCTGGTCTTGCCGCTATGATAATTAAATCACTTGGTTGCCAACCTGAAGTAATCTTATCTAATTTCTCAAAACCAGTCGCCACACCACTCAATCCTTCTTGGCCAGCAATTTCTTCTATTCGTTTTTTGGCCTGCAAAACTAAACTCTGAGCAGTTTCAGAACTACGTTTTATATTTCCTTGCGTTACCTCGTACAATTTAGACTCTGCTCGGTCCAATAAATCAAAAACATCAGTTGTTTCATCGTAGGACTCTTCAATAATTTCCGTCGATATACGAATCAAGCTGCGCTGAATAAACTTTTGAAGAATAATCCTGGAATGAAATTCAATGTGCGCAGAAGACGATATCTTTTGTGTAAGCTGAATTAAGTAAAAATCTCCTCCTGCTAATTCTAATTTTGCATTTTTTTTGAGTTGGGCAGAAACGGTTAATAAGTCAATAGGCTGTGTTTCTGTAAACAGTTGAACGATAGCCTCAAAAATATGTTTGTGAGCATCTTTATAAAAAGCATCGGGTTGTAAAATGTCAATTACATCATCTACTCCTTTTTTATCAATCATCATGGCGCCAAGCACAGCCTCTTCTAAATCGAGAACCTGCGGTTGCAATTTTCCTTTTTCAAGGCTTATTATAGTAGTTTTATCAACCTTCACAGGATTAATATTTCTGAAGTTTTCCATAGAGCGAAAGTAACAAAAATTAAAAAAATATCGTCATTGAGTTGTTACAAATAATTGTTCATAAGTAACTATTTTTTGTTTATAACCATAAAAAAATCCGAAACTGTAAGGCTTCGGATTAAATACAAATTTGTAAGATTTTACTCTTTATATTCGCCCATTTTACTGTATTTGTCCATTCTTCTAGCAACTAATTCTTCTGTTGATAAGTCTTTCAATTCATTGAATCCTTTCATTATATATTGCTCTACCGTTTTGAAAGCAGTCTCTCTGTCGTAATGTGCTCCACCTAATGGTTCAGGAATAATATCGTCGACTAATTTTTGCTTTTTCATGTCAGCGGAAGTCAATTTCAATGCTTCTGCAGCTTGTTCTTTATATTCCCAGCTTTTCCATAAAATTGAAGAGCATGATTCAGGTGAAATAACAGAATACCAAGTATTTTCCATCATATAAACCCTGTCACCCACACCTATCCCTAATGCACCGCCAGAAGCTCCTTCACCTACAATAACTGTGATGATTGGTACTTTTAAACGAATCATTTCAAATATATTTCTGGCAATGGCTTCACCCTGACCGCGTTCTTCTGCTTCCAGCCCTGGATAAGCTCCCGGAGTGTCGATTAAAGTCAATACCGGAATACCAAATTTTTCAGCCATTTTCATTAATCGCAATGCTTTTCTATATCCTTCAGGATTTGGCATCCCAAAATTACGAAACTGACGTGTCTTTGTATTGAATCCTTTTTGTTGACCAACAATCATAAAAGATTGTCCATCAATTTTTCCTAAGCCACCAATCATGGCTTTATCGTCTTTAAAACCTCTATCCCCAAAAAGTTCCAGGAAAGTTTCACCACATAAAGCACGTACATGATCCATTGTGTAGGGACGACTAGGATGTCTGGATAGCTGTACACGTTGCCAAGCAGTAAGGTTCTTATAAATATGCCTTTTGGTTTCTTCCAGTTTTTTGTTGATTTGTTTGCAAGTATTCGTTACATCAACATCTGATTCTTGACCAATAACAAGACATTTATCTAACTGCTCTTCTAGTTCTTTTATAGGAAGCTCAAAATCTAAATATTCCATAGGATTTCTGCGTTTTTGTTTTTAATTGGAACCGCAAATATAAAATTTTAAATCGTTCAAAAAGGTAAATTTTGTATTTATGTATTAAACTGAACATTATACATTACGAAAATCATTCTCAAAATAAAGATGCAAGCTTATTTATTTTTCATTTGAAACATAATAATCAGGTACTTATAAATTAATTGCAATTTATTTTTGAAATAAAAATCAAATAAAAGCTAAATTAGCTGAATTGCGTATTAAGCAGCTAAATTACTTCTTTTCCGATGCTAATTCTTTTCTGGATTTGTACGCTTTTAAGTATTCTCCTTTTGGAGTTCCATCATCAAATGAACTGTACTTTATTAGTGTCCTTACCCCTTTTCGTGCTGCTTCGTTTGTGAAATTTTCATATTCAATTCTATATATTGCCGAATACATTTCGGCCCGACCGATTCCGTGATAACAATGAATCAGTACTGGATAATTTTCTTTATTGTCCATTATTTTAAAAAACCGATCCAAATTTTCTTGTTTAGGGACCTGATCTGAACCATTATTAAAATAGCTCACTCCTTTTATTTTTGCAACAGCTTCCTGCTCGGCAGTAAGCTCAACAGGGATTTCAGGGTTATTCTTTAAATCAGTGGTACCTGGAAAACGCAAATCTATTATCGATTTTATATGATATTTCTTAACGTAACTTTCGATTTCATCTGGAGGAATCATTCCTGACTTGTAAACTTTTCCGTCAGTAATCGTTTCAAAATTATGATTGATATTCATATCATAAACGTATTTTCCAACAAAGATTAAGACGATTCCAAATAAAGCAAAACTTATTAATTTTTTATTTCTTTTCATATGTGTTTTATGTTATTTTTTTTAAATTTGACACCAATATTTACCTACCAAAGTTTCCTTTAGATGCTTAACTTCGGAATGTAATTTTTGCCAAATTGCGGTCTTTTTTTAGATTAACGTGTTGTAATCTCTA
>NZ_JBLVPW010000042.1:0-25346 GCF_048286715.1 Flavobacterium kochi
TACATTTCAACCAGAATTCCGGCAGGGATAGTATTCACCATTGAGGTGCTAGGTTTTACCGCTGCAATAGTAAAGTTAGCTATTTGGTTCTACTTTTTGTATGTATTTGAATTCCGGAGCAAAGTACGCCTCTTTACTCCTGATTTAACTCTTTTAACGTACTGATATTCAAGTATAAATGTCGCCACCTATTCCAGGTTCCTTACCTCACTAAGTAGAGATTTAACCGCCATTTAGCATAAGTTTGGTTTATAATCAAAAAACACTTGCAGAATGGCAAATAAACCACTTAGTATGATTAAGATAAGACAGATACTTTTATTCCTAGAGCGTGGTGTTTCACTACGTGCTATAGAAAAGGAGGTCAAGATTTCCAGAAAAACGATTGCGATTTATTTACAAAAATTTGCGCAAACAGGAGTTGATTTTAAAGAATTGCTAAAGTGTTCTGATCAGGACCTTGAACGAATACTTGGGCTTATAAAGCCAGTTGTAGTGGACGATACTGATCCAAGGAAAGTTCATTTTAACAATCTGAGCGGGTACTTTGTAAAGGAACTTAATCGAAGTTTTTTGCAGGAAAATATATACTTGACTATAGACTTCATGACTTTGTTTTTAAAATAATTTTGGATTAGTTGAGGTTTGTGGAAATAGCAAAAAGGAATATTGCAAACTGAATACTTTTTCGTAATTTTGCAGTCCAAATAAAGGAATAAGAAAATGTTAGATAGACTTCAAATAGTAAAACAACGTTTCGATGAGATCTCGGATTTAATCATCCAGCCGGATGTTATCTCTGATCAGAAGCGTTATGTGCAATTGAATCAAGAGTACAAGAATTTAAAAGCTTTGGCTGAAAAACGCGATGAATACGTGCTTTTGATGGCGAATATAGAAGAAGCAAACGAAATAATAGCGGATAATAGTGATGCAGATATGACCGAAATGGCCAAAATGCAACTGGAAGAAGCGAAGGAAAGATTACCGGAATTAGAGGAAGAAATCAAATTTATGTTGATTCCTAAAGATCCGGAAGATGCCAAAAATGTGATGGTGGAGATTCGTGCCGGAACGGGTGGGGATGAAGCGAGTATTTTTGCGGGGGATTTATTCCGTATGTACACAAAATATTGTGAAAACAGAGGTTGGAGAACTTCGGTTGTGGATATGAATGAAGGGACTTCTGGTGGATTCAAAGAGGTGATTTTTGAAGTTACCGGTGAGGATGTATACGGAACGTTGAAGTTTGAAGCGGGTGTTCACCGTGTGCAAAGGGTACCACAAACGGAAACGCAAGGACGTGTTCACACCTCCGCAGCGACTGTTATGGTGCTTCCGGAAGCAGAAGAGTTCGATGTTCAGATCGATATGAATGATGTGCGTGTGGATTTTTTCTGTTCTTCAGGACCAGGTGGACAATCCGTAAATACAACAAAATCAGCGGTTCGTTTGACGCATATTCCAACGGGATTGGTGGCACAATGTCAGGATCAAAAATCGCAACATAAAAATAAGGACAAGGCATTTGGCGTTTTGCGTTCCCGTTTATACGAACAGGAATTGGCCAAAAAACAAGCGGAAGATGCTACTAAACGTACGTCTCAAGTAAGTTCTGGAGACCGTTCTGCTAAAATCCGTACCTACAATTATGCACAAGGTCGTGTAACGGATCACCGTGTTGGTTTGACATTATACGATTTAGGAAATATCATGAATGGTGATATTCAGAAAATTGTTGACGAGCTAGCGTTAGTCAACAATATGGAAAAATTGAAAGAAGCAAGCGAGGTTTTTTAAAGTATTGGACAGACCACCTTAAAGGGGTTTTTTATAAAATAAGCTATTGAAGCCTATAGAAGTTTTAAAAACTTTTATAGGCTTCAATGATTCTATAAGTCACTAATTCGTCCGTTGCCATTAATTGTATTGTTTTTTTTGCTTTGGCTTCAGAAAGAGTATAGCCACTTGCATAACCAGTTAAGGTGTTTACTTCCCAGAAATATACAGTTTTATCTGTTGTTTTGGTAATTTCAATTTTTTTCTTTTGTGAAATTGTGCTTTGATCAATTTTTTCTTTTGGGTGTGCAAATAAAATCGTTGTTGCAATTAAAGATGCTGATAAGATAAAGTTTTTCATGGTTTCTATTTTTTACTTTGTTAGATTATTACTGCAAAGATGGGACGCCTTTGGACTTTATTTGTTATATAAATTTTTATTTTTTTTATATAATTAACTCTTATTGTATTGGAAATCAAGTTCTTTTGATGTAAGAATAGTATTTCAGTATCTGTCCAGTCAATCTATGGTAAGCTGATGAATCAGGTGTTTTTTTATATTTATATGATGAAATAACGCTACGGTAAAGGACAAAAATAGCGATGGTAGCATATAAACAGCTGCAGTACTGATTTAAAAATGGATAGCATTTAAAATATAAATCATTCATTGAATTTTTTAAGTTTTAAAACCGCTAATCGGTTTTGGTTTTTATAAATTTGCAGCTCACAAATTAAACAATGACAACACAACAACTTATTGACCAAATTAGAATCAAGAAATCATTCCTGGCAGTAGGACTAGATGTTGATTTGAATAAAATTCCACAACATTTATTAGAACTGGAAGATCCCATTTTCGAATTCAATAAAGCGATAATCGATGCGACACATGATTTAGCCGTAGCTTACAAACCCAATACTGCTTTTTATGAAGCATATGGAATAAAAGGGTGGATATCGTTGCAGAAAACAATCAATTATATCAATGAAAAGTATCCGGATATCTTCACAATTGCAGATGCAAAAAGAGGAGATATTGGAAATACATCTTCCATGTATGCCAAAGCTTTTTTTGAAGATTTGAATTTTGACAGTGTTACTGTTGCTCCTTATATGGGGAAAGATTCAGTGGAGCCATTTTTAGCTTTCGAAAATAAACATACCATTATGTTGGCTTTGACTTCAAACGAAGGAGCGTTCGATTTCCAGACTTTAAACGTGGATGGAAAAGAATTGTACAAACAGGTGTTAGAAACGTCTAAAACGTGGAAAAACAGTGAAAATCTAATGTATGTTGTAGGTGCTACCAAAGCGGAATATTTTACTGAGATTCGTAAAATTGTTCCTGACAGTTTCTTGCTTGTTCCAGGAGTTGGAGCACAAGGCGGAAGTTTATCCGAAGTTTGTAAATACGGTATGAATGCTAATGTAGGATTACTGATTAATTCTTCCAGAGCGATTATTTATGCTTCAAAAGGAACTGATTTTGTTGAAAAAGCAAGAGCCGAAGCGTTGAAAATGCAACAGGAGATGTCAGCAATATTAGGGTAATGATTGTTTATAGTCTACTGCTTAAAGTTGCTCAATTTGAACAGTAAACCTTTTAAACTGTAAACAGAATTATGAAAACGCTAATTGACCAACTTGGTACTTCTCATTCATTTGAAACTTCACCAAAACGTATTGTTTCACTTGTTCCTTCTCAAACGGAATTACTGTATAATTTAGGTTTGGAAGACCGAATTGTTGGGATTACCAAATTCTGTGTGCATCCGTATCATTTTAAAGCAACGAAGAAAATTGTTGGCGGAACCAAAAAAGTGCATTTTGAGAAAATCAGATTGTTGCAACCGGATATCATCATTTGTAATAAAGAGGAAAATACACAAGAAATTGTAGCCGAGTTACGTGGAATCTGTCCGGTTTGGGTTACAAATATCATCACCATTGAAGATAATTTTAAAATGATTGCCGATTTTGGCCAGCTTTTTAATTGTAGAACCGAAGCCCAGAAATGGAACGGCAAATTGACTTTTGCCCTAAACGATTTCAAAAGCTTCGTTAAGGATATACCTGTCAAAAAAGCAGTATATTTCATTTGGAAAAACCCTTTTATGGTCGCTGGTTCTGATAATTTCATCAATGAATTGCTGAAGCTGAATCATTTTGAAAATATCTATCAGGACAAAGGACGTTATCCGGAAATCGAACTCAAAAAAATGCGTTTAGAAGGTGATCCGGATTTGGTTTTTCTTTCCTCAGAGCCTTTTCCTTTCAAGGAAGAAGATGCTTTTGAAATAGGACGCTTTACGCATCATGCAAAAACTATTTTTGTAGATGGCGAAATGTTTTCCTGGTATGGAACCCGCTTGCTAAAAGCGTTTGACTACTTCAAAAAAATACATCAAAAATTATAGTTCGCAGTCTTCCAGAACTAATTCTTCTTTAGCATTACTAGGCATTGAAGTGTTCTTTTCAGTGTCGAAGTTTTGTTCGGCAAGAATTTGATATTCTCTTTTAAGCTTTTCTATTTCACTTTTCTCTTTCAATAATCCAGTCATCGGTGTAAATTTTTTGCAAATTTACGTTTTACAATTGTTAAATTAGTATTAATATATGTTAAGATTGAGATTTAAAATTAAAGTTCTATTTTTACAAAAAAATTAGAAGCGTGATTAACTATACCATTTACGAAAATAAAAACACCGATCAGTGGGTAACTTTTGTACATGGTGCGGGAGGAAGTTCTTCTATTTGGTTCAAACAAATACGGGATTTTAAAAAACAGTATAATATTTTGTTACTGGATTTGCGTGGTCACGGAGAATCAAAAACGACCCTGAAAACAGCTTTCAAACAGAAATACACGTTTTCGGCTTTGGCCAATGATATTCTTGAAGTTTTAGACTTTCTTAAAATAAAAAAATCACATTTCGTAGGTATTTCATTAGGTACAATTCTGATCAGACAATTGGCCGAAATGTATCCGGAACGTGTCCAAAGCATGATTCTTGGTGGTGCTATCCTGAAAATGAATTTCCGTTCTCAGGTATTGATGCGATTGGGAAATATGTTCAAATACGTATTGCCTTATTTGGTTCTGTATAAGTTTTTTGCCTTTGTCATTATGCCTAAAAAAAGTCACAAACAGTCGCGTCTGCTTTTTATAAACGAGGCTAAAAAATTATACCAAAAAGAATTTATTAAATGGTTTAAACTCACCGCAGAGATAAATCCGGTTCTCAAATGGTTTCGTCAGGTGGAATTGAATATTCCTACGCTTTATGTGATGGGTGAAGAGGATTATATGTTCTTACCTTCTGTTCGAAAAGTTGTTGAAAATCATTACAAATCTTCTAAATTATTTGTGATCGAAAAATGTGGACATGTGGTAAATGTGGAGCAACCTAATGCATTCAACGATGCAGTCCTTTCTTTTATAAATACTGCCAAATAAAAAAAAATGCCTGCATTATAAGTGCAGGCAATTCTTTAACTAACCAAAACCAAAATAATAAATAACCAGTTTATTACCCTGCAAAGATCATACATAGACGGTCGTTTTGCTGTTAAGATTTTGTTATTACTTTGTTGTATATACGTTAAGTTTTTTAACTTTATTCTTTTATTTCGGTTAGCGGTTCTGATCCAGAATCAACTTTAAAATTAACCGATTTTTACCTATTCAAATTTTATTTTTCTTTTATTGAAAAAAACTACAGCCCGTTTTTTGATGTGGTTTATATATGACTGCCAATTTTGTTTGTGTTTTTAAATTTTGTTATTCCTTGATGAAAACTATTAAATTATATTAATATGAAATCACATGAAAAACTTACAACAGCCTCTGGAAGACCATTTGTGGAAAATGAAAATTCTCAATCTGTAGGTTCAAGAGGTCCTTTGCTATTACAGGATTATATCCTTCACGAAAAAATGGCTCATTTTAACCGCGAGCGAATTCCTGAGAGGGTTGTGAATGCAAAAGGTTCCGGAGCATTTGGAACATTTACCGTAACTCATGATATTACTAAATATACCAAAGCTAAAATTTTTTCTGAAATTGGGAAAGAAACTAAATTAGTGCTTCGGTTTTCAACGGTTGGAGGTGAAAGGGGCTCCGCTGATACAGAAAGAGATCCACGAGGCTTTGCCATGAAATTTTACACCGAAGATGGGAATTGGGATTTAGTGGGCAACAATACGCCCGTTTTCTTTGTTAAAGATCCTAAAAAATTCGCTGATTTTATACACACCCAAAAACGAGATCCTTATACCAATATGAAATCACCGACCATGATGTGGGATTACTGGTCACTGAATCCGGAAAGTTTGCATCAGGTATTGATACTCATGTCAGATCGTGGGACTCCTTTCGGCTATCGTCACATGCATGGGTATGGCAGTCATACGTTTTCAATGATTAATGCTGCTAACGAAAGGGTGTATGTCAAGTTTCATTTCAAAACAGCACAAGGAATTAAAAATTTCACCAATGAGGAAGCGGCAGAAATGAAATCTCGTGATATGGATTTTTCGCAGCGTGATTTATTTGAAAATATTGATAAAGGGAATTTTCCTCAATGGAATTTGCAAATTCAGGTTATGACGGAAGTGCAGGCTAATTCTCAAGACTATTATCTGAATCCATTTGATGTAACCAAAGTTTGGCCTCATGGTGATTTTCCGCTAATTGATGTTGGTGTTTTAGAATTAAATCAAAATCCGCATAATTATTTTCAGGATATTGAGCAGGTAGCATTTGCCCCGGCACATGTTGTAGATGGGATTGGATATTCACCCGATAAAATGCTGCAGGGGCGTTTATTGGCATACCCTGATGCACAACGCTATCGCTTGGGAACAAATTATGAGCAAATTCCTGTAAACCGTTGTCCATTTGCAACCAATAATTACCAAAGAGACGGTCAAATGCGGGTAGATGGTAATGGAGGAAGCTATCCGAATTATTTTCCAAATAGTTTTGATGCTATCGAAATAGACCAAGCCTATAAAGAACCGCCATTGGAAATTTTCAGTGATTTTGCGGACTGGTATGATAGAAATTGTGAAGGGGAAAATGATCACTACACGCAGCCGGGTAATTTATTTAAGATCATGACTTCGGAGCAACAGCAAAATACGATTAACAATATTATTGGTCATATGTCTGGTATCGAAGGTCCTGAAAAAGAAGAAATAGTTAACCGTCAATTGAGTCATTGGTTTAGAGCTGATGGTCGCATAGGAGCGGGGGTTGCTGCAGGATTGGGAGTTGACGTTGATTTGCTGGAAAGATAAATAGTTTCAATTTAAACAGGATGAATATTCTCGAAGTGGAGTTGTTAACAGATACGCTCGATGAAACGGAGTTGTTTTATAACAACGTCATCGGGTTGAAAACTATTTCGAAAAACAATTCGGGTATTTCTTTTACAGCCGGTTCCACAAAACTAACTTTCAGGCCTTCTGAAAATGTAAAGCCAGTATATCATTTTGCTTTTGATATACCCAATAATAAGTTGCCGGAAGCCTTTGACTGGATGGAAAAGAAAACGAAAATTTTAGATGTGGTACCGCCTGATAAAATTGCAGATTTTTATAACTGGAATGCAAAGTCTTTTTACTTTTATGATAATAACGGAAATATTTTAGAATTCATTGCCCGTTTCAGTTTGGATAATGCTTCGGAAAAACCTTTTGACGGATCGTCAATAGTATCCGTTAGCGAGATAGGTTTTGTTACTAAAAATGTTTCGCAGCTCAGTGATGAAATTTGTGAAAAGTATGCTCTTTCGATCTTTCCAAAGCAACCCAAACTAAATAAGTTCATTGTTTTGGGAACGGATACAGGGCTCTTTATTCTTGTGGAAGAAAATCGAGATTGGTATCCAACGGATAAAAAATCAAAATCATTCTGGACTAAAGTGTTATTTCTGAATAATGGAATAACCAGAGAACTTGAAGTTCCAGGTTAAAAAAAAGGGTTATATATAAAATGCTCACTAAAAGTGAGCATTTTATAAGATCGATTACTTAATTTTAAGAGTTTCAGTTTCTTTTCCAAAGGAGAGCGCTGGGTTGATAATTTTAAGAAAATACCACCGTTTTGTTATTGTAAACCATCGTTTTTCGCTCCGCATGTAATTTGATGGCTCTTGCCAAAACCATGCGTTCCAGATCACGTCCTTTCATTATAAAATCTTCTATAGAGTGACTGTGTGTAACCCTGGAGATATCTTGTTCAATAATTGGACCTTCATCTAATTCTTCCGTCACATAATGACTGGTAGCTCCAATAATTTTCACACCCCGTTTAAAAGCGGAATGATAGGGTTTAGCTCCAGGAAATGCCGGAAGAAAGGAATGATGGATATTGATAATTTGATTTTTGTATTGGCCAATTAAATTTGGCGTAATAATTTGCATATAGCGAGCCAAAACAATAAAATCAATAGCATACTGCTCCAGTAAATCAATTTGCTTCTGTTCGGCTTCTGCCTTAATGTCTTTGGTGAAAGGAACATAATGAAACGGAATAGAAAAACGTTCCGCCACTGATCTCAAATCCTCATGGTTGCTTATAATCAAAGGGATTTCAAGGGGCAGTTCACCAACGCTGTACCGTCCTAAAATGTCATACAAGCAATGGTCGTATTTAGAAACAAACAGCGCCATTTTAGGTTTTTCGTCTTGGGTATACATTTCCCAGGACATACTAAACGGATTGGCTAAATTTGCTTTAAAATCCGTCTTGATCGCTTCAATATCCCAATTTTTGGCACTGAACTCACATTCCAAACGCATGAAAAACACATTTTCATCAGCATCAACATGTTGGTCCAGATAGATGATATTACCATCAATTGAGGCAATATAATTGGTAACAGAGGCGATAATTCCTTTTTGATCTTCGCAATGGATAAGGATTGTAATTTTTTGCATTTTATATATCTCTTTCGACTTTAGTCCGTATAGTAAAGAATAGTGTTTTTCAAAACTAAACTTATTTTTTTTTATAAAAAAATTTGATTTTAGTGTTTATGTTTTAAAAATAATGAACCGTTTACTTTTTCAAATTAAATTTTGTCCTGCATCGCAAAAACTTTTTGCAATAAAACGGATGTTCTGGAACTTAAATTCGTTCTGATGTTTTTTTCTTCAACGGCAACCATCTTGAAAACACCATTCATCGCCTGATTGGTGACGTAGTCAGTCAGATCAGGATTTACTTTATTTACTAATGGAATGCTATTGTATTTTGTGATTATGTTGGACCAAACTTTATCAGCTCCCACTTTCGAGAATGAATTTTTTATCACAGGATTAAATTTTCCGTACAAAGCAGTAGAAGTGCTGTTTTGTAAATAATTCGTTGCTGAACTTTCATTTCCCATCAAAATTGATTTGGCATCCATAAAAGTCATGTTTCTGACCGCATCAACAAATATTGGAGTAGCTTCCTTAACAGCGTCTTCAGCAGCACGATTTAACACTTTTAGGCCTTCGTCAGCCAATGAACTCAAACCTATTTTTCTCAAACCAGAATCTACTTTTCTTAATTCTTCCGGTAATAAAATTTTTACGGCTTCATTTCTGTAAAAACCATCTACCGCCGTCAATTTTGTTACTTGTTTGGAAATTCCGTTATGGAGTGCTTCCTTCAATCCTCCCGCGATATCTACACCACCTATTCCTTGTGTTTGGGGTAATTGATTAAGAACCTGTTGCATTTCGGCGCAACTGGAAAAGGAGACTGCCACCATTAAAATTAAAATTTTTTTCATCTTAAATTGTTTTTATAAGTTTACTTCATCAATTGGCCATAAGGCTCGTGTCAAAAGTACTACTTATTCAAAAATAAAGCCACGATTTTATTTAGGAGTACAAAGTTTAGGATTTATTTAGGAATAGGGGGACGCTGTCCTTTTTGTCTTTTTCAACCTTATCTTTGTTTGGCGATAGCACAAGACAAGAAAAAAGGGTTGTTCTCAAAAGGACTAAAATCGGAAACGGTTGCTTTTTTATCAACAACAGTGTTGAACATTGAATAATTATTAAAATAAAGTCGTAAATTGCACTCTTAAATTATCATATTCATAAAATGGAACACATAAAGCCCTATATTCCTAATAATAAAGTAAGAATTGTCACCGCAGCAGCTCTTTTTGACGGGCATGATGCAGCCATTAATATCATGCGTAGAATTATTCAGTCTACGGGCGTTGAGGTAATTCATCTGGGTCACGACCGAAGCGTTGAGGAGGTAGTAAACACTGCTATTCAGGAAGATGCTAACGCTATTGCTATAACATCGTATCAAGGGGGTCACAACGAATATTTCAAATATATGTACGACCTGCTTCAAGAAAAAGGAGCAGGACAAATCAAAATATTTGGTGGTGGTGGAGGAGTGATTCTGCCTTCTGAAATTGCGGAATTGCAAGCATATGGAATCACAAGGATCTATTCTCCTGATGATGGACGTGCAATGGGTTTACAGGGAATGATAAATGATTTAGTGCAGCGCGCTGACTATCCTATTGGAAATCAACTGAATGATGAATTAAATCATTTAGAAGAAAAAAATCCAAAAGCCATTGCCCGAATTATTTCATCGGCAGAGAATTTTCCTGAGGTGGCTGCCAAAACATTGGAAGCAATCCAAAAGAAGAATGAAAAGGGTGCTATTCCGGTGCTTGGAATCACAGGTACCGGTGGTGCTGGAAAATCATCTTTGGTGGATGAGTTGGTGCGTCGTTTTCTAATCGATTTTCCAGAAAAAACGATTGGGCTAATCTCGGTGGATCCCTCCAAAAGAAAAACAGGTGGAGCACTTTTAGGAGATAGAATCCGAATGAATGCCATAAATAGTCCGCGCGTTTATATGCGTTCGTTAGCAACGCGTCAATCTAATTTGGCTTTGTCGAAATATGTTGCCGATGCAATTCAGGTTATTAAAGCTGCAAAATATGATATCATAATCCTTGAAACTTCTGGAATCGGACAATCTGATACAGAGATTATGGATCACTCCGATGTTTCCCTATATGTGATGACACCTGAGTTTGGTGCCGCAACCCAATTAGAGAAAATCGATATGCTTGATTTTGCAGATTTAGTTGCCATAAACAAATTCGACAAACGCGGTTCTCTTGATGCGTTAAGAGACGTAAAAAAACAATACCAACGCAATCATAATCTTTGGGATACAAATTTAGATACACTTCCGGTTTTCGGGACAATTGCTTCACAGTTCAATGATCCGGGAATGAATACGCTTTACAAAGCGATTATGGATAAAATCCATGAAAAAACAGGTTCAGATTTGAAATCAACATTCCAAATCACTCGTGAAATGAGCGAAAAGATATTCGTTATTCCACCACACCGGACCCGTTATTTATCTGAAATTGCTGAAAGCAATAGAAAATATGATGTTACTGCTTTAAGCCAGGAAGAAGTAGCCCAAAAATTATACGGAATTTTTAAAACGATTGAATCGGTAGCAAAAAAAAATCCGGAATTAAACAAGGCAGGAATTAATGATGATTCGGTGTTACCAACTGCTTTAGAATCTGAAAAGCCAGGTGCTGCTGAGGATAAAATCTTTTTAAATCTTCTACTGAACCAGTTTGATAAAGTCAAAATGGATTTAGATCCTTATAATTGGGAAATCATTTTGACTTGGAATGAAAAAGTAAATAAATATAAAAATCCAGTTTATACGTTTCAAGTTCGTGATAGAGAAATCAAAATGGCTACACACACGGAGTCGCTTTCCCATTCTCAAATTCCAAAAATAGCATTGCCAAAGTATCAGGCCTGGGGCGATATTCTGCGTTGGTGTTTACAGGAAAATGTTCCTGGAGAATTTCCTTTTACGGCAGGCTTATATCCATTCAAGCGTGAAGGAGAGGATCCGTCACGAATGTTTGCAGGAGAAGGCGGGCCGGAAAGAACCAACAAACGTTTTCATTATGTGAGCGCAGGATTACCTGCAAAACGTTTATCTACGGCTTTTGACAGTGTCACTTTATACGGAAACGATCCCCATGTCCGCCCTGATATTTATGGAAAAATAGGAAATGCCGGAGTTTCAATATGCTGTTTGGATGATGCTAAAAAACTGTATTCTGGTTTTGATTTAGTGCATACCATGACTTCTGTGAGTATGACCATTAATGGGCCTGCGCCCATGTTGTTAGGATTTTTCATGAATGCGGCTATTGATCAGCAGTGTGAATTATATATTAAAAAACACTGTCTTGAAGTTGAGGTTGAAGAAAAAATCAATACCATTTACAAGAAAAAAGGAGTGGAGAGACCTCATTATCAGGGCGATTTACCCGAAGGTAATAACGGTTTAGGGCTGATGCTTTTGGGCGTAACCGCGGATCAGGTCTTACCTGCGAATGTTTATAATGAGATCAAAGCAAGAACGTTGTCTCAGGTACGTGGAACGGTACAGGCGGATATTCTTAAAGAAGACCAAGCGCAAAATACCTGTATTTTCTCTACTGAATTTGCTTTGCGATTGATGGGGGATGTGCAGGAATATTTCATTACCAACAATGTTAGAAACTTTTACTCCGTTTCCATTTCTGGGTATCATATTGCCGAAGCGGGAGCTAATCCAATCACACAGTTGGCTTTCACGCTTTCCAACGGGTTTACCTATGTGGAGTATTATTTGAGTAGAGGCATGAATATTAACGATTTTGGACCAAACCTATCCTTCTTCTTTTCGAATGGAGTTGATCCGGAATATGCAGTTATAGGCCGTGTGGCACGTAAAATTTGGGCGAAAGCCATGAAAAACAAATACGGAGCTAACGAACGTGCTCAAATGTTGAAATACCACATTCAAACCTCCGGACGTTCCTTGCATGCCCAGGAAATCGATTTTAATGACATTCGTACAACTTTGCAAGCATTGTATGCGATTTATGATAATTGTAATTCCTTGCACACGAATGCGTACGATGAAGCCATTACAACACCTACAGAAGAATCAGTACGCCGTGCGATGGCAATCCAGTTGATTATCAATAAAGAATTGGGATTGGCCAAAAATGAAAATCCAATTCAGGGTTCGTTCATTATCGAAGAGCTGACAGATTTAGTTGAAGCGGCGGTTTTAGAAGAATTTGACAGGATTACCGAACGAGGAGGAGTACTCGGTGCTATGGAAACAATGTACCAAAGAAGTAAAATTCAGGAAGAAAGTTTGTATTATGAAACTTTGAAACATACTGGGGAATTCCCAATTATAGGGGTGAATACGTTCTTGAGCTCGAAAGGGTCTCCAACGGTAATTCCAGCCGAAGTAATTCGTGCGACCGAAGAAGAAAAACAATATCAAATTGATATGTTGAGCCATTTACATCAGTCCAATCAGGATTTAGTAAAGGAACATTTAAATACGCTACAAGAGGCTGCTGTTAAAAATGAAAATTTATTCGAACATTTAATGGAGGCGACAAAGGTTTGTTCTTTGGGGCAAATTACTGCTGCTTTATTTGAAGTTGGTGGTCAATACAGAAGAAATATGTAGCATAAGATTGCCGAATAAGAATTCTGGTTGAAATTCTTTTGAATTTCTTGTAATTACATTTGCTGCTATAATGGATCATAAAAAAGAGGCTGTTCTTTGCAAAGACAGCCTCTTAAAAATAATATTCAGGTATTCTTTTGAGTAACAAACTAATCAACATTTGCAATGTTTTTATTTTTCGATGCCGGTTTGTAAACTTCCGAGATCGCTTTTGTTGTTAAAATTGACTTTTCTTCAGCAATAATAATTTCATGTCGTACTTTTTTTAGATTGTTTTCGACAACCAAATAATAAGTGCCAATTGGAAATTCATCTAAATTATATCTTCTTACGATTCCTTTCTCACCTGTTGCTTTTTCGGTGTAGATTAAGTTATTCTCATCATCGTAGATAGACACATTAACTTTTTTGATTTCATTTAGAGAAAAGCTAATTTCATTTCCTTTACCTTTTTTTACATGGAGTAAAAAATCACCATCGATTGCATACGAACTCATGCTAGTCATTGCCACTACCAACAATAAACTTAATTTTAAAATCTTTTTCATGATACTAGTTTTTAATTAATAATTAAAATTTATAGTGCTAAATTACTCCAACACCACATGATTCAACACCGCTATTTTTTCTGATTTAGGTACTATTTTATCATTTACGAAAACGATATATGGTGAAATGCTAGTAACTGTATATTAGTGGTTTATGAATTAAATAGGAGGGAATAAACAATTGAAAGTACACTTTTGCCCTAAAAAATAGGGACTGATTAATACTTACTATTTGTATTAAAGAAAAGCTATCTCAAGACTATTGGGTTGGCTTTTTTTATATGGATTGGGTCTCGTTTTCGGTTCATTCCGACATTTCTGAAAAACGGGAAATTAATATTTTAAAATCCTTACGATGTTGCTGAAATCTTAAAAAGAAACGAGTAAATTTTAATGTTTTAAGATTAGCAATAATTGTTGAAATTTTTCATCAAAAAATCAATATGAAGGCAATAAAGTGATTAAAGTACAACGACGGTTTACTGCTTTTAACATTATTTTTTAATTAACAAAAATTATGTAATAAAACTATCAATTAATTGATAATCAGATGGTTAACCAGTTATTTAGTATTAATATTTTGCTGCCGTAAAGCTTTTCTTAGTGAACAGTGTTCTTTGTCGGGAATAATAGAATGTTGTCTTGTTTGGGTCTGTTTTTTTTCCTTTTTTTGGTGTAATACCTAACTTTGGTTTAACAAAAATTTATTTGATTTAGGTTGTTTGTCAAGCAACTTTCAGGTTAATAAAAGGATTTTTTTGTTTCCCCAAAATAAAATATCCTTTAGATGATGGACTACTTCATTAAATTATTTTTTGAAGATGTTTCGTTTTTCTGCAAGTTTTCTCCCCCGAGTCTGAAAACTTTTGTTGCATACCTATCGTGTTAATTTCAATACTAATTGTTTTAGATTAGAGTTTTAAGGTTGCTTCTTTAAGCAACTATCTGGTTGATAAAGAATTTAGTTATTGTTCCCCACAATAAAAATCCTTTGGACGATGGAGTACTTCATAAATGTGTTTATGAAGGTGTTTTGTTTTTCTATACGTTTTCTTCCCAAGTCTGTAAATTTTCCTTTTTTCCTAATTTATGATGTAAAAATACTTTTATTATGAAAAAGAATACAATTTCGAAGTTTTTCGATGTTTTGTCGAGCAAAATAAATTGTTGCTTCTTAACGAAAAACACTGTTTCTAAATTAAGTTTTTTTAAATTTAAGGAGAGAAATTCAATTGATTACCTGTCAAATTTATGGTTTCGTTGTTGCCACCAGTCGATTGTATTACCATTTACATTGGTAGCAATTTTAATGACAACATCTACCACGAATGCCCAAAATATTCTAGGAAGAGCGCCAGTTATAGCCCCTAAGGGAGGGTTTGCTATTGATGGAAATGCATTTGTTAGAGCTACTGGTGATAATCCAGCTTGGGGAGACTTTCTATTTCAGCCAGGTGAAACAAATCCAGCAGCTGATCCAGGAGGGATATTTGTACCTATACCGCCCCCTTACAATTATCCGGACGGGCCATTACCACCTCAATTCTATGTTTATCCTAACACCACCTTTTTCAGAGATAATATTACAACTAGTGATCCAACTACTTTCACCAGTAGCAATAAGATCAATGATGCTATAAGCTCTTATACTTGGGGTGTCGGTTCTTCACCAAACAAAAATGAAATTCAAAATGCAATTGCCCATTTTACTCATGGGGATCCTGCTTTGGGTGGAAATTCTGCCGATTTATGGTTGATTTTCGCTGCAGACCGTCAAGTAACTGATGGAAGCAG
The DNA here is from genome assembly GCF_048286715.1 of Flavobacterium kochi. Lineage (NCBI taxonomy): Bacteria > Pseudomonadati > Bacteroidota > Flavobacteriia > Flavobacteriales > Flavobacteriaceae > Flavobacterium > Flavobacterium kochi. The sequence continues at coordinate 15,682 of NZ_JBLVPW010000042.1, forward strand.
TTATATCGATTTTGAGATTCTACAAAAAAAATTAGAAATGACCGTGACAGGAACTGACGCAAAAGGGTTTAATTTTGGAGTTTTTACATCTGCAGCGACTACTCCTAGTAATCCTAGCGGGCGTACAATTAATGATCTTTTAATAACTATTGAGTTTACCCAAGGTGGGGTATCCGCAAATGTTGTTGTTAGACAATGGAATGGAACTGCTTATAGTAATCCAATTACCCCTCCTGCTGGGGCTGTTTTTGGTACTAATAACACGGGACAAACCATAGTGCCGTATCCTATTTATAATCAAGCTCCTATTTCCACCAATCCTAATTTGTGGGCGTATACTGCAAATCAATGGGCAGAAGGGGCTGTTAATATAACTAGAATTTTTGGAGGGAATGATCCTTGTTTTGTAATTAGTACCTTATTTGTCAGAACCAGAACTTCTGGTTCTTCCGGTCAATCAGAATTAAAGGATTTTCCCGGAGCACCTTTTCAAGTTAATTTGTGTACGGATGTAACCCCGCCGACTATTTCCTGTCCAACGGTAGTATCTCCAATTAATTGTCCAGCCACACCATCCTTTGGCGTAGCAACAGCTACCGATAACTGTCCTGGAGCTGTACCAATAACTTTTGCTGATGTAACCACTCCAGGCAACTGTCCTGGTAACTATAGCGTGACCAGAACATGGACGGCTACCGATGGTTGCGGCAATACCGCCACCTGCAGCAGAACTATTGTGGTTCGGGATATTACCCCTCCGGTAATTACTTGTCCTACAGTAGTATCACCGATTAACTGTCCTGCCACTCCGACTTTTGGTGTAGCAACAGCTACCGATACCTGTGATCCAAGTGTAGCAATCACTTTTGCTGATGTAACCACTCCAGGCAACTGCCCGGGTAACTACAGCGTGACCAGAACATGGACCGCTACAGATGATTGTGGTAATACCGCTACTTGTAGCAGAACCATCAACGTTCAGGATACTACGCCTCCGGTAATTACTTGTCCTACAGTAGTATCTCCGATTAACTGTCCGGCCACTCCGACTTTCGGTGTAGCAACAGCTACCGACACCTGTGACCCAAGTGTGGCAATCACTTTTGCTGATGTAACCACTCCAGGAAATTGTCCCGGTAATTACAGTGTGACCAGAACCTGGACTGCTACAGATGATTGTGGTAATACTGCTACCTGTAACAGAACTATTGTAGTACGAGACACTACGCCTCCTACAATTACTTGTCCTACAGTAGTATCACCAATTAACTGTCCTGCCACACCAACTTTTGGCCCAGCGACAGCTACCGATGCCTGTGACCCAACTGTGGCAATCACTTTTGCTGATGTAACCACTCCAGGCAGCTGTCCGGGTAACTACAGCGTGACCAGAACATGGACCGCTACAGATGATTGTGGTAATACCGCTGCCTGTAGCAGAACTATCAACGTTCAGGATACCACGCCTCCAGTAATTACTTGCCCTACAGTAGTATCACCGATTAACTGTCCTGCCACACCAACTTTTGGTCCCGCGACAGCTACCGATACCTGTGACCCCACTGTGGCAATCACTTTTGCTGATGTAACCACTCCAGGCAACTGTCCAGGAAATTACAGCGTAACCAGAACATGGACCGCTACAGATGATTGCGGAAATACTGCTACCTGTAGCAGAACCATAAACGTTCAGGATATCACGCCTCCGGTAATCACTTGTCCGACAGTAGTATCACCAATTAACTGTCCTGCCGCACCAACTTTTGGTCCGGCGACAGCTACCGATACCTGTGACCCCACTGTGGCAATCACTTTTGCTGATGTAACCACTCCAGGCAACTGTCCGGGTAATTACAGCGTGACCAGAACGTGGACCGCTACGGATGATTGCGGAAATACCGCTACCTGTAGCAGAACCATCAACGTTCAGGATACCACTCCTCCAGTAATTACTTGTCCGACAGTAGTATCACCGATTAACTGTCCTGCCACTCCGACTTTCGGTGTTGCAACAGCTACCGATACCTGTGACCCAAGTGTGGCAATCACTTTTGCTGATGTAACCACTCCAGGCAACTGTCCGGGTAACTACAGCGTGACCAGAACATGGACCGCTACAGATGATTGTGGTAATACCGCTACCTGTAGCAGAACCATCAACGTTCAGGATACCACTCCTCCAGTAATTACTTGTCCTACAGTAGTATCTCCAATTAACTGTCCTGCCACTCCGACTTTCGGTGTAGCAACAGCTACCGATACCTGTGACCCAAGTGTGGCAATCACTTTTGCTGATGTAACCACTCCAGGCAACTGTCCGGGTAACTACAGTGTGACCAGAACATGGACCGCTACAGATGATTGTGGTAATACCGCTACTTGTAGCAGAACCATCAACGTTCAGGATACCACTCCTCCGGTAATTACTTGTCCTACAGTAGTATCTCCAATTAACTGTCCTGCCACTCCGACTTTCGGTGTAGCAACAGCTACCGATACCTGTGACCCAAGTGTGGCAATCACTTTTGCTGATGTAACTACTCCAGGCAACTGTCCAGGTAACTACAGTGTGACCAGAACATGGACCGCTACAGATGATTGTGGTAATACCGCTACTTGTAGCAGAACCATTAATGTTCAGGATACCACTCCGCCAGTAATTACTTGTCCTACGGTGACCTCACCTATTAGCTGTCCAGGCACTCCAACTTTTGGTGCTGCAACAGCTACCGATACCTGTGATCCAACTGTGACAATTACTTTTGCCGATGTAAGAACACCAGGCAGCTGTCCAAGTAACTATAGTGTCACCAGAACATGGACCGCCACCGATGATTGCGGCAATACCGCTACTTGTAGTAGAACTATTGCGGTGCAGGATACCGCTGCTCCAGTGATAACATGTTCAGGTCCTAAAACGATCGAATGTAATGCTGCATTTAATTTTGATGAACCAACTGCCACTGATAATTGTAGTACGTTCACTATTATTACCGTTGGTACCGTAGTCAATGCTGATGGAAGCCAAACACGTACTTGGAAAGCAGTTGACGCTTGTGGTAATGAGTCTACTCCATGTAGCCAAACCATTAGTGTAACTCCTTGTGCTCACATCTTCCCGACTCAGACTACCTGTTGTAATTTCACTACAGGAACAGCTCCTCAGTTATCACAAGTTTGTTATACAGCCTCTTCTCCTAGTAATGGAAAAGTGACTAATGCCATACCGGGTGTGTTCTTCTATTATTCAAATGTGGTTGCACCAGCAGCTAACTTTACAATTAATGTAACACAATCTAATGATGGTGATTTGAATAAACTGTTTAGTGTGCAAAATGCTTCCAATGTCCGTTTATTTACTCAGGGTTGCGGAACAAATGTAAACTTTACTGCAAGCATTGTCGGTGGTTCTGAAGCTAAAATGGTTGTGACAGGAGCGACAATTGGAGCAACGTATATTATTTCTGTAAAATACGATGTGAAATCAATCATTGATGCTAATATTTCAGGAGCTAATCCTACCAGTACCTATACTTTCAAAAGCTTCACAAAAGTAGGTAATAATGCACCCGTGCTTGTTACAGGAAGTACTGGAATTATAGATGCCGTATCTGGTTGTACAGACAATACTCCGTTACCGGGGAATTGTTCACTTCCTACAGCAGTTGCTCCTAGTACGATCAATAAAGTTCCTGCTATTGAAGCAAAAATTGAAAACGTAGGTTTTGATGCGTATCCTGTTCCTTTCAAAGACCAGCTTACTATTAGATATAAATTTGATTATGTATCTGACGTCAAAATTGAAGTATTTAATGCACAAGGTAGTTTGGTACTTTCCAAAACTGATGCTCATAGTTATTTGAACAAAGAAATTGTTCTAAACCTTAAAGCAAATAGAGGACAAGAACAAGTTTACGTTGTAAAAGTAACTACTAACAGAGGAAGTAGTACGAAAAAAGTAATATCTTCCAGATAGTTTTCAATAAATGTCTAATCCCTAAAAAAGAATGAAATGGATTAGAATATAAAAATAAGCCTCGGAAGTAAAAATTTCGAGGTTTTTTTATTGCCCCCTGCAAAAATATCATTTGGATGAATAGGTACTTCAGTACTACTTTATCATTTGTACTTTATATTGAAAAACCTGATTAATTTGTTTCAACCTGATTAATTTGTTTCAACCTGATTTGTTTTTTATAATCATCTTGGTTTTTATTCTCATTCTCATTTTGGGATAACATTTCGAATGAATAAAAATTTATATTTTAAAATTCTCAGAACCTATAAAAAATGATTTTGATAATTAAGATTATCAATAATTATCGCTATAATCAAATCATCTATATTTATGATGATACTAAGACCATTTCTAATTGTACGAGCAAAAAAGTTCACCGTTACAACGAATCCAAGCCGTTCAATCACAGGAGAACAAACTATTTGTGCCATACTGGTTCTACCTTTAATGCAACGGTAGGAATGGGCAGCTATGCATGGACAGGACCTGAAGGATTCACAGCCGGAACATTTGTCGCAAGTAGCAGTTTCTATGATTATTTTAACATTGCAAAAACTCCTGCTATTTCCAACAAAGCTGACCTTACCATGTTAGGAGCAACCCAGTTGGGTGGTGGAGATTGTAAAGCATTGGCAAGACATGCTGTTTCTGCACTGTTAGGCGTAGCAGCATTCCCGACTGAATATCCGTACCCAGCAGGAAGTACCGACTTTGCAAGTTTGTATACACTTATACGTAATGCATTCTTGAGTGGCAATTGCAGTTCTTTGGCAAATACCCTAGCTAATATCAACAATCTTGACGGGCCATTTTGTAGTGCCTTGTCACAATTGGCGCAGGTCGCTGCTCAAGAAAACGCTACATTAACCAGTAAAACTGCAAATGTGGGTTTTGAGGCGTATCCGGTTCCTTTCAAAGATCAGCTCACTATTAGATATAAATTTGATTATGTATCTGATGTGAAAATCGATGTCTTCAATGCACAAGGGATTTCAATACTTTCAAAAGCGGATACCAATAGTTTTTTGAACAAAAAAATTACGCTAAACCTTAATGCAAAAAAAGGACAAGAGCAAGTTTACGTTGTGAAACTGACTACGAACAGAGGAAGCAGTACGAAAAAAGTTATTTCTTCCAAATAGATAATTTTCAATAATTGTCTAATCCCTAAAAAAGAATGAAATGGATTAGAATATAAAAATAAGCCTCGGAAGTAAAAATTTCCGGGGTTTATTTATGTTATTTTTTTAATTGATTCTTAAGTTGGTATATAAGAACTATTTTGATGTGATAAAAGATTTTCGGTTACTCATTTTAAAAATATTTTTGGTGGATGAAGTACTTAGGAACTATTTTTCATCATTAGTATTTTACTAAAAAAGCGGACTAATGTTGTCCAGTATCGATATTGAAATGAAAACCATTTCATTACTACGGATTTGGCTTTGATTTTATCTTTGATAAACATGTGGGTTTTTATGATCATTGTTATTTCGTCCCACATTTCGAAAGAATAAAAATCAACATTTTAAAATTCTTATAATGTTTTTGAAACCTTAAAAAAAAGGAATCAATTTTAATAATTTAAGATTATCAATAATTGCCTAAAATTGTTATCGAAAAATCAGTGTAAATGCAATTAAATGATTAAAGTACAAGAGTAATTTATTGCTTTTAACATTATTTTTTAATTAACAAAATTTAAGTAATAAAACTATTAATTAATTGATAATCAAATAGTTAACGAGTTTTTTAGTATTAATATTTTAATGCTGTAAAGCTTTTCTTAGCGAACTGTGTTCTTTGTCGGGTATAATAGAATGTTGCCTTGTTTGGCTTTGTTTTTTTTTCTTTTTTTGTTGTAATGCCTAACTTTGGTTTAACAAAAAATTATTTGATTCGAGTTGTTTATCGAATAACTTTCAAATAATAAAAGGATTTTTTTGTTACCCCACAATAAAATATCCTTTGGATGATGGAGTACTTCATAAAATTAGTTTTTTGAAGATGTTTCGTTTTTCTACAAGTTTTCTCCCTGAATCTGAAAACTTTTGTTTTTCCTGTTTTTATTATTTTTTAATTCTAATCATTTTTAAAATCAATATTTTAAATTGTTTAAAAAAAAATGTTTTAGTTAATAAATGGACGTGGTTTTTGATTCCCACATTGTAAATCCAGTTTATTGAAAGGATACTTCATAAATCTATTTTTTGAAGATGGTTGTTTGTCTAGTAGTTACATTTTTCAAATCTGTAAACTTCCTGTTTTTTCTAATGTATAAATACAATTTATGAGACAACACACTTTGTTTTTTCGGAAACCCAAATTCTACTAATGCTTTCTTACTTTAATAATATGGTCTTAAAACCAAATTATTATGAAAAAAATTATCTCTTTTAAGATAAAAAGTATGCAAGAATATTGTTGTACTTTTTTCCAACCTTTAAACGTAAGTTTTTCAAAATTTAATTTTATAACTCCTGTCGATTCTCTATCAAGGCTATGGTCTTGTTATTGGCGTCGGTCATTTGCTTTGCCACTTATGTTGGTAGCAATTTTAATGACGGGTTATACAGTTAATGCGCAAGGATCTATTAAAGGTGTAGTGCCAGTACAATACCCCCATAGCGGTTCAGGAGTTGATGGCGATGCCTTTGCTCATGAACCTATTGGTACTATATATGAAGGTGTAGGCGACTTGTTTGACCAATTGCATCCTACTATAGCAGGGCATGGTGTGATTAACCCATTGACAGGTGAAGTTTTTTACAAACCCACAGTGCCTGTCACTGTGCCAGTCAGCTATTTCCTGCAGGATCCTTACCAAAATGATCCAACCATATTCACTCTCTCTAATAAGATAAACGATAATCCCAACACCTATAATTGGGGTGCAGGATCTTCGCCTAATAAAAATGAAATCCAAAATTGTGGTGCCCATTTTAGTTATGGTGATCCGGGTGTAATAGGTGGAGTAAGTATTGATGATAATACCTTTGTTACGGGTACCAGTGGACCTGGAGTTGCTACAGATTTGTGGTGTCTTTTTGCAGGTGACCGTCAGGTAACCAATGGGAGCAGTTACATAGATTTTGAGTTTTTGCAGGCTCCCTTAACGATTACTGGCGCCACCTTTGGTCCCGCTGACCCCCTAAGTGGTGTTGCACCAATTACAGGGGGTAGCGGCGGATTTACGACATTAGGAACCCAAGGAGGACGTACAGTCGGTGACATATTGCTCACTATTGAATTTACCCAAGGAGGCGGTGACGCTAACGTCGTAATTCGGATATGGACAGCAAAAGCGGGAGGCGGGTATGAATATGTAATTCATCCCAACTCTGAATTTTTTGGTGATGTTTATTTAACCAATAACTTTTCGACTACCACGGTACCCTTTGATACCTATGGAACCTTTCCTGGTGTTTATGCTCCTAATCAATGGGCTGAGGGTGCTATCAATCTTACCCAAGTGCTGAAAGCGACTAATAATCCGTGCTTTATAATCAGTACGCTGTTTATTAGAACAAGATCTTCAGGAAATTCAGCTCAATCCGAACTAAAGGATTTTCCGGGAGCTCCAATTCAGTTGAATTTGGATTTGAGTAATCTGGCAGTTACCTGCTCTGAGCCTGTTTCTTTACCAGTATGCAGCACCAGCGAAGCGATAACGGCAGCTTATAATACTTGGAAAGCTGGTTTCAGTAATACGGGTGGAATTAGTCCAGTTACTGATAACCTGGCAGATTTTCCACCTTTAGGCAATCTGACTTGCGGTGGACAATTGAGTTTCGAATATAAAGTATCTGATGCTTGCCACAAAGTTCCTAAAACATGCACTAGTACTTTTACTGTTGTAAAAGACGAGATCAAGCCAGTAATCAGTACTTTACCAGCTGCATCCACCATCAATTGTCCAGCCGTGCCTGCCTTTGCGCAAGCGACAGCAACGGATAATTGTAGAGTTGCTTCGTTGACTTTTGCTGATGTGACTACTCCAGGCAACTGTCCGGCTAATTACAGCATAACCAGAACATGGACTGCTATGGACGGCTGTGGAAATACATCCACTGCAACACAAACGATCAATGTTCAGGATATTACTGCACCGGTAATCGCAGCTTTACCAGCCGCATCCACCATCAATTGTCCAGCCGTGCCATCATTCGCACAAGCTACTGCAACTGATGCCTGTGATACTTCAGTGACCTTGACCTTTGTTGATGTAACTACTCCAGGCAACTGTGCCAGTAATTACAGTGTAACCAGAACCTGGACTGCAACAGATGATTGTGGCAACCATTCTTCTGCTTCACAAACCATCAATGTTCAGGATATCACGGCTCCGGTAATCGCAGCTTTACCTGCTGTATCCACTATCAATTGTCCAGCCTTGCCAGCCTTTGCGCAAGCAACAGCAACTGATACTTGTGATGCTTCAGTGACCTTGACTTTTGCTGATGTAACTACTCCAGGCAACTGTGCCGGTAATTACAGTGTAACCAGAACCTGGACTGCAACAGATGATTGTGGCAACCATTCTTCTGCTTCACAAACCATCAATGTTCAGGATATCACGGCTCCGGTAATCGCAGCTTTACCTGCTCCATCCACTATCAATTGTCCAGCCTTGCCAGCCTTTGCGCAAGCTACTGCAACTGATGCCTGTGATACTTCAGTGACCTTGACCTTTGTTGATGTGACTACTCCAGGCAACTGTCCGGGTAATTACAGTGTGACCAGAACCTGGACCGCTACAGATGATTGTGGCAACCATTCTTCTGCTTCACAAACCATCAATGTTCATGATGTTACTGCACCGATAATCGCAGCTTTACCAGCACCGTCCACTATCAATTGTCCAGCCTTGCCAGCCTTTGCGCAAGCAACAGCAACTGATACTTGTGATGCTTCAGTGACTTTGACTTTTGCTGATGTAACTACTCCAGGCAACTGTCCGGGTAATTACAGTGTAACCAGAACCTGGACTGCAACAGATGATTGTGGCAACCATTCTTCTGCTTCACAAACCATCAATGTTCATGATGTTACTGCACCGGTAATCGCAGCTTTACCTGCTGTATCCATTATCAATTGTCCAGCCTTGCCAGCCTTTGCGCAAGCAACAGCAACTGATACTTGTGATGCTTCAGTGACCTTGACCTTTGCTGACGTAACTACTCCAGGCAATTGTCCGGGTAATTACAGCGTAACCAGAACCTGGACTGCAACAGATGATTGTGGCAACCATTCTTCTGCTACGCAAACCATCAATGTTCAGGATATCACGGCTCCGGTAATCGCAGCTTTACCTGCGCCGTCCACTATCAATTGTCCAACCTTGCCAGCCTTTGCGCAAGCAACAGCAACTGATACTTGTGATGCTTCAGTGACTTTGACTTTTGCTGATGTAACTACTCCAGGCAACTGTGCCGGTAATTACAGCGTAACCAGAACCTGGACTGCAACAGATGATTGTGGCAACCATTCTTCTGCTTCACAAACCATCAATGTTCATGATGTTACTGCACCGGTAATCGCAGCTTTACCAGCACCATCCACTATCAATTGTCCAGCCTTGCCAGCCTTTGCGCAAGCAACAGCAACTGATACTTGTGATGCTTCAGTGACCTTGACCTTTGCTGAC
>NZ_JBLVPW010000043.1:0-24664 GCF_048286715.1 Flavobacterium kochi
TATCGGCTGAATAGGTCAATTTACAAAGATTCTATTTTTGATAATATATTCAAACGATTAGTCTCACATCCGCATCGGGGCTGGAAACAAATCGTAGTGATTAAGTAAGTAACTCGATTATTTTATAAAGTCTTTAGCTTCTTAAATTCAATGTTTTTTGCAAACAAAAAATCCATTATCGATAAAATACTATCATTTTGTGATGGCGTTTTTGATTTAGGATCTGCACCACAAAATTGAAGGAAAAGGTCTATTTCGTCTGGGGTTAACTTTAAGTTTTTGATGTAAAATTGATGATTATAGCTGCTTTTTGCCAAAGCTGTGAATTCAATTTCAGGAATATTTTTTTCAGTTTTCTCTTTCCCTTTTGCGAATAAACCTAAAATCATTCCTCCGATGCGCATAAAATCCATCGGGTTTTCAATGGTTCCTTTGTAAACCCCAAGGATTTTTGGAGTATTGGCAGCTTTTTCTAAAGTTAATTTATCCAGCATTCCTTGTTCATAAGCTTTGTCTGTGCTTAGTCGAACAGAAGACATTTTTGTAATTACTACTTCGTCTAATTGTTCTGGCTTAAGGGTTAATGAAATAATAAGATTGTTTTTTGCTATGGTGTTCTGATCTATTACGATTTTTTTGGTCTCATGGTTTTTTGAAATAAAAATGAGTTCGTCACCCATCTTTACTACTATGGAGAATTCACCAGCAGCGTTAGTAATTGTGGTTTTCTTAGAAATAGTAGTAGCCACTTCAACTTTTTCAACAGGAAAATTTTCATGTAAAACCCTACCGATAATTAATTTTTCAGTTTGGGAAAAGCCAGATTGAACCAGTAAAAAAAACAATAGTAGTAAAAAATATAATTTATTCATTTGCAATAATTTATAGGCAAACATATTCAAATATGTTTTGTGATATTGCGAAATATCTTATAAATTAATGTTAATCAAAAGATAATTTTTTCTTCATTAAAGGGTTAATTGTTTGAATTATCTGAGTTTATTTGTGATTGAAAACCGGATAACTAGATGGAGATAGCGTTTGCCACAATAAACCCGCTCGTCCATGCGTTCTGGAAATTAAATCCACCGGTAATCGCATCTATATTTACAATTTCGCCTGCAAAATATAAATTTTCATGCAATTTACTTTCCATCGTTTTGAAGTTGATTTCCTTTAAATCGATTCCTCCCGCGGTTACAAACTCCTCTTTAAACGTGCTTTTTCCATTCACTTGAAAAGTGCTGTTGGTTAATTGACTTGCTAGATTTTGTAATTGAATTTTAGATAAATCGGCCCATTTCGTTTCAGATTCAATCCCTGATGCTAGAACCAAACTTTCCCATAACCGGTTTGTTAGTTCGAATGGTGATTTTTTAGAAACTGATTTTTTGGCGTGTTCTTGTTTTAACTCTTTTAAGGTTTTTTCGGCAGCTTCGGTATCAATATCATTTAACCAATTTACAAAAATGGTGAACTGATAATTTTTGTCATGCAAGATGCGGGCTCCCCAAGCGGATAATTTCAAAATCGCAGGGCCGCTCATTCCCCAATGTGTGATTAGCAAGGGTCCTGTTGAGGTGAGTTTGGTATCTTTTACTTTTACGGTAACATGAGCAGTAACGCCTGGCAATTCTTTTATTCTCGGGTCTTTTATATTAAAAGTGAATAAAGAGGGGACTGGACTGACAATAGCATGTCCGAAATTGTGCAGCATTTGCCATACTTTAGGATTGCTGCCCGTGGACAGAATTAATTTTTCGGAAAGATAGTTTTCACTTTGGGTTTCTATTTTCCATAGATTGTCTTTCTTAAAAATGGATTGCACGCTTTGTCCTGTCAGAACGGCAATTCCCAATTTTTGTGTTGTTTTCAGGAAACAATCGATGATAGTTTGTGATGAATTTGAAACTGGAAACATGCGTCCGTCGGCTTCAATTTTTAGTTCTACCCCATGTTTCTCAAACCATTCAATTGTATCGCCAGAACAAAACTGATGAAAAGGGCCTCGTAATTCTTTTTCGCCACGCGGATAAAACTTCACCAATTCATTAGGTTCAAAACAAGCGTGCGTCACGTTGCATCTTCCACCACCGGAAATACGAACTTTGTTTAGTACTTCTGTACCACGTTCCAGAATGGCTACTTTTAATTTCGGATTTTTCTCCACAATATTAATTGCCGTAAAAAATCCTGCTGCGCCACCGCCTACTATTATTATGTCGAAATTTTGATTCATATTCTATTTGGGAAATCAGTGATGATTCCGTTTACATTGAATGCTTTTATTTTTTGAATGTCTTCTGTTTCATTGATTGTCCAAGGGAAAACCTGCAATCCCTTTTCTTGTATTTGTGCCGTATTTTCCTTTGTCAATAAATGAAAATGAGGGTGAACGGATTTTGCCTGAATAAATTTAGCGAAAGCCAGCGCTAAATCTAAATTTGTTTCTGTTAAAACGCCAATTGGAATTTTATCATTCAAAAATGCCACTTGTTGCAAGGCATTCCAATCAAAACTGGAAACTAAAAAACGGTCGTATTTCCATCCTTTTTTAGCAACATATTTTTCAATGAGCGAAACAACTTTCTCCGCTGCATCATAGTTTTTTAGTTCAATATTGATAAAACAATCTTGGTTTACTAAGTCAATTACTTCTTTGAGTGTTGGAATTTCGTGTTTGTCGTCAATTCGAAAAGCCCTCAATTCGCGCAAAGATAGTTTATTTACAAAACCTTTCCCATTGGTCGTTCGGTCAACCGTTTCATCATGGATAACCACTAATTCCCCATCAGCACTCACATGTACATCGAGTTCAATTCCATCCACTTGCATGTCTAATGCTTTTTGGAAGGAAATGAATGTGTTCTCCGGCTCATAGCCTTTAGCGCCTCGATGACCAATCTTTTTCATGGGATGTTTTTTCATTACAAAAAAAGAACAATTTTTTAAGTTAAAGCTTTAAAAACGTTTGTTTTTTTTTATAAAAAATAATGTTTTAATGAAAGAAAAATAGGATATTTACATAAAAATCCAAAAAATATTGTTTTTAAACCAACTTAAACACAGTTATTTATGAAAAAAGCCATTTTGTCGATTCTTTTTATAGGATTATTTCTAGGGACAAGTTTTGCTCAAATTCCAAAATTGGTTACTTCGGTTGAAGGGATAAAAGAATATAATTTGCCAAATGGGCTTAGAATTCTTTTGATTCCTGATGCAGCACAATCTAATGTAATTGTAAACATTGTTTATAATGTAGGTTCAAGACACGAGGGATATGGTGAAACCGGAATGGCCCATTTATTGGAGCACATGTTGTTCAAACGTTCGTCAAAATTTAGTGAAATTAAAAAAGCGATTGCCGATAAAGGGGCAATAGCCAATGGGACAACTTGGAGTGACAGAACAAATTACTATGAAATTCTTCCTGCGACTGACGATAACTTAAATTGGGCTTTAGAAATGGAAGCGGACAGAATGGTAACCTCTTCTATTTTGCAATCGGATTTGGATACTGAATTTTCGGTGGTTAGAAATGAGTTTGAAATAGGGGAGAACTCTCCTTCAGGTGTTCTGGAGGAAAGGATTATTTCATCTGCTTTTTTATGGCATAATTACGGGAATTCAACTATAGGAAGTAAGGAGGATATTGAAAGAGTTAGGGCATCTTCTCTTAAAAAGTTCTACAAAAAATATTATCAACCCAATAATGCGATACTAATTGTCGGAGGGAAATTTGATGAAAAGAAAACATTAGGTTTGATTTCAAAATATTTTGCGATTATCCCGAAATTAAAACAAATTATAGAACCAACTTATACTGTTGAACCAGCACAAGATGGGGAGCGTTTTGTTGAGTTAAAAAGAAACGGCGATATTCAGTATGTTGCAATGGCATATCATACCCCTAGTTTTTCGGACAAAGAATTTGCGGCAAACAATGCTTTGATTTCAATTCTTTCAAATAATCCTTCCGGTGCTTTATATAAAGCTTTGGTTGAAACAAAACTTGCCACCAGTGTTTATGGCTATACCAGAACGTTACGAGATCCTGGTTTTAGTTATTTTCAATGTGAAATTCCGAAAGACAAGGATTTGACAACAGCTCAAAATGTTTTTCTTCAGACGATGAATACCGTTCCAAAAATGATTTTCACCGAAGATGATTTAAAAAGAGCTAAAAACGAATTGTTGAAACAATTTGAAAACACCTACAATAAAACCATTAATTTAAGTATTGCATTGACAGAAGATATTGGTGCCGGAGATTGGCGTTTATTCTTTATTGATAGAGATAATGTTGAAAAATTGACACTTGTAGACATTCAAAATGTTGCCAAAAAATATTATATACAAAGCAACAGGACTTGGGGAAGATTCATACCTGAAAATAATACAGAACGTGTAAAAGTAAGCGATACTCCTGATATTGCAGCGCTGACAAAAACATATAAAGGTAAAACTTTAGAGGTGAATAAGGCGACTTTTGAAACTTCGGTCGACAATATTTTGAAAGCGGTAGAAATAGGAAAGTTAGTTTCAGGAGGAAAATATGCCTTGCTTGAAAAACCTTCAAAAGGAAATAAAATTGAAGCTCGAATAATGCTTCGGGTAGGAAATGAGAAAGCACTGGAAGGGAAAAGTCTAATAGCTGACTTAACTGCCAAAATGCTTAAATTAGGCACAAAAACAAGAAGTAAAAGTGATATTAATGACCAGTTAGATCAATATAAAATTAATTTGAGTTTACAGGCAACGGTAGATAGGATGTATCTGAGAATGAGTACTGATAAAGAAAATTTAAATAAAGCTTTAATTCTTGTTGATGATATTTTAAGGAATCCATTATTTGATGCTTCTGAATTTGAAAAGATGAAATTAGAAACTAAAAGTGCGTTGGAGTCCTCCAAAAATGAACCACAATCACTAGCTAGTGAAGCTGTTGAAAAAGAAACGGCATTGTATCCTAAATCGCATCCCTATTATTCAAAAACAGTTGATGAAGAATTAGCGGAATTAAGTAAAATTACACTAAATGACGTGAAAAAATATTACGAAGATTTCTATAACGGAAATAATAGTATCATTTCATTTGTAGGTGGGATCGATAAAAAAAGTATCAAAGAATTTATGCCTAAAACTTTGGATAATTGGAACCCAAAAGAGCTTTATTCAAGAATTGCAACTCAATATTTTGATGTAAAATCGTTGGAAAAAACCATTCAGGTCAATGATAAAACCAATGCTGCTGTTATTGGGAAAATCAATTTGAATATTGGTATGAATGAGCCGGATTATCCGGCTGTTGATATGGCAAATGAATTGCTTGGAGGTGGTTTCCTTTCTTCCAGAATACCACAAAGGTTGCGGGAAGCGGAGGGGATGAGTTATGGTGCGGGCTCTTTTGTTTCAGGAAGTGGTATTGACAAGACGGGTAGTTGGGGCATTTACGCCTTCTTCAATCCCTTGTTTAAAGATAAATTAGACCATGCTTTGAAAGATGAAATTCAGAAAGCATTGGATAAAGGGTTTACAAAAGTGGAGTTCGACGCTTCGTTAAAATCTTGGTTGCAACAACGACAAACGATGCTTGGGACAGATGAATTTTTAGTGCGACAATTAAGAGAATATTTAGATCAGAATAAAACCTTTAGTGATTATAAAGATTACGAAAACAAAGTAAAGGCGTTGGATGTAGAAAAAGTGAATGCAGCTTTGAGGAAATATTTTGATATGAAAAAGTTAGTACTAATTTACGCAGGAGATTTTACCAAAAAATAAGATTTGTTTTTCATAAAAAAAGAAGTTGTGTGAAATTTTACACAACTTCTTTTTTTATAAAAACTCCGAGAGTTACTGATTTTCAATTAACAATAATGAAAAATTAGTGTCAAATGAAACCTTTCCATCAGAAACAATTCCTGTTTTTCCCGAATATCCATCTCTTACTTTAATACCATCTTTAAAAACGGAACCGACGGTAATTTCTTTTTTACCAATCGGCAAATCCAGTCCAATGACTACAGAATCTGAATAATCCCCTTTTGTAAAAGTTCTGCTAAAAGTATACGGCCCGGCAGAAAGTTGTTTGTGAATTCCTGCTCCAACACAAGGATGGTTTCTTCTGAATTGGCCTAATTTTTGCCAATGCAGTACTGTTTTTTGTGTTTCAGGATTCGTCTTAATAGCGTCCCAGTTCATAAATGAACGCAGCGTAGCATCTCCTTGAGTTCCCTCAACTGCCAGAGAGCGATCGGACTCATCTCCATAATATACTTGTGAAAGTCCGGGACTCAACAACAATTTTGTAGCCGCCTCTTTGCTTTTGGTACGTTTTGCATCAAAAGGGCTACTATCATCGTGTGACGATAAATAGTTTAAAACACTGAATCCTTTTAGTTCACCGTTCAATGCGTTTGAATATTTAGAGAATATAAATTCATAGTCTTTTTGAGCATCCCATTTGAATTCGAAATTGATCATGTTATTGAATCCATTTTTGTAATAGTTTACTTTTTTGTCACCAAAATCAAAAATTTGTCCGGCGCTGATGCCATAGTTATACACTTCAGCAATGGTATAAAAAGAATTACTGTCCAATGCTTTTGCAGGGTTGTTTTTCTTCCAGGTTTCAAAAGCATAGTTGCATTGTGATTTGAAATCAGCCCAAACGGTTTCGTCAGTGTGTTTTACGGTATCGCCTCTATAACCGTCAATGCCATAATCAGTAATATAATCCGTCAGCCATTTAATAATATAGTATTTTGGGGCTCTTGGATATCCTGTACGGGCAAAAAACGCATCCAATTCTTTAATTTCTTGTTCGTAACGGCCTTCTTTTTTCCATTTTTCGATTAAAAATGGAGGTAAATCCACATTTTGATTGCGCTCTGTTTTTACATCCGGAAGATTCGCTACTAAAGTACAGGCGGTAGTGTTTGCGAAGGATTTATAATCGCAGGCTGGTCCGGTTCTTACCCACTCATTTGGCCAAACTGTATCGATTGGGGTTACTGGTCCGGTATGATTGATGACACCGTCAAGAATAATTCTGATTCCGTGTGCATGCGCTTTTTCTACTAAGGCAGCCAAATCTTCTTTTGTGCCAAAATTAGGATCTAAGTTCGTCCAATCTCTGGCCCAATACCCATGAAAACCGTAACTTAAACCCGTTCCTTCATCTACACCATCGTGAATTTGTTCCACTATCGGTGTAAACCAAATGGCATTGATTCCCAGTTTGTCAAAATAGCCTTCGTCAATTTTTTTTGAAATTCCTTTGATGTCACCACCTTCAAATCCACGAAGTTTTCCTGGTGTTTTGGTTCTGTTGAATGCAACATCATTTGAGGGGTCTCCATTATTAAAACGATCGGTCATTAGAAAATAGACATTGGCCCCTTCCCAAACAAATTGGGTTTTATTTTTGTTACGCTCAGAAACCCTTTTTGCAGTGGTGCAACTCGTTAAAATAGCCGTACTTATTAGTGAAAATAGAATTAAATATTTTTTCATTTATTTGAATTTTAATGATTGGTTATTTGTTTCATTGCTTTTGAAAAAAGCACAGACTGTTTCACAAAGATTTGTTTAGTATTTAAATCTTCGAACTTTTTTAATGCCGATAATGAAATTTTTATTTCAATTCTAAAATCAAAACCGATTTAGGTTCAATTATTATTTCGTTTGTAATATTGAATGTTAATTCAGAAATCACATCCTTACCCGTTTTAAAATCTTTGATGTTTTCTTTAAAACGGTGCGTGTTTATGGTATGGGTTTCATTGCTGTTGTTTATTAAAACCATAACACTTTCATCCGTATGGTGTCTAAAATAAACATACACATTGTTTTCCGGGATATAGTGTGTCATTTTTCCAAAATGAATAACCGGCTTTGTTTTTCTCCAATTAAATAATTTTGAGGTATAATCAAAATATTCACTTTGTCCCGGAGTTCTTCCTTCTTTTATAAAAGCGTTATTCTCATCACCTTGCCAACCACCCGGAAAATCTTGACGAATATCAGCATCACCCTTGCCCTTGTCACCAGTCATGCCAATTTCACTACCGTAATACAATTGTGGAATTCCGCGAACCGTTGCAATCAAAGCCATTGCCATTTTGTATTTTCTGATATCATTCCCGTAAGTCTCATTAAAACGATTGGTATCATGATTTTCAACAAAAATCAGCATATTATTGGTATTTGGATAGAGAAAGTCATTGGTAAAATTGTCATACAATTTTATCATTCCTTTGTCCCAAGAACCGTCGTCTTCATTGAATACTTTAGCGGTTGCCTCAAATAATGTAAAATCCATCACCGTTGGTAAATTGGAATTGTAACCTTGTATTTTACTTATTGGGCTGTCTTTTTGCCAATACGATATTTGTGCTTGACTTTGCATCCAGACTTCACCTACAATATTAAAATTTGGATATTCATCAGTAACCGATTTGGTCCATTTAGCAATTCCATTTGGATCGGAGTAATTATAAGTGTCCACTCTAAATCCGTCCAGGTCAGCATATTCAATCCACCAAATAGCATTTTGAATCAAGTATTTTAAAGCCAAAGGATTCGATAAGTTTAAATCCGGCATCGATGGGGCGAACCAACCATTCAGGCATGTTACTGTATCAATTTTAGACGCGTGGGTGTCGTTAATAACGGTTCTTTTGTGGTTGGTTTGGGTGTAATGTTCAAACTGGTTGATCCATTCTCGTGTGGGCAGATCTTTCATCATCCAATGTTCAATTCCCCAATGATTGGTCACATAATCCATTACCAATTTCATGTTTTTCTTATGCATTTCAGAAGACAATCGTACATAATCTTCATTTGTCCCGTAACGGGGATCTATTTTATAGACATCAGATTGACCATAAGTATGATATGAAAAAGCAGCATCATTGTCTTCACAAAGTGGTGTGCTCCATATCGTTGTTGCTCCAAGTGAAGCAATGTAATCTAGGTTTTTTATAATCCCTTCAATGTCTCCACCGTGTCTTCCTCCGGGTAAAGCACGGTTGGATTTTTCTGTGGTTGCGTCTTCACTATCGTTGTTCCTGTTTCCATTTGCAAAACGATCCGGCATCAACAAGTACATCATGTCAGAAGCATCATAGCTTTTGCGTTGAGCCGAATGATCCCTCCTTTTCTTTAAAGCATATTTTTGAGTGAACGATTCTTTATTGTTATTTCTGAAAGTAAAAACTAAATCAGATACCAATACTTTTTTTGTATCAATGGTGACAAATATGTAGTTGGGATTCTCTGTCCTTTTAACATTTGTGATTTTTATTGCATCGGATACTGAAACTTGATATTGTGCAATATTTTTACCATAAAACAGAATTTGTAATTCTGGATTTTTCATGCCAGCATACCAAAAAGGTGGTTCGACTCTTTGAATTTGAGCGTTTAATGATAAAGACATAAAAAGAAGGAATAAGGTTATTTTTTTTAGAAAGCTCCTATTAATGAAGGGTAATGTACCGATTTTATTCATTATTAAATTGTATTTCATTGACATTAAATTTACAACAACGGAAAAACTGGATTTTAGAAACCCTTATCAATTAAACAATCCCAATGTTTATTGGGATTGTTTTGTAAGCCGAGGCTTAAGGCAATGATAGAGTAACTACAAGTTCTAACAATTGTCTTTTATACTGTAACTGCATTTTCAGCGCTAACAACTACATTCTTGCCATTCACTATTATCGCTAATTCTTTGCTGCCGTTTATTGAAAAGATTGTTTCCTTATGATTAATGTCCACTTTCAGAATTTGATTTCTAAAGTTGATTTTAAAGGAATATCCGTTCCATTCTTTTGGGATTTTTGGAGAAAAATGAAGTTGGTCTTCTTTAATTCTCATTCCGCCAAAACCTTCTACGATACTCATCCAAGTTCCTGCCATGGATGTAATATGGCAACCTTCTTCCACTTCCTTATTATAATCATCTAAATCAAGACGCGAGGTTCTCAGATAGAACATATACGCCATATCCATTTTGTCCAATAAAGCGGCTTGAATGGAGTGTACACAAGGAGAAAGTGAACTTTCATGAACCGTAAAGGATTCGTAAAATTCAAAATTATTTTTTAGTTCTTCTTTGGAAAAATGATCTTCGAAGAAATAGAAACACTGTAAGACATCGGCTTGTTTGATATAGGGCGAACGCAAAATTCTGTCCCAGGACCATTTTTGATTGATTGGTCTTTGGCTTTTGTCTAAATCAGCTACTCGTACTAATTCTTTGTCTAAGAAACCGTCTTGTTGTAAGTAAATATTATGCTCTTCAGAAAAAGGGAAGTACATATTATCCGAGACTTTTTTCCAGGACTGTAATTCAGCATCCGAAATTTTTACTTTTTCGGTAATTCTTTTGTGATCCGAAGGATATTCTAGGGATACTTTCTGAATTTGTTCATGGGTATATTCCAAACACCATTTTGCAATATAATTGGTGTAGAAATTATTGTTTACGTTGTTTTCATATTCATTCGGACCCGTAACTCCAAGAAGCACATATTGGTTTAAATGAGTCGAGAAGTTGGCTCTTTGATGCCAAAAACGAGCAATTCCTATTAGTACTTCCAGTCCTTTTTCAGGAATATAACTGTAATCGCCTGTGTATCTGTAAAAGTTATAAATGGCAAATGCAATGGCTCCGTTTCTATGAATTTCTTCAAAGGTAATTTCCCATTCGTTGTGACATTCCTCGCCATTCATTGTTACCATTGGATACAAAGCAGCGCCGTTGGTAAATCCTAATTTGGCAGCGTTTTCAATGGCTTTATCCAATTGATTGTAGCGGTAGGTCAACAAATTTCTCGCCACTTCCTGATCTTTGGTTGCCATATAAAAAGGAATACAATAGGCTTCAGTATCCCAATACGTGGATCCTCCGTATTTTTCACCTGTAAACCCTTTTGGTCCGATATTCAATCGGCTGTCTTTTCCTAAATAGGTTTGATTTAATTGAAAAATATTGAACCGAATTCCTTGTTGTGCTTTTACATCGCCATCAATTGTAATATCTGACATTTTCCAAATTTTTGCCCAGGCATCAATTTGATCTTGTAGCATTTCGTTGTATCCTTTTGCTAATGCTGATTGGATTACTTTTTCGGCAGCGGTAACAGTGTTTTCATGATTCAGTGAGACCGTATAACCACCAATTTTCTGGATAGATGATTTTTGACCCTGAGCCACAATAACATCGTAACTAAATTGAATTTTATTTGAATTCGCATCAATATTTGAAGGAGAAATGGCAGTTTTTTCACCATTGTATAAAATGCTGTTCTGCATAAAGGTGGTTACCTTAAAGTGCGTTTTAAAGGTTTGAGCGGTAACAAAAGCTTCATTTCCTGATTTTTTTATATCAAGAGGTTCCCAGAATTTTTCTTCCCAGTTCGCGTCTTCATTGGTTACACCAGCGTCGATATACGGTTTGTAAATTATTTTTGAGTCTTTGTTTAGAGGGATGATTTCGTAATTGATAACCCCAACTTCATCTAGAATTAGCGAAAGAAAACGACGGATATTTACGGAAATTTCAGTTCCGTTTTTCAAAGTAGCTTCAAAAGAACGATTGTACCAACCTTCTTTCATGTTCAGTTCACGACGAAAGTTTTTGACTTGTGAACAGGTATTCAAATCCAATTTTTCTCCGTTGATTTCGATATCAATTCCAATCCAGTTTGGAGCATTCAAAACCTTGGCAAAATATTCTGGATAACCGTTTTTCCACCAGCCCACTTTAGTTTTATCCGGATAATAGATTCCTGCAATATAACTTCCCTGGAAGGTTTCTCCAGTATAATTTTCTTCAAAGTTAGCACGTTGCCCCATCGCCCCGTTGCCAATGCTGAACAGACTTTCAGATGATTTCACACACTCTCTGTCAAATCCTTCTTCTATGATAGACCAATTGTCTGGTTTTATATAATCTTGGTTCATTTCTTTCCTTTTGTTAAAGTTTAAAAAGTGTAAGGTTGAGAAGTTTAGAATTGCTGGGCTTTACCACAGTTTATCCAATCTCATGCTTTTTTTACTCTGTCTTTTTTATTTTTTAATTAAATCTTCTATGAAGTTCGTGTCTATTGCTGTAAAATCTTTAAATATGTATTTTGCTTCATGTAGGATAGCCTCTTCGCCAATTCCTATACTGGTCATTTTTCCAATATTAGCCGCCTGCACCCCTGCAACTGAATCTTCAAAAACAATAGCGTCTTGTGGATTAATATGCAATAATTTAGCTGCAATCAGAAAAACTTCTGGATCTGGTTTCGCATTCATAACATCATTTCCATCTACAATAACATCAAAATAGTCTAGTATTCCTGTCTTATCTAGAATTGGTCTGGCATTTTTGCTGGCGGAACCCAAAGCAATGGGTTGGCCTTTTTCTTTTAGGAATTTCAAAACTCGAAAGACACCCGGAAGAATTTCACTCTCGTTCATGTCAACCAAATAGGATAAATAATCCTCATTTTTTTGAACCAACCATTTGTCCTTGTCTTCCTGAGAGGCTTCCACCTTTCCTAATTCTAATATAATATCCAAAGAACGAACGCGGCTGACTCCCTTTAATAATTCGTTATGTTCCAGTGTAAAATCAATATTTAATTCATTTGCGATTTTTTGCCAAGCTAAATAATGGTATTTTGCTGTGTCTACAATCACACCATCAAGGTCAAATATGAATGCTTTTTTATTATTCATGAATTTCAATTTTTGTTCTGTTGTTTACTCTAAGTGTAAGTAAACCGGCAAAGATCATGGATACTCCGCCAATTAATAATGCGTAAATAGGTTCATTTTGAAAAAATTGCTTGACAACAAAACCAAGGATCGTTGCAGCGACAATTTGAGGAATAACTACAAAAAAGTTGAAAACTCCCATGTAATATCCCATTTTTGCAGCGGGTAGTGCGCCTGATAGCATAGCGTAAGGCATTGATAAAATGCTTGCCCATGCGATACCGACTCCTATCATTGGAAGTAGCAATAAATATTTGTCTCCAATAAAATAAATGGAAAGCAGACCCAAACCACCGGAGCACAATGCCAGTAAATGTGTGGATCGGATTCCTACTTTTTTTGCAATTACAGGCAATAGAAAAGCGACAGCAGCGGCCACTCCATTATAAACGGTGAAAAGTACTGATACCCAGTCAGCAGCGTCATTGTATATTTTTGAAGTTGTATCAGTTGTTCCAAAAATATGTTGCGTAACTGCCTGAGTCGTGTAGATCCACATGGAGAAAAGCGCAAACCAGGAAAAGAATTGAACCCAAGCCAATTTTTTCATCGTGGCAGGCATGTTTAGTAAATCGGTCATGATGATAGTGAACCCATTTTTTATCTGAACTTTTCTAAGCGAGGAAGTAATCATGAATAAAATGCCAATGACAATTAATCCGACAAATAAAATATACAGTTCTTTACTAAGCCCTTTTCCAAAAATTACAAATGAAATAACGCTTCCCAATGCGGTCATCAGGAATCCTAAAGTAAATTGTCTTTTGATATTAGCCTTCGCTTCTAACGCCGTTTCAATTGGAGCTGCATCTTTGGTGTCTTTATCTTTTTGTTCAAAAGCCTGTAATTCTTCTGGAGAATATTCAGTAGATTTAAAAATAGTCCACAATACAGCCAATAGAAAAACAATTCCTCCTATATAGAAAGACCATTTTACAGAGTCAGGTATGATTCCTGCCGCCGCGGTATTGCTCACGCCAAAAACATTGGTGAAGAGGTAAGGGAGTAAAGATCCAACAACGGCACCCAGTCCGATGAAAAAACTCTGCATCGCAAAACCTAAAGTACGCTGATTTTCGGGTAAATTATCGCCGACAAATGCACGGAAAGGTTCCATAGAAATGTTGATAGAGGCATCCATCATCCATAATGTTCCTGCGGCGATCCATAATGATGGTGAATTGGGCATTATAAATAAAGCCAGAGATGATAGAATAGCACCTACCAGAAAATAAGGTCTGCGTCTGCCTAATTTTGTCCAGGTTCTATCACTGAAATAACCAATTATCGGTTGAATGATCAGACCCGTTACAGGAGCTGCAATCCATAAAATAGGGATTTCATCGACTTTTGCGCCTAATGTTTCAAAAATTCTTGAAGTATTTGCGTTTTGCAGTGCAAAACCAAATTGTATTCCCAGGAAACCGAAACTCATGTTCCAAATTTGCCAGAAACTTAATTTACGCTTTTCCATTATCGTAATTTAATTATTATACGATAAGCGCTTTGCTTATCAAAACTTATCTTATTTTCGAAGTAAAAGTAAAAGCTTTGAGGGGTAAATATAAAAATTTATTTCAATGTTTTACTTTTTAAAAACAAATAAACAGAAATAATGTTTACTACAAGGTTGTAGTAATGAATTAATTAGATAATGTTATTTGTTAATTGGTAGATTCTCTTTCGATTAAATGGGTTTCAATTACTTCTGTTTTATAATTTTCTTCTTCTTCATCGTCATGTTCTGCTTCTAATCTTTCGATGAGCATTTTTGCTGCTTTATTTCCCATTTTTATTCCGCTTTGACTTACCGTTGTGATGGTTGGTGTAGAGTATTTAGAAATGATTCCGTCTGTAAAAGCAATTACCGCCAAATCTTTAGGGACACTTAGCCCTATTTTATTAGCAGTTTTAATTATGGTTACTGCAAAAAGTTCGTTGACTGCAAATACGGCATCAATGGCCTTGTCTTCCAGCAATCTTCCAATTGTAATTTCGCAGGTGTCTACATTTTCAATTTTTATGATTAAGTTCTCATCAAATGGTATGTCATTGTCTAAGAGGGCTTTTATGTAGCCGTCAGTTCGAAGTTTGCCGACGCTTACATAATCAACAGTGGTAACAAGAGCGATTTTTTTTCTTCCTTTATCAATTAAACTTTGAACTGCTTCGTAAGCGGCAAGTTTGTCGTCTATGATTACTTTGTCACAAAGAATTTCATTGGTAACCCTGTCAAACATTACAACAGGCATTCCTTGATCGATAACTTCCGTAATATGATGAAAATCCCCCTTGAATTGCGTTTCTTTTGAAAGAGACATGATGAATCCATCGATGCTTCCATTGGCAAGCATTTCCATGTTAAGTACTTCTTTATCAAACGAATCGTCCGACAAACAGATGATGACGCTGTACCCGTTTTCGTTTGCAACCTGTTCTATTCCATTAATCACTGTTGAAAAGAAATGGTGCACTATTTCCGGAATGATAATCCCAATAGTTTTTGTTTTTCTGTTTTTTAAACTGAGGGCAATATTGTTGGGTTTGTAGTGGTAAAATTTGGCAAACGCCTGAACTTTTAGTCTCGTTTCCTCACCTATTTCAGGACTGTTTCTAAGCGATTTTGAAACTGTTGAAATGGATACGTCAAGCTCTTTTGCAATTTGTTTAAGGGTGACCTTTCTTTTCATGGTAATAATGTTCTGCTATTCAATTCGTAATAAAGGTAAGATTATTTTTTATTTATTGTAATTTTTTTCGCAAATGTCAATATAAAATACAAAGTTTTCAACACTACCACGTTTTCGTAAGTCAATTAAAAAGTGCCTCTGTCGGAGGTGTTAATATTTACTTAATTTTGAAATTCGAAGTAAAATTAAAACTTAAAAAACAACCAAAATTCAAATTAATTTAAACAAAAAGTATGAAAGCAATTTATAAAAAGTTGTTATTTTTATTACTGTTACTCCCTTTTAGTATTCTTGCTCAGAATACTATTAATGGTGTTGTTCTTGACAAAGCGTCAGGACAGCCAATTCCGGGAGTAAATGTAAATGTACAAGGTGCCACAAATGGTGTTTCAACAGATTTTGATGGTAAATATCAGTTATCAAATGTTAAGAAAGGCGATAAAGTCGTATTTTCTTTTATTGGGTACAAAAATACTGTTGTAAATTTTGATTCTCAAAAAATAGTAAGTGTTTCTTTGGAAGAAGATGCAAATCAACTGAAGGAAGTTGTAGTGCAAGTGGGTTATGGTACCGTTAAAAAGAAAGATGCAACAGGTGCGGTGACTGTATTGACAGCGAAAGATTTTAATAAAGGGCCGGTTACGTCTGCGGATCAGATGATTCAAGGTAAAGTAGCGGG
Organism: Flavobacterium kochi; assembly: GCF_048286715.1. Taxonomy (NCBI): domain Bacteria; kingdom Pseudomonadati; phylum Bacteroidota; class Flavobacteriia; order Flavobacteriales; family Flavobacteriaceae; genus Flavobacterium; species Flavobacterium kochi. The sequence goes on from NZ_JBLVPW010000043.1 coordinate 16,153, forward strand.
TTTGCAGATTATTAACGGTGGCGGTTCTCCAGGAGAGGGTGCTACTATAAGAATCAGAAGCGGATCTTCATTATCCGCTAATAATGACCCCTTATATGTTATTGATGGCGTTCCGGTTGCGGCTGGAGGCGTAGAAGGCGGTAAAAATCCATTGGCGACAATCAATCAAAATAATATCGAATCGATTTCAGTATTGAAAGATGCTTCGGCAACTGCTATTTACGGTTCCCGTGCTTCGAATGGGGTAATTATTATTACTACCAAAAAAGGAAAAGCAGGCGAGATGCAAGTGAGTTACAATGGAACGCTTCAAGTGTCTAAAATCACTGATAAAGTAGATGCTTTGACGCCTACTCAATTCAGAGATTTTATTACCGCTCATGGTTCGCCAGCGCAACAAGCCTTAGTTGGCGCTGCTAATACAGATTGGCAAAACGAAATTTTCAGAACTGCTATTGGTACAGATCATAATATTGCTTTAAGCGGCGGATCTGACAATGTGGTTTACAGAGCTTCTGTCGGATATGCTAATTTGAATGGGATCTTGAAAAGAGACAACATGCAAAGAACGACTTTAGGTGTTGGTGTTACAGGAAATTTCTTGGACAAACATTTAAAAATAGAATTAAATAACAATACCTCGTTAATAAAAAGTAATTACAGCAACAGTGGTGCAATTGGATCTGCAATTAGCTTTGACCCAACGCAAGTTGTGAAAAATCCTGATGGAACTTATTTTCAATGGTATACTTCACCTACAGAAATTAATCAGTTAGCAAATAGAAATCCGCTGTCTTTAATAGAACAACAAAATAGTTTTGGTAATTCTTACAGAAGTATTGGAAACATACAAACGGAATATAAAATGCATTTCCTACCTGAATTGAAAGCAGTAGCTAACTTTGGTTACGATCAAATAAGCGGTACAGGTAATGGAGGTACTAATGCAGATTATCTTAATGGTCTTCCCGGTTCTGGTTACAATAACACCTATAATAATACTGAAGCCAGAAATAATAAATTAATGGATTTGTTTTTAAACTACAATAAAAAAGTAGCATCTATTAATACGCAGTTTGATGTGACAGGTGGGTATTCTTATCAAGATTTTAGAGATTCAAAACATAAATCATCTTATAATTTTGAAAATAACAAAACGACTGAAGAGTTGTTTACTCCTACACGTATCAACTTGCAGTCTTTTTTTGCCAGAACAAACGTTACTATTGCGGATAAATACTTATTGACTTTATCGTACAGACGTGATGGAACTTCAAGATATACTGAAGCAAACCGTTGGGCAAATTTCCCGGCAGTTGCGGTGGCTTGGAAATTGAATGAAGAAAATTTCTTGAAAGATGTTACCAGTATTTCTTCTTTGAAAATTAGAGGAGGCTGGGGTATAACAGGTCAACAAGATATTGGTGTAAGTTATCCTTCTATTCCTTTGTATTTAGCTTCGAATAGCACTGCGCAATATCAAATTGGAAATACATTTTACACGACTTACAGGCCACAGCCTTATAACAGTAACTTAAAATGGGAGCAAACTACAACTGTTAATGCAGGACTTGACTATGGTTTGTTTAACAATAGAATCAGTGGTAGTGTTGATTTATACAAAAGAACTACTGAGGATTTATTATTGTATACACAAAATCCATCTTTCTTTGGATTCTCAAACTATGACAATTATAACGTAGGAACAATTGATAATAAAGGTATTGAATTAGCTGCTGAAGTTATACCGGTACGTACAGATGATTTGGAATGGAGAATCGGTGGGAATGTTACTTTTCAAGATTCTAAAATCACTAAATTAACTACAACTCAACCAAATACTCCTGGTATTAACGTGGGCGGTTATGATGGTGCAACTGGAAACACAATTCAAAATCATCAGGTAGGGTATGCGCCAAGTTCATTTTATGTATATGAGCAAGCATACGGAGCCGATGGCAAACCAATTGATGGGGTTTATATTGATAGAAATAAAGACGGAATCATAACTGAGCAGGATAAATACCGTTTTCATAAACCAGCTGCTGACGTTTTTTACGGTTTGAACACAAGTGTAACTTATAAAAACTTTGATATGGGAATGAGCTGGAGAGGATCTTGGGGTAATTTTAATTACAACAACGTAGATTCTAATAAAGGTTCTTATCAAAATATTTTATTAAGAGAAACCGATTTGTCTAATGGAGTTGCTAATATCTTAGAAACAGGATTTACTACTCAGGATACTAAAAGATATGAATCTGACTACTACATTCAAGATGCTTCTTTTATTAGATTAGACAATGTGAGTGTAGGGTATACTTTTAATCAAAAAGCAAATTCCAGTTCACTAGTAAAATTAACATTAGCGGCTCAAAACGTTTTGATTATTACTAAATATAGTGGATTAGACCCGGAAATTTCTGGAGGTATAGACAAAAATTTATATCCTAGACCAATTACTTTCACGTTAGGTTTAAACGTTAATTTCTAATACAAATAACAAGAAAAATGAAAAAGACACAAATAAGATTATTGGGTATTTCTTTGTTACTGTTGGTGATGTTGTTCCCATCGTGTACAAGTGATTTAAACCAAGCTCCAGATTCTGGTGATGCCGTTACTGGTGACCAGTTTTTCAGTACACCCGAATCCTACAAGCAAAATCTAGCTAAATTATACGCAGGGTTTGCTACCTCGGGACAGTCAGGCCCGTCGGGGACTCCAGATATTTCTGGAATTGACGAAGGAGAAAGTCAATACATTAGAGGATATTGGTTGTTGCAGGAATTAACTACTGATGAAGCAGTTATTGCTTGGAATGACGGAACAATAAAAGACCTTCATTCTCAAACATGGACTTCTTTGGATCGTTTTGTAACGGCTGTTTTTGCTCGTTACTCTTTTCAAATTGTAAACTGCAACGAGTTTTTACGTCAAACTACTGATGAAAAATTAACAGGGAGAGGAGTAGATGCCACTTTGAAAGGTGAAATCGCAACTTATAGAGCAGAAGCTCGTTTTTTAAGAGCCATGACGTATTGGCATTTAATTGATATGTTTGGTGGTGGTTCTTTGGTTACTGAAGATTCTCCCAGTACTTTCTTTTATCCAGAGTATGCTACAAGAGCAGAATTATACAAATTTGTTGATGATGAGTTGACTGCAATTACTCCATTATTAAAAACGCCAAAATCAAATGAGGCGTATCGCGTGGATCAAGCTGCGGCCTGGATGTTACAAGCAAAATTATATATGAATGCAAAAGTATATATCGGTACTGATAACTATGCTGCTGCTGTTCCTTTAATTGCAAAAATTACAGGATCAACGTATTCATTGCACACAAATTATAACCAATTGTTTTTTGCGGATAATGATAAAAATGGAGCTCAAAACGAATTCATATTTGCAATTGCTTTTGATGGTCTTCATACACAAACCTATGGCGGCACCACTTTCTTAACTCATGCACCTGTTGGAGGTAGTATGAATGCTGCAAGTTTTGGAATCAATGGTGGTTGGGGTGGTATTAGAACTACGGCAGCTTTTGTTGATAAGTTTGATGCAAACACTACGGATACGCGTGGACAATTTTATACAGCTGGTCAAACCAAAGAAATCAAAAATATTGGTTCTTTTACAGATGGTTATGCGATACAAAAGTTTAGAAATGTAGATAAAAATGGCGTTCAAGGTTCAGATAAAGCAGGTAATTTCTCTGATTCAGATTTCCCGGTTTTCCGTTTGGCAGATGCTTATTTAATGTATGCTGAATGTGCTGTAAGAGGTGCAGGAGGAAGCTTAGGGACTGCGACTACTTATGTTAATGCATTGCGAACTAGAGCAAAAGGAGCAACAGTAAGTCAAGGAGATTTAACCTTAAATTTTATTCTTGATGAAAGAGCTAGAGAGTTGCATTGGGAGGGACATAGAAGAACGGATTTAATTCGTTTCGGAAAATTCTCTGGTGGTAGTTATTTATGGCCTTGGAAAGGAAATGTTGCTGGAGGATCTCCAACACAATCATATAGAGATTTATTCCCTATTCCTGCTACGGCTTTAGCTTCAAACAGTAAGTTACAACAAAATCCTGGATACTAATAATTTATAAAAAAATAATAAAAATGAAAAATATAACTAAATCAATAATTGCTTTATTCGCAGTAGTTGCTTTGTCTTGTAGCGTAGAAGATGTTCAGGACAGACCCGTTATTGAGGGAGTTGATGCTCCCGTATTAACTGCTCCAACCGCTGGTGCAGCTTATGTGCTAACACCTGCAAATGCAGCCGTGCAAGCAGAACGTTTTACATGGAAATCAGCAAATTTCGGTGGAGATGTTCAAATTACTTATGTAGTTGAAATGGACAAAAAAGGAAATGCATTTAAAACCCCGCAATCTGCAGGTTCTGTGATTTCTGAAAATCAGGTTTCTGTAACTGTAGAACAATTAAATAATGCTGCTTTATTATTAAAAGCAACTCCTTTTGCTCCGAGCGAATTTGAAGTTAGAATAAAATCAAGTGCCGGAAGTTTGGCTCCAATGTATTCTAATGTAATTGGAATTGTTGTAACTCCTTACACTACTGAAAATCCTAAATTATGGGTTCCTGGGGGTTATGCAGCAGCTTCGGGATATCCTAAGGATTGGGATCCTGCAACATCTCCACAGCTTTCTGCTTCTGGATATGGTAAAGTAGATTTTGAAGGATATGTTAATTTTAATGATGCTAATGCAGAATATAAATTTACAAGTTTCCCGGAATGGAAAGGGGAGTTTGGAGTTGGTACTACTGTAGGAACATTGGATCCTAAAGGCGCTAATCTTAAAATTCCTGCTGCGGGTTATTACAGATTAGAGGTTGATACTGAAAAATTAACTTACAAAGCTACTGCAACTAACTGGGGAATCATCGGTAGTGCAACTGCAGGAGATTGGAATAGCAGTACACCAATGACTTACAATAAAACTACAAAACTATGGTCTGTAACTGCAACACTAACAGGAGCGGAATTTAAATTCAGAGCGAATGATGGTTGGAATATTAATCTAGGGAAGCTTAAAACTGCTCCAGATGGTTCTCACTTGGAATATGGTGGCGATAATATTACTGTAACTGCCGGAACTTATACAATTACTTTGGATTTAAGTTCTCCTAGAAATTACAAATACACGATTACAAAAATATAATTTTTTTAAAATTGGAAGGGCTATCTTATGGGTAGCCCTTTTTTTATAAACTTAAATTTAATGAAATAAATGAGATGAAAAAAATTACTTTATTATTTTTATTACTATCAGCTGTTAGTTTTGCGCAATTTACAAGTACCCCATCACCTGCGATCGCCAGTGGATCAGTCACTCTTAATTTTAACAAAACGGGAACGGCATTAGCTGCATATACTGGAACGATATATGCGCATATTGGTTTGACTGTAAATGGAACAAGATGGCAAAATGTTAAAGGGACTTGGGGAAACAATGCAACCCAACCCGCATTAACATTAGTTTCAGGAACTAGTTATAAATTGGACCTTACGCCAGATTTATTTACTTATTTCGGAATTCCAAATACGAGTTCTATTACAGAAATTTGTGTGGTATTAAGAAATGATGCTGGAAGTTTACAAACTGCGGATACTTTTTTTAATGTTGGAGCTTTTCAAGTAAGTTTAACAACGCCAGTGCAAAATAGCGCTACGATTATCGCTTCTGGAGCAAGTTTTACTATTGCCGGAAATAATACAGGCGGAAATGCCAGTTATAACTTAAAAGCAAATGACACAAGTATAAATACAAATTTAAGTACTTCCAGTTATAGCTATACTCATGCCAATATAACAACCAATCAGAATTATGCATTGGAAGTGACACAAGGAAGTACTACTGTTACCAAAAGATTTAGTGTAATAGTTAATCCAGGGACGATCGGTGCAGCAATGCCTGGAGGATTAGTGGACGGAATCAATTATAATGCTGCTGATGCTACAAAAGCCACGCTAGTTCTTGATGCTCCGTTAAAAGATTTTGTATATGTTGCCGGTAGTTTTAATAATTGGCAACCAGATAGTAACTATGTGATGAAAAAAGATGCTGCTTCAGGTAAGTTTTGGTTGGAATTAACCGGATTGACATCGGGTTCAAATTATACCTATCAATATTGGGTTGTCGATGCAACACCTATTGCCGGGACACCCTCTTTGGTCAAAACTGCAGATCCCTATTCTACTTTAGTATTGTCGCCAGATGACGACCCCTATATTCCGGCGGCATCTTATCCGTCTCTTCCGGTATATCCTGCAGGTCAAGAGAGAGAAGTGACTGTTTTACAAACAGGACAAACGGTATATCCCTGGAGTACGGCAACGACTAATTTTGTAAAACCAGAAAAAGAAAAACTGGTGGTTTACGAGCTTTTGGTACGGGATTTTGATGCAGGTAGAAGTTACCAAAGTGTAATTGACAGAATTGATTATTTTAAAAATTTAAAAATAAATGCCATTGAATTATTACCGGTAATGGAATTTGAAGGTAATGAAAGTTGGGGTTATAACACTTCTTTTCATATGGCTCTGGATAAGTTTTACGGGACTTCAAGTAAATTGAAGGAATTGATTGACGTCTGTCATCAAAACGGAATTGCTATAATTTTAGATGTTGCGTTGAACCATGCTTTTGATAGAAATCCCATGGTTAGAATGTGGATGAACGATCCTGACGGAGACGGGTGGGGTTCGCCTTCAACTGAGAATCCTTATTTCAATACGGTTGCAAAACACAGTTATAGTGTAGGGAATGATTTTAATCATGCTTCGGCTTTGACGAAAAACTACGTAAAAAGAGTAGTTAAACAATGGATCCAAGAATATAAAATTGATGGTTTTCGTTGGGATTTAACCAAAGGGTTTACGCAAAATTGTACTGCTAATGATGAAAGTTGTACCAACGGCTATCAGGCAGACAGAGTGGCGATCTTGAAAGACTATGCGGATTATTCCTGGAGTCTGGATCCGACTCATTATACCATTTTTGAGCATTTAGGAACCGATACGGAGGAACAGGAATGGGCAAATTATAGAATTGCGGAAACACCAAGCAAAGGGATAATGATGTGGGGTAAAATGACAGATCCTTACAATCAATTGACTATGGGGTATAATTCTAACAATGATATTTCCAGAATGAACAGTGTCAGCCATGGATTTGCAAAAAACAGAGTGATGGGTTATGCTGAAAGTCATGATGAAGAGCGATTGATGTATAAAAACATTCAGTATGGTGCTAATCTAAACGGATATAATGTAAAAACGCCGGCAACTGCGCTTTCCAGAATGTCAGCTTTAGGAGCAGTTTCTTTATTGGTTCCGGGACCAAAAATGATTTGGCACTTTGGTGAATTAGGATGGGAATATTCTATTTTCACCTGCAATGATGGTACAATTAATGATTCTTCGGCAACCTTATCAGGCGATTGCAAACTGGACAAAAAACCACAGCCACAGTGGGTAAATAATTGGCTGGGGGATGCCGGTAGAAATAAAATCTATACCGATTGGGCCAAAATGATTGCTATGAAAATAAATGAACCAGTGTTTTTAGGAACGGCTACTATGTCAAGTGGTACTTCATTAACGCCAGCTATTAAAATTACCAATAGTGCTTTGGCAGCAACGCAACTTAAGGATGTGCTGATACTGGCTAATTTTGATTTAGCGACTAAAAATGTAGCCACTGGTTTTCCGTACACTGGAACTTGGTACAACCTGATGGATAATTCATCTATAACTGTTACTGATGTTGCTGCGACAATAGCTATTCCAGCCGGTGAGTTCAGAATATATGGGAATAAAGTGGCTGCATTAGCAATTGCAAATTTTGAGAAAAAAGACGGTGTTTATTTATATCCAAATCCTGCGGTGAATTATTTTACTTTAAATACAAATACATCAAAAGTTCAGGTCTTTTCAATTACAGGACAATTGGTAAAAAGTTTTAATACAACTCAGACCGAGGCGTGCCAATATGCTGTCAGCGATTTGAATAAAGGACTTTATATAGTAAAAGCGTATAATGAGGACAACGAAGTTCGGGTTATGAAGTTTTTAAAAATATAGAAAAAATGGTTAAATAAAAAAGCTGTCCTTAATGACAGCTTTTTCGATATTTAAATAAAATCATTCCGCAATTATTTAATCGATTTCTTGTAAAAGCTCACCGTTTGTGCTTTTTTTATTAAGAATAGGTGTTTAATAAATAAGGCTAAATTGAAAAAGCCTTCCAGAAATAACCTTTTTCGCAAAAAAAAACTGTTCCACAAAATGAAACAGTTTTCAACTAGAGGTAAAACTTAAATTTACAACTTCCCTTCTTTTATTTCTTCTACAATTTCAGGATTTAATAAGGTTGTGGTATCTCCAAAATTAGAATAATCTCCTTCGGCTATTTTGCGAAGGATCCTACGCATGATTTTTCCGGAGCGCGTTTTTGGTAAACCGGAAACAAATTGAATT
>NZ_JBLVPW010000044.1:0-22614 GCF_048286715.1 Flavobacterium kochi
ATCGGCTGAATAGGTCAATTTACAAAGATTCTATTTTTGATAATATATTCAAACGATTAGTCTCACATCCGCATCGGGGCTGGAAACAAATCGTAGTGATTAAGTAAGTAACTCGATAATTTTAAATTTTCATCAAAATGAATAAACCGTTAAAAAGAGCAGTGGAATTACAACTTTTAAGTCATGATCATCATCATGGATTACAATTGTGTTGGAAAATTCGAACCGGATTTTTTAAGCAAATTGAACCGGAACGTATCAAAATATATACTGATTGGTTTTTTAAAATGCATTTATTACCGCTTTTTGAATTGGAAGAAAAGTATGCCTTTACGATTTTAGACCCTGAGAGCGAACTTGTAAAAAGGGCTTTAACAGAGCATCGGAGATTGAAACGATTGTTTAAGCAAACTTCTGATTTGGAAAAATTTTTAGGGCATATTGAGGAAGAGCTGGTGGCGCACATTCGTTTTGAGGAACGCATTTTATTTGCTGAAGTTCAGAAAAGAGCGTCTGCAGCGCAATTAGCTAAAATCAATGAAATTCATTCAGGAGAAGCATTTGTAGAAAAAGAAGATGATGTTTTTTGGAAATAAAAAGGGATACTATGATTTATAGTATCCCTTTTTTTGGCTAATTACCTGAAAAAAGTTGTTTAATTATTTATATTCTGAAATTCATCGAAACGGGTAGCAACTCAAACAATCAAACTAATTAGATGAAAATAAAACTTATTTCCATAAATTTGCAAAAAGCCAACTATGTTTTCTAAAACCTGTGAATACGGAATCCGAGCCACCATTTTTATAGCTTCACAATCTTATCAAAATACCAGAGTAGGGCTAAAAGACATTGCTAAAAAAATTGATTCCCCTGAAGCCTTTACGGCTAAGATTTTACAAATATTATCCAGAAATAATATCATCCATTCCATCAAAGGTGTTGGAGGCGGTTTTGACATTCCAAGAGAGACGATGAGCCAAATAAAACTTTCCCACGTTGTAACTGCCATTGATGGAGATCGTGTCTTTACAGGTTGTGGCCTGGGATTGCATCATTGCTCCGAAGAACATCCCTGTCCGGTTCATGATAAATTTAAGGCGATTAGAAATGAATTGGCCTTCATGTTAGAAAATACAAATTTGGAAGAACTCGCATTAGGAATCAAATCGGGTGATACTTTTTTGAGGTATTAATTTTACTAAAAAAATAAAATAGACCAATATATAAATAGATTTATAGTGTATTTCAAACGAATCAGTTTATTCGGAGATTACAATAATTAATACGTAAAAATGAATTCAAAAGAAATGAAAAGTCTTAAAGAGCGCATATTAGAATTAAAAAAAGAGAAAAATGCTGTTATTTTAGCGCATTATTATCAGGAAGCCGATATTCAGGATATTGCAGATTATGTAGGGGACAGTTTAGGATTGTCACAAGAAGCCATGAAAGTGGATGCCGATATTATTCTTTTCGCTGGGGTGCATTTTATGGCTGAAACCGCTAAGATTTTAAACCCAACCAAAAAAGTGATTCTTCCTGATTTGAAGGCAGGTTGTTCATTGGCCGAATCTTGTCCTCCGGATTTATTTAAGAAATTTACTGATGAACATTCCGATCATATTGTTATTACTTACGTGAATTGTTCTGCAGAAATTAAAGCATTGAGCGATATCGTCTGTACATCATCGAATGCTTTGAAAATTGTGGAATCCATTCCGAAAGAAACGCCTATTATTTTTGCACCGGATAAGAACTTAGGAAAATACATCATAAGCAAAACAGGTAGGGATATGTTGCTTTGGGACGGTTCCTGTGTGGTTCATGAAGCTTTTTCATTGGACAAATTAATTGAGGTTCACCAACAGCATCCTGATGCCAAAATTATTGCGCATCCTGAATCGGAAACGCATATTTTGCAAACGGCAAGCTATATTGGCTCAACAGCCGGAATGATTGATTATGTAAAGACTAATCCTAACAATAAATTTATAGTTGCTACCGAGGCAGGGATTTTGCACAAAATGCAACAGGAAGTACCTCATAAAATATTAATTCCAGCTCCCGCTAAAGAGGATAATACTTGTGCTTGTAGCGAATGTGGTTATATGAAAATGAATACTTTACAAAAAGTATATGATTGTCTAGTTCACGAAAGTCCGGAAATTGACGTTCCTGAAAATACCAGAAAAAAAGCCCTAATTCCTATTGAAAGAATGCTTGAATTATCGAAATAATGATTAAAACCAATTATCTAATCATCGGTTCCGGCGTGGCAGGATTGACTTTTGCCATAAAAATAGCAGATCGATTTCCCGATAGAAAAATCACGATAATTACCAAATCGAATGCGGATGAATCCAATACAAAATATGCGCAAGGCGGTATTGCAATTGTCACTGACCAAACGGAGGATTCCTATAAAAAACACATCGAAGACACCTTAATCTGTGGCGACGGTTTGTGTGACCCTTCCGTCGTTGAAATGGTTGTCACTGAAGGCCCGAAAAGGTTGAAAGAACTTATAGAATGGGGTGCCAAGTTTGATAAAAACACCAAAGGCAATTTCGACTTGGGTAAAGAAGGGGGCCATTCTCAAAACAGGGTGGTGCATCATAAAGACCAAACCGGTCATGAAATTGAACGTGCTATTTTGGCGCAGGTACATCAGAAAGACAATATTACCGTTCTGGATCACCATTTTTCACTTGATTTAATAACGCAAAATAATTCGTGTTTTGGTGCCCATGCATTTGATGAAAAAACAAAAGAGATTATTACTTTTAAATCTGATTTTACGGTGTTGGCAACCGGTGGAATTGGTCATCTTTATGGCCATACGACCAACCCTGTAATTGCTACCGGAGATGGGATTGCCATGGCTTTTCGTGCGAATGCCACCATAAAAGACATGGAGTTTATTCAATTCCATCCTACAGCCTTATATGATTCTTCTGCAGGCTCTAAATTTTTAATTTCAGAGGCAGTTCGGGGATTTGGGGCCTATCTTCGTACCAAAGATGGCGTTCGTTTTATGCTTAATTATGATAGTAGGGGTGAATTGGCGTCAAGAGATATTGTTTCGCAAAGCATTGATCTGGAACTAAAAAAATCAGGTGACGATTGCGTTTATCTGGATTGTACACATTTGGATTTAGCTGCTTTTACAAAACATTTCCCCATGATTTATGAGCGTTGTAAAAGCATAGGTATTGCTATTGAAAAAGACTGGATTCCTGTAATCCCGGCACAACATTATCTTTGTGGCGGAATTATGGTGGATAAAAATGGAAAAACAACTGTAGCCAATTTATTTGCTTGTGGGGAATGTTCTCAAACAGGATTGCATGGTGCTAATCGATTAGCGTCGAATTCATTGTTGGAAGCGCTAGTGTATTCGGAGAAGATTTACAATTATTTGGCTACTACTTCAGATGAAGACCTTCAGTTCGAAGGTGTTATTTCAGATTGGGCAGCTATTGAGAAACCAGAAATGAATGTAGATTGTCTGGCAAAAATGAAAACAGAATTACAGCTTTTAATGCGCCAAAATATAGGAATTGTCCGTAATGATATTGATTTGTATAAGGCTAAAGAGGAGCTCAGCCAAAGACAAAAGGAATTAGAAGAAATGGGCAAGGAGTTCCAAATCACCACTGCTTTCTATGAGCTTTATAATATGTATGCAATAGGGAAGTTAATCGTTCAACACTCCATTGAAAGGACAGATAATCGTGGTGGGTTTATGAAGACTGAAGCAAGCAAAAAAAAGAATTAGTCGTTATTTATTCTATTCCTTTTCCTATTGTAAATCTTTGTAACTTTGCACCCTTATAAAATTATAATTTTTTAAAGATGAAACGTGTTGTTGTTGGACTTTCTGGAGGTGTAGATTCGAGTGTTGCTGCTTATTTATTGCAACAACAAGGCTATGAAGTCATCGGACTTTTTATGAAAAATTGGCATGATGATTCTGTTACGATTTCTAATGAATGTCCATGGCTGGAAGACAGTAATGACGCTTTGCTTGTGGCTGAAAAATTAGGAATTCCTTTTCAAACGGTAGATTTAAGCGAAGAATACCAAGAGAAAATCGTTGATTATATGTTCAACGAATATGAAAAAGGGCGAACCCCAAATCCTGATGTACTTTGTAACCGCGAAATAAAATTTGATGTTTTCATGAAAATCGCTTTGAGTCTTGGAGCCGATTATGTGGCGACAGGACATTATTGTCAAAAAAGTGAAATCGAAGTCAATGGCGAGATCGTTTATCAATTAAGAGCTGGCGCCGATACAAACAAAGACCAATCCTATTTTCTTTGTCAGTTGTCGCAAGAGCAATTGGCAAAATCATTGTTTCCGATTGGAGAATTGACTAAGCCTGAAGTTCGAGAAATTGCTGCTCAAATGGACTTAATTACTGCCGAAAAGAAAGATTCCCAAGGTTTGTGTTTCATTGGAAAAGTACGTTTGCCAGAGTTTTTACAACAAAAATTGCAACCCAAAGACGGAGTTATTATTCAAATTGATAAAAACGATTCTGTTTACAATTCTGAAAAACAAGAAGGTTTAACTCTTGAAGAGGATTTGGCTTTTGATGCAAGAAAAATTCCATACACGCCAGAAATGGGTAAAAAAGTAGGAAAACATCAAGGAGCTCATTATTTTACTATTGGACAAAGAAAAGGACTCAATGTAGGCGGAACTACAGATCCATTATTTATCATCGCTACAAATGTGGTGACGAATACTATTTATACCGGATTAACCAGCCAGCATCCCGGATTGTTTAAAAAAGCATTGCAGATCGAAAAATCTGAAGTGCATTGGATTCGTAAAGATTTGGCTTTGGCCAATGGCGAAACTATGGACGTTATGGCAAGAATTCGTTACAGACAACCTTTGCAAAGCGCCACCTTACACCAATTTGAAGGCGGCATGTTTGTTGCATTTGAAGAACCTCAATCTGCAATAACCGAAGGACAGTTTGTGGCTTGGTATTTAGGAGATGAATTAGTTGGTTCGGGAGTTATTTCTTAGCTTAGTACTTTATTTATAAAAAGTTAAAAAACGATTGCCTCCGTTGAAATTAAAATACTGTGAAACAGCTCTATTTGATATTTACGACAAAAGGTTAGTTGGATTTTATACGAATTAAAAATAAAGTTAACTATGGGAAAAATCTATTTGTTTCTTTTTTTATTATGCACTTCGGTAGGCTTTTCTCAGGAAGATGCCTGGGTATATTTCAATGCAAAACCCAATTCTCAATCCTATTTACGTACCCCTCTACTAATGCTTTCTGAAAGGGCTTTGCAAAGAAGAACAAATCAGCATATAGTTTTAGATTTTAAAGATGCTCCCATTGAACCATCATACATCAATCAGATAAAAGCAGTTGCAGGAATTACTGTGATGGCAAAATCCAAATGGTTGAATGCAATCCATGTTCGGGGTACGCAGGCAATTATAAATTCATTGGCAACATTTTCTTTTGCCGGTAAAATAGATTTTGCGGATAAATCGCTCAATCAAACCGGGAAAACAGCAAAGGTGTCAAAAATAAAAAAGGTATCTATAAGTAAGAAAACTAAAATTGATTTCGCTTATGGAACGTCTGCGAATCAAATTCAGATGCTTAACGGACAACTAGTACACCAAAAGAATTATACCGGCTCCGGAAAAGTAATAGCTGTTTTAGACGCTGGTTTTCCAGGTGTTAATTCAGCTCAGCCTTTTCAAAGATTACGAGACAATAACCAAATTTTAGGAGGATATAATTTTGTTTTAAGAAATCCGGATTTCTACACTGGAGTTTGGCATGGAACAGCTGTACTTTCCGCAATGGGGGGGTACAAAGAAAATTCGTTGGTTGGAACAGCGCCAGATGCTTCCTATTATTTATTTATCACAGAAGATGACACTTCGGAAAATCCTGTTGAAGAATCCCTTTGGGTTGAAGCAGCGGAAAAAGCGGATAGCCTGGGAGTGGATATTATAAACACTTCTCTCGGGTATTTTGAATATGACAAGAGTGCTTATAGTCATACCTACAGTGAAATGAACGGGACAACAGCTTTCATATCTCGTGGTGCGGAAATTGCATTTAGCAGAGGTATGATTGTGGTGGCATCAGCAGGCAATTCAGGAGGGACAGCTGATCCCTACATTGGCGGACCCGCTGATGCACCATCTGTAATTGCAGTGGGAGCAGTAAAAGCTTCAGAAGTATTGACTTCATTTAGTTCTATTGGACCTTCGTCGGACGGGAGGATAAAACCGGATGTTATGGCCCAAGGACAATCGGATGTTTTGTCTGATGAATTTGGTAATATTATAGCTGCAAACGGGACTTCTTTTTCCAGTCCTATTATGGCAGGAATGATTGCTTGTTTATGGCAGGCAAATCCTAATAAAACAAATAAAGAGATTACACAATTCATTATAAAATCAGCAGATCGGTTTGCGTCGCCTGACAATCAATATGGTTATGGCATTCCGGATTTTAATTTAGCGTTGAGTAATTTGTTATTAGATATTTTGTCGAAAAATGATTTTATTATCTATCCGAATCCCGCAACTGATTTTATCACAATTTCATTGCCAGCGGGGCTTGATCGGGCTTCAGTTGTTATTTATTCTATTTCAGGTCAAAAAGTGTTAGAAAAGGAAATCACGATTGAATCAACTAGTATTTCATTGAAAGGATTGGGTAAAGGAATTTATATATATAAAGTGGAATCAAATTCTTTTTATAAAAGCGGAAAAATAATAAAACAATAGCAGTATCAATACTACATGAATAAAATCACGGAACTTTTTAAAATTAAATATCCAATTATTCAGGGAGGAATGATTTGGAACAGCGGTTATAAATTAGCAAGCGCAGTCAGTAATGCAGGAGGCTTAGGATTGATCGGTGCGGGTTCCATGTATCCGGAAGTTTTAAGGGAACATATTCAAAAATGTAAAAAAGCTACTTCAAAACCTTTTGGTGTAAATGTTCCGATGTTGTATCCCAACATTGAAGAAATAATGAAAATTATTGTTGATGAAGGAGTGAAAATTATTTTTACATCAGCAGGAAACCCAAAAACATGGACTTCTCATTTGAAAGAAAATGGTGTAACGGTAGTGCATGTGGTCAGTAGTTCTGTTTTTGCACTGAAAGCTCAGGATGCAGGCGTAGATGCAGTGGTCGCTGAGGGATTTGAAGCCGGCGGACATAACGGAAGAGAAGAAACCACTACGTTTACTTTAATCCCAATGGTGAAAGAAAAAATTAAGATTCCGTTGATCGCTGCTGGCGGTATCGCCACCGGTCGGGGTATCCTTGCTGCTATGGTGCTAGGAGCAGACGGTGTTCAAATAGGGAGTAGATTTGCTGCATCGGTGGAATCATCAGCACATGAAAATTTTAAGAAAACCATTGTAAATATTAAAGAAGGAGATACACAATTGACCTTGAAAGAACTTGCCCCTGTTCGATTGGTTAAAAATAAATTTTATCAGGATGTTCAGCATTTGTATGAAATGTGCGCAACAAAAGAAGATTTAATGGGTTTATTAGGTAGAGCAAGGGCAAAACGGGGTATGTTTGAGGGAGATTTAGTAGAAGGAGAATTGGAAATCGGTCAAGTGGCAGGGTTAATTCACGAGATAAAACCAGCCGGAACTATTGTTGCCGAAATGATAGCCGACTTTGAAACAGCGAGACGAGAAGTAATTAGTTTTGATTTTTAATTTAGAAATATGGCGAAGACAAAAATATATATAATATTGCTTTTTTTGGTTTTAGGTTTTCAAAATTCGTATAGCCAGAGCTATAAGTTTAAAACTTCCGGTTTTAGTGTTTTAGAAAAAAATGAAAAAGGGAAATGGGGGAAATGGTCTGATTTGGATTTGGTCAATATTTTAGTGACATTGGATACCAATAAAGACAGGATTGTAATTTATTCTCAAGTTATTCAATTGTTTGAAATTATCGATTATCAAGCCACGGAAGAAAACGATACGGATATTGTTTATTCATTTACTTGTAAAGACAATAATGGGGACGATTGTACACTTTCAATCATTACCCGTAAAAAACAAGATAATAGGAAACAATTATACATCAATTATGACAATAGAATTGTAGTTTATAATATCTTTAATATGTAAAAAAATACTGATTTATCCTTTGTGTTATTTTGCTTGAGGGGATTACTTCACTTAGTTTTTTATTTTCATTGGAGTTCGTTGAACTTCGTTTGCAGGGAAAGGTTCACAATCGGACAAAGGAGAGCAAGGATTTGTAACGTAGAACGTGACTGGTCAAAAAAGGGGTCAGGAGTTAAAATTTCTCAATGTCCTTGATGAATTCATCATACTCTTTGTAGAACAATTCTAAAGCATTCATTTTCTCATTGTAGAAATCAAAAATTTCATTCCAATAGTTGCGATTGCTAACACCAACACCTAATTTTTCGACCCAAATGCGACTAATTGTTTTACCATTTTCTAGATTAAAATCTTTTTCGAAAACTAAATCTTTAATGAATTCATCTTCCAGAATATTTTTTAAAGCTTTTATTTTTTCAAAATAAGCAATTCGTTTTTGATCATTACGATGCTCAATATCTATTAAAACTTGTGCTTTTTTATTGTCTACATAAAACTTAAAGGAAAAATCTTTTATTTTGGTGTCATATAGCAACCATTTTCGGGGGTATTTTTCTGCGAATGCGATCCAGAATTCTCGTTTTAGTTTTTGAGTCTCTTCTTTGCTGTACATTTTTATTTATTTGAATTTGATTTTAGAAAGTTTGCTAAACATTATTTTCTAAACTATATTTATAAGATCTTTTGGTATGCAAAAATAGACTTTGATTATGGATTTTCAAGATTTTTTAAAATATGTTCCCAATTTTGCTCAGGCAAAACTTCCTGCATTCGAAGCACATATTAAAATGGCGCCTCTCGAGCGCATAGATGCTTTGAAAAATGGGATTTTTGATAATAAAAAATCAAGAAAAGCGGCGGTGATGATGTTGTTTTATCCAAAAAATGGAAGCACGCATTTGGTGCTAATTGTAAGAAGTTCCTATAATGGTACCCATTCTTCCCAAATAGCATTTCCTGGCGGTAAGTTTGAACCGGAAGATGGCGTTTTTGCAAACACGGCTTTAAGGGAAACCCATGAAGAAATAGGAATTCTTCCCACAGACATAGAAATTATCAAGGCTTTTACAGAATTGTATATTCCGCCAAGTAATTTTATGGTACATCCTTTTTTAGGAATTAGCAGGGAGGAAATCAGTTTTATTCCTGACCCCAATGAAGTGGCAAATATAATTGAATTGCCTTTGTCGGTTTTTTTGAGTGATGAAATAATTATTAGTGCTGAAATGGTAACTTCCTATGCAGGTAAAATTACGGTTCCTGCTTTTAAAATAGAGGAGCACATAGTTTGGGGAGCTACAGCTATGATGTTGAGTGAATTGAAAGAAGTTTTAAAAAAGGTTTTAAGTTAAAAGGTTGTCATTCCGGGATTGATAAAATCGATTTATTCCCCGTGATTTTCAATACCGTTTGCTGAAAATCAGTAGAAACTACAAATATAATTTTCGTACGTTTGTAGTCCAAATTAACAAATAATGACACAGTTTTATGGTATTGTTTAAGAGAAATCCTTTTGGGCATATATTATTTATAAAGAAATGGTTGATCCGAATCTTTGGAGCCATCACGCACAGACGGTACAGAGGATTTAATGAATTGCAAATTGAAGGTTCTGAAATAATCAGAAATTTACCGGATACCAACGTGCTTTTCATTTCCAATCATCAGACTTATTTTGCCGATGTTGTGGCTATGTTTCATGTCTTTAATGCAAGTTTAAGCGGTCGGGAAGATACTATTAAAAATGTATGTTACCTCTGGCAGCCCAAAATGAATATTTATTATGTCGCCGCCAAAGAAACAATGCAAGCCGGTTTATTGCCAAGAATTATGGCATATGCAGGAGCAATTTCCGTAGAACGGACCTGGCGGGCTAAGGGAGTTGATGTTAAAGAAAAGAAAGATATAAATCCAGATGACACTGAAAATATCAAAATAGCGCTAAAAGATGGCTGGGTAATCACTTTTCCGCAGGGAACCACTAAATCGTTCAAGCCTGTTCGTAAAGGAACTGCACATATTATCAAACAACACAGGCCTATTGTTGTTCCTATTGTTATTGATGGTTTTCGTCGTTCATTTGACAAAAAAGGATTGCGAATGAAAAAGAAAGGAATCCTGCAGTCGTTTATCATCAAAGAACCTTTGGATATCGATTACGATAAGGATACGATTGATGAAATTGTTGAAAAAGTTGAATATGCCATTGAACAACATCCTTCCTTTTTAAAAGTTATTCCGGCTGAAGAATTAAAAGCACAAGAAGAATTAAATCGTTTAAGACAATGGGAATATTAACTGGAGTCTAAAGTCATAAAATCGTACCGTCTTAAGCTTCAGTGGGTAGTCTTTACAAATTTCTACTTACAGATCAATCTTTTTCAATTCTTTATAATTGGCATACAATCTTCGGAGCAAGATTCCATACAATAATCTGTAAAACAACCAGAATATCCCAAAAAACAGAGCGATAGTCAAAATTAGAATGCCTATGGTGATAGCCATAATTTTTCCGTCATTGGCAATCTTTTCCCTTAAAATGTTTACGTCAGGATTGTAGGAAAAGGCAATTACAAAACCAATAATTAAGCTAAAAACAATCATTCCAAGATTGTACCAAACATAATATTGCACCGTTTTTCTGGTTTTTAGTATGTCTTTCATCAACTGTTTTGTCGAAACAGTTGTCGAAATTAAGATATAGTTTTTATAAAATAAATAAATAAAAACCAATATCACGACGTAATTAAAAATGGTTAATGCTTCAAAATATTTGATTAGTTCATCATGTTTGATCTTTTTTAAATAATCATCTGAATTAAAAATGACACTAATCGATGTCCACAATACAACTTCCAAAATACTGATAATCAAAATCCACTTGACTATCGAAGACGATTTTTTATGAATCATTTTATAAATCTCTATTTCCGAAACCTGTTCAAAAGAATTATCATTCTTCTGCCAATCTTTTTTCAATAAATCCAGCTCTTTCATACTCCTAATGGATTTAATATTTTTTTTAATTTCCCTTTTATTCTATTCATTTTGACTCTGGCATTAACTTCACTAATTCCTAATGTCTCGGCTATTTCTGTATAATCTTTATCCTCAAGATACATGAAAATCAGTGCTTTTTCAATATCATTCAACTGATAAACGGCTTTGTACATCAGTTTTATCTGTTCTTCTTCCTCATAGTTATACTCAACATCGTTCAGAAAATGTTGTCGTCCTTCAAACTCAATTGTGCTTATGGATCGCTTGGTTTTTCGGTATAAAGTGATTGCGGTATTCAAAGCCACGCGATAAGCCCAAGTCGAAAATTTGCTGTCGCCCCTAAATTTTGGAAACGCTTTCCATAGCTGAATCGTGATTTCCTGGAACAAATCTTTGTGTGCATCATCACCATTAGTATACAATCTACAAATTTTGTGGATTATATTCTGATTTTCCTGCAATTGCTTTACAAACGAATGTTCTAAATTATCACTCATATATACGTTAGTAATCCAAAAATAGATTTTGTTACAAAGTAGCACTTTTTTTCTGGCGGCACAAATTTTACAAGTGGTAATAGAGACTTGTTTCGAGGTACGTCACCATCTTTATTTTTCGAAAAAAATCAAAAAATAAAGGATTTTCATTACCATAAGCGGCATTTATATGCTTAGCATTTCTTACTGTCTTTTTTAAAAAAACAAAAATTTTGATAATAATTGATAGAATTCAAGGTTGTAAAACATTGTATCTTTGAGTATCAACAATTCAGAACTTTTAAATATGAACATCCCAAATTCAGCTTTACCCAGAATAGTCATCATTGGCGGTGGCTTTGCAGGACTTGCATTGGCCAGAAAGCTAAAAAATAAAGAGGTGCAGGTCGTTCTTTTAGACAAGCACAACTACCACACTTTTCAACCCTTATTGTATCAAGTAGCCACTGGAGGACTGGAGGCAGGTTCAATAGCGTATCCAATCAGGAAAGTAATTCAGGAATACGATGATGTTTATTTTAGATTGACTACAGTGGCAGAAATTGATACTAAAAACCAAAAAGTAATCGCTGAAATTGGGGAGCTGAGTTATGATTATCTCGTTATAGCGACGGGTTCCAAAACCAATTATTTTGGCAATAAAGAAATAGAGCGTAATAGTATGTCAATGAAAACCATACCGCAATCACTTAACATCCGCAGTCTTATTCTTGAAAACTTCGAACAGGCCGTTTTGACCACAGATAGTGCTGAACGGAATAGCCTGATTAATTTTGTACTCGTTGGTGGCGGACCAACAGGAGTGGAGCTGGCTGGCGCTTTGGCCGAAATGAAAAAAGCCATTTTGCAAAAAGATTATCCCGATCTTGATATTGCCAAAATGGAAATCAATCTTATCCAGAGTGGCGACAGAATTCTCAATACCATGAGTGAGGATTCCTCACAAGATGCCGAAAAATTTCTGACAAGTCTCGGGGTGAAAATCTGGAAGAATGTGCGCGTTACGAATTATGACGGACGGACCATAGTAACGAATTCTGATTTGACATTTGAAACTGCCACTGTAATCTGGACAGCTGGCGTACAGGGTGCTATAGTTGCCGGATTGGATGCTAAATCTTTGGTTGAAAAAGTAGAACGCATTCGAGTAAACGAGTACAATCAGGTAGTAGGTTACGACAATATTTTTGCCATAGGCGATATTGCATCTATGGAAACTGAAGCGTATCCGCAAGGACATCCCATGTTGGCGCAACCCGCGATGCAGCAAGGTAAATTGTTAGGAGAAAACATTATTAAATTAATCAGAAAACAACCCATGGAAGCTTTTGAATATGATGATAAAGGCACTATGGCGACCATAGGGAGAAATAAAGCTGTAGTCGATTTACCAAAATACCATTTTAGCGGCGTTTTTGCCTGGTTTGTTTGGATGTTTGTGCATTTGTTTTCACTTATTGGCTTCAAGAACAAAGCAGTAGTTTTCTTGAACTGGGTGTATAATTATATTCGTTTTGACCGGGAGGGACGATTGATTATCCGTCCGTATAAAAAGAAAAGTTTTACTGTATTTACTAGTGATGAGGTTTAAAACGTAATACTATTAGTGTTATCTTGTCATCGGAAATTTTAATCCTCATAGGTCCCAAAAATGATAAAAAAGACAGTTGTTTTTCTATTTATATTGCTTGTTAATTTTAAATCCTATTCCCAAAATAGTTATGTATTTGTTGGTTCCTATAATTCGGATAAAAATAAAGAGGGGATATATGTGTTTCAATTAAATACGGTAACGGGCAATTTAAAGAAAATTACAACAGTCAAAAATATATTAAACCCTTCTTATTTAACGGTAGCTCCAAACGGAAAATATATTTTTGCCTGTACGGAAACAAGAACACCCAATGCCGGAAGCGTCAGTAGTTTTGAATTCAAACCTCAAAATAAGACTTTAACATTTATCAATAGTCAAAAAAGCGGTGGTGAAAATCCGGTATATCTTTCGGTTCATAAAAATGGAAAATGGCTTGTAAATGCTAACTATACTCAGGGAAGCGTTTCTGTTTATCCAATAACTTCAGATGGCAAAATAAACCCGATTGCTCAAAATTTTTCCTATTCGGAAGGCAGTATTAACAAGGAAAGGCAAGAACGTTCCCATGTTCATTCGGCAGTATTTTCTCCGAATTATGATTTTGTGTTTTTACCTGATTTAGGTGCCGATAAAATTAGAAGTTATCGATTTGATGACACAAAAGAGGAACCACTTTCAGAAAATCAATACCCTTTTACTCAGGCCACAATAGGAAGCGGACCAAGGCATTTTACATTTCATCCTAACGGAAAATTTGCCTATAGTGTTGAAGAAATGGCTGGAACAATAAGTGTTTATAAATATGCGAATGGCAAATTAGACGCAATTCAAAGAATTAATGCTCATTCTGATGCATACAAAGAAGGGTTTAATAGTGGAGATATTCACATTTCACCTGATGGGCGTTTTCTATATGCTTCTAATCGAGGAGAAGAAAATAATATTGCCATATTTTCCATAGAGAATAATGGTACCTTAAAAACAGTAGGGTATCAATCTGCTTTTGGAAAAACACCAAGAATATTTGCTATCGATTCCACCGGTAAGTTCGTGATAGTAGCCAATCAAACAAGTGGTAATGTAATCGTTTTTAAAAGAGATTCAGTTACAGGTTTATTAAAAAAATCGGGCACTGAAGTAAAAGTGGAAAATGCCTCCTGTGTGCAAATTAAACAATATCCATAATTTGGATCACGGATTCATAAAAATGAACTCAAACCTTTCAGATCTAAGGGAGTAGCATTTTGGTTTGACTATAATAAATTGCGATTTGAACCTTATTTTTAAAACGGTACGCTACCTTTTAAAGGTAAAAATTGACTTGAAAATGATTCCTCTGAATTAACAGGAAATACTTTAAAATTTAGAAATAAAAGTTGTGCTAGCATTCCTACAGACCGATAATCGATGCCTTTTTTTGATGTAAAATCATTCTTACAATGTGTTGATTTATAGTATTTTAACAAAAATATAGCTTTTATAAATATTTGAAAATCAAGTAGTTGTGATTTTTGTATTTTAACAAATTATTGACGTTGTCTTTGAAATAAAATTTAAATTAATTTTATAAAAATAAACAAAGTTATACTTAATGAAAAGCGTTATCCTTTCCAATTTCCATCCCATTTTGGTGGGAAAATTATTAGACCAAACAAAGCTCAATCAGTACACAAAATTTCTCTATTACCATTTTCAAAACACCCCACATTCGGATGTTTCAGGAAGTGATGGAGTGGAGCGGGTAAGTTTTGAGTCTATATCAGATCATGTAGATAAGTATTCCGTTTCTTCGGAGAGCATAAACAGCAGACAAATTCTAATTTTTGAAGACGTAGAGAATTTTATTGAAAATGAAATGGATATTACTTTACCTTCTGAATACCATTTTCCTGCCGGTTTTGAAGTGAAGTCGGGAAATCTTTACGGTCCTAAAATAGAGGTTCGAATGGAATGGTTTAAAAGAAAAATGGGATATGTTTTTGATGAATTTTATTCAAAAACGGTTTCAAGCCCGGAAAATCTGATTCATGTTACCTGTTCCGGCTATTCCTCTCCCAGTGTTGCGCAGGAAGCCGTAATAGAAAGAGATTGGGGAACGGTTCAGGTTACCCATTCCTATCATATGGGATGTTACGGTGCTTTTCCAGCAATTCGTACAGGCAGAAGTTTGCTGTGCAGCAGTCCAACTAAGGGTAGGGTAGATGTCGTTCACACGGAATTATTGTCAGCCCATTTAAACCTGGTTGAGTTTTCCAATTCAAATACCATGATTTGCTCTCTTTTTGCAGATGGATTCATAGGATATTCTTTATTTGACGAGGAATCGTTTATGCAAGATGATTCTTTCCCGGAGAAAAAAGGACTGCGAATTATAGCGGCTCACGAGGTAATTATTCCAGATTCATTAGAGGATATGTCTTGGGATTTAGGTGAATATAATTTTTTAATGACGCTCTCCAAACGAGTTCCCGTTTTTATTCGTAAAAATATCAAACCTTTTTTAACTACACTTTGCAATAAAGGAGACATAGATCTTGAAGAACAGAAATCCAACATGCATTTTGCAATACATCCCGGCGGGCCAAAAATCATAGATTATGTTATCGATGCAATTGGATTGTCTAAAGACCAGGCTATTTGGTCTTACGAAGTACTACGCCGTCTGGGAAATATGTCTTCGGCAACGATTCCACATATTTTTAACGAAATTATAAATGATCCCAATATAAAATCAGGAACAAAAGTTGTTGCCATGGCATTTGGACCAGGATTGACAGCTACAGGATTATTGCTTGAAAAAATATAAAATTCGAGTTCAAGCAAAAACGTAGAATAAGAAAAAGAAATTGGCTATAAGCGGTTTGTGTTTATAGCCTGTTGTCTTTTTTATAATAATTCACCATCAAATTTACAAATTTACTATATCCTTCCATACCATCTTTTTGCTGATTTAATTTGAGAAAATTGTCGTAAAAAACATGAAAACCCGTTTCAACCGGTGTTTGGTATTTTTTCCAGAAATTGTCACTTTCTTTGTAGTTTTTCAAAATTCCCGGATGAACAGTTTTAAGTAGTTGTTTGAATATGTTTTCATCCCTAACTTGCCAATTGTTTAAGCAATAGCGTAAAGCCGTACTATATCCCGAATATTGGACGTATAAATTATCATTTTTTACTGAAGCTAAAAATCCAATAAAATTACATTCACTTTCACTGGCATATCCCATTTGATGCGCCATTTCGTGATTGGTTGTCATTGGAAAACTATACATCGGTCCAAGATAATTTACTTGTGCTTCATTGGTGAACGGATTCAAATAGCCACCAAAACCCATGTAAGCCAAAGGTAAACTGAGAATCGATTTTTTTGTGCTTAAATAATTATAAGTGAAATAGGAGTATTGATCGGATAAGTTTTTATAACCATTCAAATTCATTTCAAAAACCTGCTCTTGAGAGTAAGGAAATGCCACTTTTGCATTGTCATTTTTTGTGATCTGACCTTGAACAGCATTGGTTTTAGTGATTAATTTTTTGGTAAAAGCTAATAAATCCGCATCAGAATACTCTTTTTTAATTGCCATTTTCTCAAAAAGTGGTTGGCGGTGATAATTAAAAGCCCAAAGAATATGGAACAAAAAATAAAAAACGGAAACAAAACTTAAAATAGCCAGCAGGTTGTTTTTCCATTCTAATTTCCAGGATTTTCTTTTATTCCAAAACCAGACTAAAATAAGGGAAATTACAATAAAATAGATGAAATCACCCACAGAAAAAGGAATTGTGCCAAAAATAATTCTCGAAAATTTAGCAATAATTGGATACAAACCATTACTGTAAAAGTGCTCCACATATTCCGGAAAAAAAGGAATAATCTGCAGGACGATTATTTGGATAAAAAGAAAGAATAATAGAAAACATTTTGGTTTCACTGGATGAATTTTGAAAATGTAAAGATAATTACAATATCAATTAGTATCTAAAAGAATTTAAACTTTGTAACTTTGGGACTTGTAAATGTTAAACCTCAAACAAAAATAAATGAGCCAAGAAATAAGAAATCTGGAACCCAAAGCACTTTGGAATAAGTTTGCTGATTTGAACGCGGTACCTCGTCCTTCTAAAAAAGAAGAACGAGTGATTGAGTTTATGAAAAATTTCGGAAACAGTCAGGGATTAGAAACTTTTGAAGATGAAATACGGAATGTAATTATACGCAAATCTGCTACTCCAGGAATGGAAAATCGGAAGGCGATTGTGCTTCAGGGCCATTTGGATATGGTGCATCAAAAAAATGCTGATACTGTTTTTGATTTTGATACGCAAGGGATAGACATGTATGTGGATGGAGACTGGGTTCGTGCAAGAGGAACAACTCTTGGTGCTGATAACGGTCTTGGAGTTGCCGCTATTATGGCAATTTTGGAAAGCAAAGACATTCCACACCCTGCTATTGAAGCTTTGTTTACAGTTGACGAAGAAACTGGAATGACTGGAGCTTTGAACTTAAAAGGAGGCATTCTTAAAGGTCAGATACTTTTGAATTTAGATACTGAAGAAGATGATGAGATCGACATTGGTTGTGCTGGAGGAATCGATGTAACGGCTACGAGAAGTTATCACGAAGAGGAAGTCCCTGAAGGTTCTGTTGGACATATTATTACTGTAAAAGGATTGAATGGAGGGCATTCGGGAATGGATATCCATAAAGGTTTGGGAAATGCCAATAAAATAATGAACCGTTTGTTATTTGATGCTTTTGAAAATTTCGGTTTGCAAGTAGCGGAAATTAACGGAGGAAGTTTACGTAACGCTATTCCTAGAGAAAGTGTTGCTAAAGTAATTATTTCTGAAATGTTTGATGAAGCTTATATTTTTGATATGCAGGAAATCATCAACGATATCAAAAACGAATTTAAAACTACTGAACCCAGCTTAAAAATTGAGATTGTCAAATGCGATTTGCCCAAAAAAGTAATGGATTTAGGTGTTCAGGAGGGAATTATAAGAGCAATTTATGCAGCACACAACGGTGTTTACCGAATGAGTGCCGATATGGAAAATCTGGTAGAGACTTCTAATAATATCGCTAGGGTAATTATCAAAGATGGTGAAATTTCAATAGCATGTTTGACCCGTTCTTCTGTAGAAACGTCTAAATATGATTTGGCCAATTCTTTGCGTTCCGCTTTTGAATTAGTAGGTTGTGAAGTTGAACTTTCAGGTTCTTATCCAGGTTGGACTCCCAATGTAAATTCGGAAATTCTAGATATTCTGGTTGCTATTTACGAGAAGCAAAATAATGAGAAGCCAAAAGTTGTGGCTTGTCACGCAGGACTGGAATGTGGAATTCTCGGAACTAATTATCCTGACATGGATATGATTTCTTTTGGACCAACGATTCACGGTGCGCACTCTCCTGATGAAAGAGCTAGTATTTCCTCTTCTCAGAAATTTTGGAAATTCGTATTGGAAATTTTAGCCAATATTCCAGTGAAATGATCTTGAATTTCAAAAAAAACAAACCCTCGTTTAGCAATAAACGAGGGTTTGTTTTTTTATAAAAAGAATTAGTCTCTTTTTGGACTGTTTTTCTTATCTCTTTTTTCTTCTTTCTTTTCTTTTGCCGTTTTTAGAGGTTCTTTTTTTACGGTCTTCTTAGCGTCTTGACTTTTTGCCATGATAGAGGTATTTAGATTTTGTTTTTAATTTTGATGTAAGTAAATGTATATAATATTTTGTTTCGTTTTAAATATTATTTTAAAAAATCCCCGTCGATGATTAATAATTCAACTCCATTAGCTGCGATAGAGCGATGAGAGCTTAAATCATCTGAAACAACATAGTCATTCCTTTAGATAGATTTATTTGTTCTCCATTCTCCATTTCGCTTACGAAATTGCCTTCGAGACAGTGTACAATATGTCCTTTTTGGCACCAATGATCTGCTAAATAACCTTCAGAATAAATAACTTTCCGAATTCGAAGACCTGCTAATTGCAAAGTTAGCCAATAGGCGGTTCCCGTTTCGCCTTTATATGCTGTTCTTTCTATTTTGTCCCAATTGATGGCTTGGAAAGGTATATCAGACATCTATTTTGTTTGTTGGATTAATAAAATTTAGGATAAAACTCAAATTCAGATATTTTAAAATGAAAATCCCCAACTGCTTGAATTGAGGATTGAAATTATCTTTAGCTTAAAAATGATAGTATACTATATAGTATACTGTTGTATTATTTTTTCTTCAGAATCTTATATTCCTCATAACAGCCACTTATGGCGTCCATAATTTGTAAATCATTTGCTGTTTGTATAAAAGCTTCCGAATAATTACAACGCTGCAAAATTTCGGACAATTCATTTTTATCCACTCCAAGAAGTACAGATATTGTTTCTCTGTCGAATTTAGATTCGAGTAGGTTTCGAACGGTATCATCCTTTTTCATTTCTTTTAGTTTTTTAAGCTCTTTTGGGTTTTTACCAAAGAAATTATAAAGCATATCCGCTGGATTGAAAATAGAACCAAGAACTCTGCCAAAGGCATTTGGAGAATATTCACCCGCTTCATAACCTTGTGTTAATCCCGAAATGCTGTAACGAAAGTTTTCTTTTGTTGGGATTAATTTTGAATCAACTTCAAGATATCCTGTTAAATTAAAGGGTCTGATGATTACTTCTTCAAGCGCAATTGCTTTTTCGGTAAGTTGAATTTTGGTGCTTTTGTTCTTTATCCAGTCATTTGTAACTCGGACTCTTAAAGATTGAAAGCCTAAAATAGTAAGATGTAAAGTGTCGTTTGGCTGAACATCAATTTCGAAATATCCTCTCGAATCGGTAGTTGCACCTCTTACTTTATTGATATTGATGATGTTTACATTTGACAAAGGCAGCTTAGTGCTGTTGTTGATAATAATACCATTGACTTTTTGGGAAGGTTCTGTGACTTGCGCGAAAGCGGTTGCAGATAGTACTAAAAAAAAGAAAACTACAAAATATTTCATAAACTCATTTAAAACTTTAAAAGTAATAAAAGAGGATTAAATATTTTGTAGTTTCTCTCTATAATTATAAGAAAATTAACTAAATGTTAGTCTCTTCTTGGTCTTCTTGGTCTTGGTGAATCACCAAAGCTTTCAGAACGTCTCGGTGCTCTATCAGATGAACCTTCAGTTCTAGGTCTGTCTGATGAAAATCCACCTTCTCTTCTTGGAGCAGCGCTTCTAGAATCGCTTCTTCCGCCAAATCCACCTTCTCTAGGAGCTGAATTTCTATCGCTTCTAAATCCACCGCCTGAACCTTCTCTTCTTGGAGCAAAACTACCTTCTCTTCTTGGAGCAGAACTTCTTCCGCCACCAAAACTTCCGCCAGAACTTCTTCCGTTATGATCACGTCTTCCGCCACCATCATTTTTAGAAATTTCAACATTGATTCTACGTCCTTCTAATTGTACGTTGTTCAATACTTCCATTACTTTATCAGTATGTTCCGGATCAGTGTTAAAGAAAGAGAAACCTTCTTTTACATCTACTTTAAAAACGTCATCGCGACCTAAGTCCAATGTTTCTTTCAAGTAGTCTTTCAATGACATCCAATCAAAGTTGTCTCTAGAACCTATGTTCACGAAATATCTTGTTGCACCACCATTGTTATTCTCTCTTGGAGCACCGTCTCTGTCATCACGATCACGTCTTTCAGAAACTGAAGATTGATTAGAGATATCTCTGGTTTTCTTGTAATAATTGATAAAACGGTTAAATTCTACCGATACCATTTTCTTGATTAATTCTTCTTTCGATAAACCTTCAAGTACGCTGTTAATTGCAGGAAGATAGTTGTCAATTTCGTGATCAACTTCTGTGTCTTTAATTTTATTAGCTAGGTGTAATAATTGGATTTCACAGATTTCAATTCCAGAAGGGATTGTTTTTTCTTCGAATTTTTGTTTGATGATTCTTTCAATTGAAGAAATCTTACGCAATTCGCTTTTAGTAACGATTACAATAGAAGTTCCTAATTTTCCAGCACGACCCGTACGACCTGAACGGTGATTGTATGTTTCGATTTCGTCAGGTAATTGATAATTCACTACGTGAGTAATGCTATCAACGTCAATTCCACGTGCAGCAACATCAGTAGCTACAAGCATTTGGATTTGTCTTCCTCTAAAAGATTTCATTACGCCATCACGTTGCGCTTGAGATAAATCTCCGTGCAATGCGGCAGCACTATATCCATCTTCAACAAGTTTTTCGGCAACAGCTTGTGTGTCTCTTTTGGTACGACAAAAAACTACTGAGAAAATGTCTGGATTAGCATCGGCTAAACGTTTCAAAGCTTCGTAACGGTCACGTGCATTTACAAGATAAAATTCGTGAGAAACTGTAGCAGAACCTGAATTTTTAGCTCCAACTGTAATTTCAATTGGATCAGTCATGAATTGTTTTCCAATACGTGCTACTTCAGCAGGCATTGTTGCAGAGAATAACCATGTGTTTTTTTCGTCTGGCGTAGTAGAAAGGATGTTTACGATGTCTTCGTAGAAACCCATGTTCAACATTTCGTCAGCTTCGTCAAGAATACAGTAGTTGATTTGAGATATGTTTACCAAACCTCTATTAATCATGTCTTGCATTCTTCCTGGAGTTGCCACAATAATTTGTGCGCCTCTCTTTATGTCTCTCGCTTGTTCTGTTATGCTAGCTCCACCGTAAACTGCTACCACATTAATACCTTTTTCGTATTTAGAGTAGTTTTTAATTTCGTTGGTAATCTGCAAACAAAGTTCGCGTGTTGGAGATAAAATTAATGCTTGTGTATTTCTGTTGTTGGCATCAATTTTCTGAATAACTGGAAAACCAAAAGCTGCCGTTTTCCCTGTCCCTGTCTGAGCCAACGCAACCATATCTGTGTCTTTTTCCAATAATAGGGGAATCGCTTTCTCCTGTACTTCGGTCGGATTTTCAAATCCTAGATCTAAAATCGCCTTCAGTAACGATTCACTCAATCCTAATTGTTCAAATTTATTCATATGTATTTTTAAAATAGGGTGCAAAATTACTGTTTATAATTCATATAAACTAATGCTATTTTAAGATTTAATGATTTATTATAATTTGATTATCAGAAAGTTATATTTTTTATTTGCAAATTGTGAATTTTGTTTTGTAAATACAGTGTGAGATTACGACTCGAAATTGGATTTATTGTTATAAAAATGTTGTATTGTAAAAATTTATGGTTCTTCGCCTAAATTAGTGGAAAGTCAAAAAATGACCTAATTTTAGGGCATGGAATTAGACGGATTGGGAGTTTTGTTAGGAGTTAAATCTCCATGGGTTTTAAAAAAGATAG
>NZ_JBLVPW010000045.1:0-19756 GCF_048286715.1 Flavobacterium kochi
TACTTTCAGAAACAGTATCGGGATGGATTTTAATGATTTCAAAAGAAAAGACATTGAGCCAACTGTAAGCAATGGGTTTGTTAACAGAAGTACAAACAGTTTGACTTTTGATACCAACAAATATTCAAGTTTAACGATTTCAAACACGTTAAGCTATAACGTGAAACTTTCCAATCATAAAATTGGAGTAGTAATCGGTACAGAATCGACCAAAACCGATTTGAATACCTTATATGCTCGTGCTGAGGGCTTCGCAGTAGAGACAGAATCTTATTTTACGCTTTCTGCCGCAACAGGAATCAGAACAAATAATGGACTTTCTACAGGAAGCAGACTGTTATCTCAGTTTGGTAAGGTAAACTACGCGTTCTCAGACAGGTATTTGGCCACATTCACTATAAGAAGAGACGGTTCATCACGATTTGGAGAAGACAACAGATATGGAATTTTCCCAGCTGCCACTGTAGGTTGGAAGATTAATAATGAAGAATTTTTAAAAGACGTTACAGCGATCTCAACCCTTAAATTTCGTGCGGGTTATGGAGAAGTAGGGAATCAATCTATTGGAGATAATGCTCGTTTTGGGTTATATGAAGCGCGATACGGACCGAATCAAAATGTATATTTTCCTGATTTTTTCAATATCTATTATAATGTTGGAACTGCTTATGATTTGAATGGAAATAATACAGGGAATTTACCTTCTGGTTTTGTATCCATACAGGCAGCTAATTCAGGGCTAAAATGGGAGACTACCAAAGAGGTTAACGTTGGTCTTGATTTTGGTTTTTTTGAAAATAAATTATCTGGTTCATTTGATTATTTTTCAAGAAATACAGTAGGGATTTTAATTAAACCACCAGTTGCATCTGCTGTGGGAGAAGGACAACAACGTTTCGTAAATGGAGCTTCCACTGCAAATAAGGGTTGGGAACTTACATTAGGATACGCTGATAAATTAGATAATGGATTGTCTTTTAATGTTTCTACAAATTTTGGAGCAACAAAAAATAAAATTACAGATTTACCTGCAGAAGTTAGGGCAGCCTATCCAGGGACAGCTGCAAACTCCATAATTGGTCATTCACAGTTTGAAATTTTTGGTTTTAAAACCGAAGGATTATTCCAAAGCCAGGCAGACATTGATTCCCACGCGACTCAGGTAGGTTCTAGATTGGGAGGTATAAAATTTGTTGACATCAATGGTGATGGTGCTATAAATTCAGATGACAGAACTTTTATCGGTACAACACTTCCAAAATTAGAATATGGTGTTAATATTAGTTTAGCCTATAAGAATATTGATTTTTCTGTTTTTGGTTCTGGTGTAGCGGGAAGAATTGGGGTTGATCCTTATATTTACTGGAACAATTTTGTTCAAGGTAGAGAAAATGCAGGACCAGGAACATTTAATGCCTGGACGCCAGTCAATACCAATACAGATGTACCGTCTCTTTCTTTGGCACACAATGACTCTCAAACTTCAGATTATCTTTTTAGAAATAATTCTTATTTTAAAATTAGAAGTATGCAAATTGGATATTCTCTTTCTGATCGTTTAGTTAATAAAACAGGATTCATAACAAGATGCAGAGTTTATGCACAAGGGGAGAATTTATTTTGGTTCACTCCAAAGGGATACATAGGATCAGATCCAGAGCGAACAGATGTTAACAGAATACCAGTGCCTACTACTTTATCATTAGGTGTAAACTTTAATTTTTAATTAATTCTCATGAAAAAATATAATAAAATAGTTATCAGCTTCTTGTCAATCCTATTTTTGGCATCATGTAGCGCAGATTTTTTAGATTATGAACCAACCGGAGTATTGTCTTCCGGGAATGTGGCTACAGCTGCAAATGCGGATGCCCTTGTTAACGCAGCATATGCTGCCATTGGAAATGATGAAATGGTGGGGCCAATAACCCATCAATGGGTTTATGGAAGTGTGCGATCAGATGATGCTTATAAAGGTGGAGGTGGTCGAGGCGACGTTGACGTTATTGACCGTTACGAACAATACAATCTAACAACTCCGGATTACGGAGATTGGATGTTACCTAGAACCTGGACAAATCACTACAAAGCGATTTCAAGAGCTAATTTTGCTTTATCTGTAATCAATGCAATTCCTGATGCGGATTATCCGTTAAAAAAAGTGAGACAAGCGGAGTTGCGTTTTTTAAGAGCGCATTCTCACTTTATGTTGAAATTGTTGTTTAAGAAAGTTCCTTTTATAACAGAAGAGTTGAGTCAGGAACAGATTCTAAAAACTTCTAACGATTTGTCAAATGAAGATTTGTGGAATAAAATTGCGGATGATTTTCGTTTTGCATTTGATAATTTGCCACAATCACAGGATCAGGTGGGAAGAGCTGATAAAAATGCAGCAGCTGGATATTTAGCAAAATTAAGATTGTATCAGGCTTACGAACAAAATGATACGCATCAGGTTACCAGTATTAATGCCGCCAGATTACAAGAAGTTATTGATTATGCAGATAAAGTAACCGGAAGTTTAGAGCCGGACTTTGGGAATAACTTTCTAGATGGTCATGATAATGGATCAGAATCTATTTGGGCCGTTCAGTTTTCTATCAATGATGGTACCAATACAGGAAGAGTTAGTTTTGTAACGGGGTTAAATTCTCCACACGGTACGCCTCTTTACGGATGTTGTGGTTTTCATATGGCAAGCCAGAATATGGTAAATGCATTTAGAACAGATGCTAACGGTTTGCCGTTATTGGATACTTTTAACAATGCAGATATTTTTAACGCGGTTGATGGGAATGGAAATGCACCACTTACTGCAGGTGTTACGGTTGACCCTAGGATTGATCATACAGTGGGAGTTCCTGGAAGACCATTTAAATACAAAAACACACTGAAAGCTACCGGTGATATGGTTTACAAATTCAGCTGGGCGAGAGATCCCGGAGTTTATGGATACTTTGGAAATATGAAAGAGCAACAATCCCCTGATTGTTCCTGTTATGTGAAAAATGGACCATTCATTGGTACTTCAAAAAATGTTGATTTTATAAGATATGCTGATGTGTTATTATTTAAAGCAGAAGCATTAATACAATTAAACAGATATACTGAAGCATTGCCTATAATTAATCAGGTTAGAGCAAGAGCTGCAGCCAGTACAACAATGCCATTAGCGGCAGGAGCTTCAAATGTTTATAAAATTGCCCCATACGCTTCTTTTCCTTCAAAAGATTATGCTATGAAAGCACTTATGTTTGAAAGACGATTGGAGTTTGGAATGGAAGGTCCTCGCTTTTTTGACCTTGTAAGATGGGGTAAAGCGGAACAAGTTTTGAACGCTTATCTTGGTGTAGAAAAAACAAAAAAAGATTTCCTTTCCAATGCGCATTTTACTGCGGGTAGAGATGAGTATTATCCAATACCTCAAAGAGAAATTGATTTTACAGGAGGTTTATACAAACAAAATCCTGGATATTAAAAATAAGGTTAATGAATGTTTGTTTGGGTTAGTGTTTTAAATTAGGTTAAAGGCAAGTTTTGAACTTGCCTTTAATTTTTTAAATTTTTTTAGTAATATAATGAAATACTTTTGCTAAGCGTATTTAGTTCTGATGATGGTTTCATTGGATTTTTTTTACAAAAATTAGTGTTTTTAAAATAAGAATTATGGAAGAAAAACGAGTGTCCTGTCTTAATAAAAAAATCATTTTCCTTTTTAGTTTTATTATTTGCGTCTGCAAGGTATCGGGACAAACCGTAACCATTCCTATTGCGACCTCCAATACGGTGTTATTGCTGCAAACGGATAACAGTAACAGGCTGAGAACCGTTTATTTTGGAAAACCCCTTGACAATGAAAGTGAGTATGCAGCTGTTGCTGCGAATTATAAGTATGATGAAGCCAATGCGGGCATATACAATTCATCCTACACGCCTGCAGGTACCTGGAATCTATCCGAACCAGCAATTCAGGTCAAACATGCAGATGGAAATCCTTCTTTGGAACTGAAGTATATCAGTCACAAAAAAGAAAAAATTGATGGCAATACTTCCATTACAAGTATTCTGTTAAAGGATCCAATTTATCCCTTTGAGGTTACTTTGTTCTACAAAGTTTGGGCAAAAGAAAATATAATCGAGCAATGGACGGAAATAATACACAGGGAGAAAAAAACTGTTTTATTGCAAAAGTACGCTTCTGCTAATTTGTATTTTTCCAATAAAGATTTTTACCTGACGAGTTTTCAGGGAGAATATCTAAAAGAAATGCAGCCTATCGAAACAAAGCTTTTGCAAGGTATAAGGACAGTAGATTCCAAACTAGGGACAAGGGCGATGCTTTTGCAAACGCCAAATTTTATGGTGTCATTTGGTAAACCGGCTTCAGAAAATGAAGGAACTGTTGTACTGGGACAGTTGGCTTGGAGTAGCAACTTCAAACTTGATTTTGAAATCGATTCCCATAAAAATCTTCGTTTAATTGCAGGGATCAACCCGTTCGCTTCAGAATATGCACTGGCTCCGAACGAAATATTTAAAACACCTTCTTTAATTTATGCGTTATCAAATCATGGTACCGGGGAGGCCAGCAGAAATTTACACGACTGGGCAAGAAAATACAGGATATTGGATGGTCAGGGAGAACGTCTTACCTTATTAAACAATTGGGAGGCCACCTATTTCGATTTTGATGAAAATAAAATAAAAGCCTTATTTAAGGATACGAAAGATTTAGGCGTTGATATGTTTTTATTGGACGACGGTTGGTTTGGTAATAAATATCCAAGAAATAATGATGATGCAGGGCTTGGCGACTGGCAGGAGAATAAAAAGAAACTTCCAAGCGGATTGGGCTATTTGGTGAAAGAAGCCAAAAAAGAGGGGGTGAAATTTGGTATTTGGATAGAGCCTGAAATGGTAAATCCTAAAAGTGAATTGTACGAAAAACATTTGGATTGGGTGATACGACAACCGCAACGGCCTGAAATTTACTATAGAAATCAAATGGTGTTGGATTTGTCGAATCCTGAAGTGCAGGATTTTGTTTTTGGAATCGTGGACAATCTATTTGTAAAGAATCCTGAATTGGCTTTTATAAAATGGGATTGCAATGCCGTTATTTACAATGCCTATTCAGCTGATCTCAATAAAAAAGGATTGCCTCAGTCTAATTTGTACGTGGATTATAGTAAAGGATTGTATAAAGTCCTGCAACGAATTCGTGCCAAATATCCAAAAGTCCCTATGATGCTGTGTTCCGGTGGCGGTGGTCGCGGTGATTATGAATTTTTAAAATATTTCACTGAATTTTGGCCAAGCGATGATACTGAGCCTTTAGAAAGGATATTTCTACAATGGAATTATTCTTATTTTTTTCCTTCCATTGCCATTGATAATCATGTCACTGATTGGGGAAAACAACCACTGAAATTTAGAGTTGATGTGGCTAGTATGGGTAAGTTGGGTTTTGACATTGTTGCTGGTAAACTGAGTGAGAATGATAAATTGTTTTGCAAGCAAGCCATAACAAATTACAACTCATTTAAAAACATAGTATGGCATGGCGATATGTTTCGTTTGGTCAATCCTCATGAAAATGATATTGCCGCATTGATGTATGTAAATACAGATAAAAGTAAGGCCATCGTTTTTAACTACTTAGTGAACAATAGATTTAATATCACTGCAACGGAGCGGCCTGTTGTATTAAACGGATTGGATCCGAAGAAAAAATACACCGTAAAAGAAATTAACCTGTATCCGGGTGTTGCTTCAACAGTTACTTCCGATAAAGCATTTACAGGGGATTTTTTAATGAAAGCAGGTGTTAATCCTAATGTTACTTTGCAAAGAACAAGTGTGCTACTGGAGATAAATGAAGTTAAATAAGTAAAACCCTATTTAGGACCGGCAGCTTTTTTTAAGGCTCTTAATTTTTTTAAATTTTATAATTATGAATACAAAATACATGCTAAGTGTCGTTAGCTTTGGTGAAATTTTATGGGATCTTTTTCCAACCCATAAAAAAATTGGGGGAGCACCGTTGAATGTTGCGCTTCGGATGAACTCTTTAGGTACTCAAACGACTATTATCAGTCGCGTTGGAGCAGATCAGGACGGAAAAGAAATTATGGATTTTATTAATAATCATGATATTGCCACGGACTTAATTCAGGTAGGAGAAGAATATAAAACCGGAGCCGTTCATGTAATGATTAATGAGAAAGGAAATGCTTCGTATGATATTTTATACCCGTCTGCCTGGGATAAAATCGTGCAAACACAACTAATGGAGGACATAATTTCAGAAGCAGATGCTTTTGTTTTTGGAAGTCTGATCTGCAGAGACGAAATATCCAGAACTACTTTATATAATCTTTTGGATAAGGCAAAATACAAAGTTTTGGATGCGAATCTAAGAGCTCCGTATTATACCGCGGACGTCCTTAATGAACTGATGTTAAAAGCGGATTTCATTAAGCTTAATGATGAAGAACTCTATGAGATAAGCCAGCAATTGGAATCGCCTTATAATTCCTTTGAGCAAAACATTAAATTTATCGCTGAAAAGACAAATACAAAACATGTTTGTGTAACAAAAGGTGCATTTGGTGCGGTGTTATATTACAATGATAAATTTTATTACAATAGTGGCTATTTTATAAAAGTAGTTGATACTGTAGGTGCGGGAGATTCTTTCTTAGCTTCGTTGATAGTCAGATTGCTTCGGGGGAAATCACCGCAAAAATCTTTGAATTATGCTTGCGCAGTTGGCGCTTTAGTAGCGGGTCATGAAGGGGCCAATCCTAAAATTTCCGATAAAGAAATAGCAAAATTCATGAAGGTTCGATAAGATAGAAATGGAATTAAATATATTTTGCAGAAGAGGAATAAAAAAGTCCCAAAAAATTTTTTTTGGGACTTTTTTTGTTTTTTATAGTGCGGTAATTTTCTTTAATTCTGCGATCGTTGCGGTTGGGTTTTCAGCTTTAAAAACAAAACTTCCCGCCACAAGCACATCAGCTCCGGCTTCCACAAGTTGTTTTGCATTTTTATTGGTAACGCCTCCGTCAATTTCTATAATTGTATTTGCTCCTTTTCTGGTAATCAGATCTTTTAATTTTCGTACTTTGGAGTAGGTGTTTTCTATAAAAGATTGTCCGCCAAAACCTGGATTTACACTCATGATACAAACCAAATCGATATCATTGATTACATCTTCTAAGAGATCAATATTCGTATGCGGATTTAAGGCTACTCCGGCTTTCATGCCTTCCCCTTTAATAGCTTGCAAGGTTCTGTGCAGGTGCGGGCATGCTTCATAGTGAACACATAAGATGTTTGCTCCTAAATCAGCAAAAGTCTTGATGTATCGGTCCGGATCCACAATCATTAAATGCACATCGATTGTTTTTTTAGCATGTCTTGAAATAGCTTCAAGAACGGGCATTCCAAAAGAAATGTTGGGTACAAAAACGCCATCCATAATGTCAATATGAAACCAATCGGCTTCGCTATTATTGATCATTTCGATGTCGCGTTGCAGATTAGCAAAATCAGCAGCAAGAACTGATGGTGCAATAAGTGTATTCTTCATTGTGTAGTTGTATTGTTTGTGCAAAAGTAGTTTTTTTTACGGCAATTGACGAAAGTTTTTTTAATTGCAGCAGCAAGCTTTTGGTAAAGGGATTGAAGGGAAATCCTTTTTATTTTTTTTATTTTTAATAAAAAGATTGCACGCGACTCCAAAGTTTTTCGAAGAGGACCCAAATGATTGGAAACAGCAATAGGTAGTTGGATCTAAAATAGATTTAGACTTAAAAAAATAAAACTCCGGTAATCAGCCGGAGTTTCAATCATCAATCAAAAAACGAACAGTCAATCAAACTGTTGTTCATTTTGAATTAAAAGATTTAAAATTTAAAAATTTTAATTGGGGAATATTGTGAATTAACCTAAGTAGGTTTTTAATATTTTACTTCTGGAAGTGTGTTTCAATCTTCGGATTGCTTTTTCCTTGATTTGACGCACACGCTCACGAGTTAAGTCGAAAGTTTCTCCAATTTCCTCTAATGTCATTGGGTGTTGATCACCAAGACCAAAATATAAACGAACTACATCGGCTTCTCTTGGAGTCAATGTTTCTAATGAACGCTCGATTTCAGTACGCAATGATTCGTGGATTAATTCTCTGTCCGGATTTGGAGATTCACCAGAACGCAATACATCGTAAAGGTTAGAATCTTCTCCTTCTACCAGAGGGGCATCCATTGATAGGTGACGACCAGAGTTTTTCATGCTCTCTTTTACGTCATTTACGGTCATGTCAAGTTCTTTTGCAATTTCCTCAGCAGATGGCGGACGCTCGTTAGATTGCTCTAATAAAGCGTACATTTTGTTGATTTTATTGATAGAACCAATTTTGTTCAATGGCAAACGAACGATACGGGATTGTTCTGCCAATGCTTGTAGTATAGATTGACGAATCCACCAAACGGCATATGAAATGAATTTGAAACCACGTGTTTCATCAAAACGTTGTGCTGCTTTTATCAATCCTAAATTTCCTTCGTTAATCAAATCGGGAAGGGTTAGCCCTTGATTTTGATATTGTTTGGCTACCGAAACCACGAAACGTAAATTGGCTTTTGTCAATTTCTCTAATGCTTTCTGGTCACCCGCTTTAATCTTTTGTGCTAATTCTACCTCTTCGTCAGCGGTAATAAGGTCAACTTTTCCAATTTCTTGTAAATACTTGTCTAATGAAGCAGTTTCACGATTGGTTACCTGCTTGGTGATTTTTAGTTGTCTCATGTTTTTTTTTGTCTCCTAAATTTTAAGTGTACAAATGATTATACGTACGAAGTTGCTATAAAGTTACAATAGTTTTGAAAATAATTTAATTAAAGACAAAAATCCCGTTTCAAATACATGAAACGGGATTTTCTATAAATAAACCTTTAGTAAACTAAGATCTGATTACTCTCTTTTTTCCTCACGTGCAGGTCTTGGTAAAAGTGCTTTTCTTGACACTTTTTCTTTTCTTGTTTTTGGATCCATACCTAAGTATTTCACTTGAAAAACATCTCCCATTTTCACAACGTCAGAAACATTTTCAGTACGTTCCCAAGCTAGCTCAGATACGTGAAGCAATACTTCATTTCCTGGTGCAGCCTGGTATTCAACCACCGCTCCAAAATCAAGCATTTTAATTACTTTCACATCATATGCTTCGCCAACAACTGGTTTGAAAGTCAATGAGTCAATTTTACGTAAAACTGCTTCGATTCCGTCAGGATCAGTTCCAAGAATTTCAACTTCACCTTGTTCGTTCACTTCGTTGATTACGATAGTTGTTCCTGTAGATTTTTGTAATTCTTGAATTACTTTTCCACCAGGTCCAATCAAGGCACCAATAAAGTTACCAGGAATGGTTACTTTGATAATTTTCGGAGCATATTTCTTAACAGTTGGTCTTGGCGTAGCCAAAGTTTCTGTTATTTTTCCAAGGATATGCAAACGACCGTCACGAGCTTGAGCTAATGCTTCTTCCATGATGTTGTAAGCCAGTCCTTCGATTTTGATGTCCATTTGACAAGCAGTAATTCCATCAGCAGTTCCGGTTACTTTAAAGTCCATGTCTCCTAAATGATCTTCATCGCCAAGAATATCAGACAATACGGCAAAACGACCTGTTTTATCATCAGAAATTAATCCCATTGCAATACCAGAAACGGGTTTGATCATTTGGATACCAGCATCCATTAATGATAATGTTCCTGCACAAACCGTTGCCATAGAAGAAGAACCGTTAGATTCCAGTACTTCAGAAACGATACGAATAGTGTAAGGACAATCAGCAGGAATCATGTTTTTCAAAGCTCTTTGAGCTAAGTTTCCATGACCTACTTCTCTTCTTGAAGTTCCTCTTAAAGGTTTTGCTTCACCGGTAGAGAAAGGAGGGAAGTTATAATGTAAATAGAATTTTTCTTCACCCTGTTGTGATGGAGAATCAATTTGGTTTGCTTCTCTGGAAGTTCCTAAAGTAGTTGTAGCCAATGCTTGAGTTTCTCCTCTTGTGAAAATTGCAGAACCGTGAACGGATGGCAAATAATCTACTTCAGCCCAGATTGGTCTGATTTCAGTAGTTTTTCTTCCGTCAAGACGCAAACCTAAATCAAGGATTACATTACGAACCGCTTCTTTACTTGATTTTGAAAAGTATTTAGAAACTAAATCTCCGTTTTCAGCTAATTCTTCTTCAGTAAATAATGCTTTTACAATTTCTTTTACTTCAGCAAATTGAGCAGTTCTTTCGTGTTTCGCTGTTCCTTCTTTTGCAATAGCGTAACATAAATCGTAAGATGCCGATTTTACTTTGTCGTAAATTGCAGTATCTTCTTTTTCTTGCTCGTACGTTCTTACTTCTTTTTTACCAAAAGCAGCAACTAATCTTTCTTGCGCTTCGATTTGAATTTTGATCGCTTCGTGAGCAAATTTAATGGCTTCCACCATTTCGTGTTCTGAAATTTCTTTCATTTCACCTTCTACCATTGCGATAGAATCTTTTGAAGCACCAATCATCATGTCGATATCAGACAATTCTAATTGGGTGCGACTTGGATTGATGATAAATTTACCGTCAACTCTGGCCACACGAACTTCAGAAATCAATGTTGAAAAAGGAATGTCAGATAGAGATAAAGCTGCTGAAGCGGCTAAACCTGCTAATGCATCCGGCATAACATTTTCGTCATGAGACATCAATTGAATCATCACTTGCGTTTCAGCATGATAATCATTTGGAAAAAGTGGACGCAATACACGGTCAACTAATCTCATGGTTAAAATTTCACTATCGCTTGGTCTTGCTTCTCTTTTAAAGAAACCACCTGGAAAACGTCCGGCAGCAGCAAATTTTTCGCGATAATCTAATGTTAAAGGCAAGAAATCAATTCCTGGACTTGCTTTTTTGGCAGATACAACTGTTGCAAGCAACATGGCATCTCCCATTTGTACTACTACAGAACCATCAGCTTGTTTGGCCAATTTACCTGTCTCGATTGAGATGCTTCTGCCATCTCCTAAATCGATAATTTCTTTTGAAACTTTTGGAATCATAATTTTAATTCTCTTAGATTAAACAATGGGTTCTAGTTGTGTTGTAGTTGTTGTTGTGCGTAGTTAATGCCTAAAACCCAATGAAAAACCAAACTTTTTTATTGTTGTATATAAAAACAAAAAGAGGCACTTTCGCACCTCTT
Source organism: Flavobacterium kochi (assembly GCF_048286715.1). Taxonomy (NCBI): domain Bacteria; kingdom Pseudomonadati; phylum Bacteroidota; class Flavobacteriia; order Flavobacteriales; family Flavobacteriaceae; genus Flavobacterium; species Flavobacterium kochi. The sequence goes on from NZ_JBLVPW010000045.1 coordinate 11,265, forward strand.
TTATATTGATTATTTTCTGATATTCAATACTTTGATAATTTCACGGTATCTGTTGATTTCTGTTTTCTTCAAATAATCCAACAAAGATCTTCTTTTACCTACTAGCAATACTAATGAGCGCTCTGTGTTATAATCGTGACGATTTTTTTTCAAGTGCTCCGTTAAGTGGCTAATTCTGAAAGTGAACAAAGCGATTTGAGCTTCTGCTTTTCCAGTGTTTGTTTTTTCTCCGTGTTGAGCGAAGATTTCTTCTTTAATCTCTTTAGTTAAATACATTCCAATATTTGTTTAATGATTTTTATGTATGTCGTACATCCATTGTAAGACGGGTGCAAATATAATCTTTATTTTTAAAAAGGCAAGGTAAATTTCGTTTAACCTTTAAGAATTTAATATCCACTATATTAAATGGTATATAATTTTGCAATTTCCTGATTTACAAACTCCAAAAACAGTTCGTCATCTTTAGTAAAGGGGTCTAAAACATGACTGTCAATATCAATTTGTCCTATATTTTCTCCGTTAACAAAAAGAGGGACCACTATCTCCGATTTTACCGTAAAACTACAGGCTATATAATTGTCCTGCGCAGCTACGTCAGGCACAACAAAATTTTCGTTAGAAAGGGCTACTTGTCCACAAATGCCTTTTCCAAAAGGGATTACGGTATGATCTGTTGCTGCTCCGACATAAGGGCCTAAGTGCAGGGTTTTAGTTTCCTGATTTGCAAAATAAAATCCTACCCAATTGTAATAGTCTACAGCGTCACTGAGCAGCTGACAAACAGCCAGGAGTTTTTCATCTCTTGAAAGGGTTGTGTTTAATATGATTTCACTTACTTTTGGGTGTAATTCTTGAAATGTCATGGTTTTTATTTATATTTATGCAAAAGTATTTAAAGTAGGTTTCTAAAATTATATAAATTTGTTAAAAAATAGATTTTGAAAAAATATTTTATACGCTACAAACCTTTTTTGTTTTTTTTGGGGACCTTCTTTTTGACTTACATTGTTCTTACTTTTTTGTATCAGGAATATCTGAATAGTTTTGGAGAAAACAAACTGGACACAATTACCAGGCTGGTAGGTGAAAATACAAAGCAAGTATTGCAATGGTTTGATAGCGGAGCGACTGTTGAAGAAAATAAATTAGATCCTCATATTAAGTTGTTCTACAACCGAAGATATATGGCCCGAATTATTGAGGGCTGTAATGGAATTAGTGTTGTCATTTTGTTTGCGTCCTTTGTGGTGGCTTTCTCAGGGAAATTAAAACCGACGCTACTTTTTATTTTTGGCGGAAGCCTGTTTATTTATCTGTTGAATGTATTAAGAATAGGGGTTTTATGCGTGCTAATGTTTAATTTTCCGAATCAAAAGCAATTGTTGCACGGAGTCCTTTTTCCTTTATTTATTTACGGAGTCCTTTTTATTTTATGGTTAATTTGGGTTAATAAATTTTCAAAGTATGCTTCAAAAACTACTAAAGAATAAAATGAGACTGGTGCAATTTGTTTTTTTAGTTGCGCTATTAGTGCTTATTCGTGCCTATGAGGATCAGTTGTTTTACGATCCTTTTTTGAATTATTTTAAAAGTGATTTTAAGAATTTACCCTTACCAAATTTCAATGCCTTCCAATTGTTTTTGGGGCTGTTTTTCCGTTATACATTAAATACGATGATATCATTAGGCATCATCTATATCCTTTTCAAAGAAATACAAATGGTGCAATTTGCCTTAATTTTGTATTATTTTTTCTTTATGATTTTAATTGGTGCTTTTTTCTATATCATTTACTACAGCAGAGAATATAATAATTTAGCTCTTTTTTATGTTCGTCGGTTTTTAATCCAGCCCATTTTTGTCCTGTTATTCGTTCCGGGATTTTATTTTCAAAAACAAAATAAGTAATCTTTTTTATTTACCTTTAATGTTGAATTTAATTATTTAATTATCAACGCGATAAGGGTATGAAAATAGTAAAACATTCCGGTGATATTGTTGAATTTAATGCAGAAAAATTAAAAAAATCGTTGTTGAAATCAGGTGCCAGCAACGAAGTGGTTGAAAGAATTTTGCAATCGATTCAAGGCGAAATCTACGAAGGAATTTCTACGAAGCATATTTACAAAATGGCTTTTTCGATGTTGAAACGAATAGCTAATTCACACGCAGCACGTTATAATTTAAGAGAAGCAATCCGATTATTAGGACCGGCAGGTTTTTTCTTTGAAAAATATATAGCGCGTCTCTTTTTTGCGGAGCAATATGAAACCCTGACAAACCTGACTTTACAAGGAAAATGCGTTTCGCATGAAATTGATGTTATAGTCAAGAAAAATGATACTATTGCAATGGTGGAGTGTAAATATCATGCCGGCAGGGATGCGGCGTCTGATGTGAAGGTTCCCATGTACATATTGTCTCGTTTTAATGATTTAAAAGACAATCAGCATCCCATTTTTAATAAGGAAGAAATTATTTCAAAATGCTGGATTGTCACCAATAACAGGTTTACAACAGACGCTATCGATTTTGCCAACTGTTCCGGATTGAATTTATTAAGTTGGAATTACCCTGAGGATAATAATTTAAAAACAAAAAACGACACCGGTTACCTTTATCCCGTAACTTGTCTGACCACTTTGTCACTTGCCGAAAAAGATAAATTGTTAATCCTGGATGTGATTTTGGTGAAAGAGATCATCAACAATTCAGATTGTTTGGAAAAAATTGAATTGAGTGCCAGCCGAATAAAAAATGTATTAAAAGAAGCTTCGGATTTGTGTGGGTATTTTTAAAAATGTTGTGTTCGGGATTGTTTAATTTAAAATTCAAGTCAAATGAAAATTAAATTTATTGGAGGCGCAGGAACTGTAACTGGTTCTAAAACATTAATTGAAAGCAATGGAATTCGAATTTTGATAGATTGTGGACAATTTCAGGGTATTAAGCCTTTGCGGGAACTCAATTGGGAACCATTACCTGTTTTACCGTCAACAATAGATTTTGTTTTGTTGACCCATGGGCATTTGGACCACTGTGGCTGGTTGCCCCGATTAGTCAATCAAGGTTTTAAAGGCAAAATTTATTGTACGAGTCCTACTGCAGCTGTAGCTAAGCTGATTCTTCTGGACAGTGCTAAAATTCAGGAAGAAGAGGCCCGAATAGCCAATGAAGGAAAATTTTCTAAGCATGAAGTCGCTGAGCCGCTTTATACGGTAGCGCAGGCGCAACAAGTTTTCCCCCATTTCAGAGTGATTAAAGTCAGGGAACCCATTCCTTTAGATGCGGAAATTTCGGCTGTTTTTTTTAATGCAGGACATATTATTGGTGCCTGTAGTATTGAAGTGACGCTTGAGAATCAGACTTTGGTTTTTTCAGGGGATATCGGCCGTGATAATGACCTCCTCATGTATCCGCCGACCAAGCCCAAAAAAGGCGATTATATATTTCTTGAAAGTACCTATGGCGATCGACTCCATCCCAATACGGATCCCAAACTGGAACTGGAAATGTATATCAACAATACCGTGGAAAAGGGAGGGACAGTGATTATCCCCAGTTTTGCCGTGGAACGTGCCCAAATGATAATGTATTTGTTATGGCAACTTAAAGAAGAAGGCCGAATTCCCAATATTCCCTATATTATTGATACGCCAATGGGAATTAATGCGTTGGAGATTTTTATCAATAATAAAAATTGGCATAAATTATCGTTGCGCGAATGTACCGAGATGAGCAAAATGTTCACGATGGTTTCTGATTATCAGGAAACGATTGAAAATGTTTTTGATGAACAGCCTAAAGTAGTGATTGCAGCAAGCGGAATGGTTACTGGCGGCAGGGTCCTGACGTATCTGGAGCATTATATCGGTTTGCCTCAGACGACAGTAATCATTGTAGGTTATCAGGCCGAAGGGACACGCGGAAGAAAATTATTGGAAGGGGCAAACGAAATTAAAATTCACGGCAAATATTATCAGGTTCTGGCGAAAATTCTGGAAATAGAAGGATTGTCAGCGCATGGCGATCAAAAGGATTTACTGAATTGGCTTTCTGCTTTGGAAAATAAACCTAAAAAAGTATTTTTAGTTCATGGTGAGAATGTGCCGCTGGACGAACTTCGGATAAAAATTCATGAAAAATATGGCTTTGACTGTAAAGTTCCTTTGATGGGGCAAGAATTTGAGCTGTAATTTTTAACAAAAAAATGATTTTAGAGGTCAATTAAATCACTAATTTTGTACTATGAAATTCAAAAAGCAAATTAGTTTTCTTCTTGCTTTTTTCCTATTGGTTTCCAATACGGGATTGTCTTTTGATGTGTATTATTGTGGAGATAAAATAGCCTCCATTCATCCCTTTTTCCTGAAATCCGGTGAAGCTTCCAACTCTGTTGAAAAAGGATGTTGTGAAAAAATAGCCGCAAAAAAGGACCGTTGTTGCAAAGATAAAGTAGTTCATTTCCAAAAAAAATCCGATAATTTACTGATAAAAGCATTTGCCTTAAATGCAGATTTGCCCTTTTTGAAAGAGCAGTGGAATTCGGTTACTTTCTCCGGAGTTGCCAATTTTAAAAGCTTTGAAAATACCGCTTACTACTGTGATTCTCATGCGCCGCCACTTTTCAAACTGTACAGCCAATATATTTTCTACGCCTGATTTTTAATGTTTTTAAAGTCAGACCTCTTTTTGGGGTTTGAAGTTTTTTTTAAACATTAATAATCTTTATCATGCAAAAAATAATAACGCTTTTCGTTATGGTTTTGCTTTCAAATGCTGTTTTTTCTCAAGAAAAACTAAAGGAAGTCAAAATTGTGAAAAAGCAAAAAGGAATTCAAAAATCATTTACGGTAACAGGCAATACAACGCTTATAACGAGCAAAGAATTACTTAAAGCTGCCTGTTGTAATCTGGCTGAAAGTTTTGAAACCAATCCGTCGATTGATGTTAGTTTTTCCGATGCTTTGACGGGAACAAAACAAATAAAAATGCTGGGACTCACCAGTCCCTATCTGATGATTACCGAAGAAAATATCCCGTCAGTTCGTGGCGCTTCTCAAGCATATGGATTGTCATTTACACCCGGAACTTGGGTGGAAAGCATCCAAATTACAAAAGGGGCAGGAAGTGTGGTCAATGGATATGAAAGTATATCCGGGCAAATTAATACCGAATTAATTAAGCCGATCAATGACATTCCCTTTTTTCTGAATGCCTATGGTTCGTCGGATTCCCGTTTTGAACTGAATACTCATTTCAATAAAAAAATATCAGATAAATGGAGTAGCAGTCTGTTGCTACACGGGAATACCAGAGTGGCGAAGACCGATAGGAATAACGATGGTTTTTTGGATAATCCATTGGCTAAACAAATCAATTTACTCAATCGGTACCAATATTACAATGCCGAAAAAGGGTGGGTGAGTTTTATCAATTTCAGGTATATGAATGATGAAAAACAAACCGGTGAAGTAGCCTTTAATCCTGACAGAGACAAAGGGACTACCAATTATTGGGGTTCTGAAATCAACACGGAACGATTGGATGTTTCTACAAAAGTGGGATATGTTTTTCCAGAAATGCCGTATCAGAGCATTGGTTTTCAGAATGCTTTTGACAGTCATAATCAACAGTCTTATTTTGGGTTGAATCAATACAATATTAAACAGAGCAGCTATTATTCCAACTTGATTTTTAATTCGATTATCAATAACACGATGAATAAGTTTGCTGCAGGTTTGAATTTTACCTATGATAAATACCAGGAATTTGTCAATATAAATGACTACAGCAGAATTGATAATTCAGTTGGTGCTTTTTTTGAATATACGTATGATAATGCAGATAATTTCAGCATTATTTTGGGTGGAAGAATTGATAATCACAATCGATTGGGGACCTTTTTAACACCGCGAATGCATCTGCGTTACAATCCTTGGGAAAAAGGTGTTTTGCGATTTTCAGCAGGCAGAGGGAAACGAAGTGCCAATATATTTGCCGAAAATCAACAGCTTTTTGCGAGTTCAAGACAATTTGATGTTGTAGCGTCAAACGGAAAAGTATACGGTTTAGATCCGGAAATTGCATGGAACTATGGAGTGAGTTTTGCTCAAAAATTCATGCTCTTCGGCAAAAGTGCCGATGTTGGGTTTGATTTTTACAGAACGGATTTTCAGAACCAGGTTGTTGTTGATGTGTTGAATAGTCCACAAGAAGTGTTATTCTATGATCTGAAAGGAAAATCAGTTGCCAATAGTTTGCAATTGGAATTCAACTATGAAATTGTTGCGCATTTGAATTTTCGCTCCGCCTATAAATTTTACGATGTAAAAACCGATTATATTTCAGGTAATTTCCAAAAGCCATTGCAAGCGAAGCACAGGTTTTTTGGTAATCTGGAATACGAAACCCACGTTGGAGACCAAGGAAAGCAATGGAAATTTGATTATACTTTCAATTGGATTGGTCAACAGCAATTACCCAATACGGCAAGCAATCCAATAAATGAAAGGTTACCGCAATTTTCGCCCTCTTATTCATTGATGAATGTTCAGATTACAAGAGTTTTTTCTGCTGCATTTGAAATGTATGCAGGCGGAGAGAATATTGGAAATTATTCACAAAAAAAAGCTATTATTGGTTCTGATAATCCTTTTGGACCAAATTTTGATGCTTCCATTGTGTATGCACCTGTTTTTGGACAAATGTATTATGCGGGATTGCGATTCAAAATAAAATAAGCCCAACAAAAAAAAAGTAATGACAATAAAAAAAAGTAAAAATGAAAAATATAATTGTAATAGTACTAATTAGTTTCTTAGGATTTTCGGTGCAGGCCCAGGAATCGAATACCAGCGAACAACTGCAAAAAAAGAATAAAAATGCCCATTATACTACAGAAGTGAATGGCAATTGTGAACAATGTCAGAAACGAATACAAAAAGCGGCGTTTTCGGTTCCTGGCGTTAAATCAGCCAATTGGAACATAGAAAATCATCAGTTGAGTTTGATTTTGAATGAAGAAAAAACGTCACTCTCAGCGGTGAAAAAAGCGGTTGCAAAAGTAGGGCATGACACCGACGAGATAAAAGCAACAAAAGAAGATTATGACAATCTTCACAGTTGTTGTCAATATGAAAGATTGTAAATTAAGAGGTCCAAAATGAAAAAGTTTTGGACCTTTTTTTAATGGTAAAGGCTTTAAAATATTTTCCTTGCCAAATAAAATTTTATTTATGGTAAATGAAAATCCCAGATAAAAAGAGGTTTTGCTGAGAAAAACAGTATTAAATTAAAAGGGTAACAACTGTGATCATTATGTTTTTAAAGCGTTAATTAAACTTTAAAATGCTACAATAAATTGTGGTTAAGGTTATTTATTCTTACTTTCACGACCTAATAGATTAAATTAGAAACCGATATTTATGAATAATTTCGATTGGACACAATTACTCAATCCAGAGTTTTACATTACCCTTAACATAGCAGGAATTCAGATAGGTTTATATATTGTTTTATTTATAATTTTTGCTGAAACTGGACTTTTTGCAGGTTTTTTTCTTCCGGGAGACAGTTTGCTTTTCCTAGCAGGGATTTACAGTAAAGATTTGGTCCAAAATATGGTTAGCATAGAAAGCGATTTTATTAACGTTACCTTATTGTCGTTATTGGTCGCTGTTGCGGGAATTTTGGGTAACATGGTGGGCTATTGGTTTGGAGCGAAAAGCGGGTATTATTTATTTAAAAAAGAAGATACTTTTTGGTTCAAGAAAAAATATTTATTGCAGTCCAAAGATTTCTTTGAAAAGTATGGTGGGAAAGCCATAATATTTGCTCGCTTTCTGCCAATTTTCAGAACTTTTGCGCCTATAGTGGCAGGAATTGTATCGATGGATAAAAACAGATTTATGTTCTTTAATGTTTTAAGTTCTTTTTTATGGTCCTTTATTTTAATCTTTTCAGGTCATTATCTGTATGGAATCTTTTTGGATAAATTTGGAATTGATTTGAAAGAGCATATTGAATATATTATAGTAGGAATTGTACTTGTTACCACTGTACCGGTTTTATTTAAGCTTTTGAAAAAAAGGGTGCACATCAAATAAATTATTTCAACCTTAAATTAAAAACTCCGTTTACTTTTAGCAGTGAACGGAGTTTTTTATTTAGGGTTGAAACAGGATTGGTTTAGTACTACACTATTGATTCAGATTGGATATTTTTTTATTTGTGAAATCAATTGCCCGTCATTTGAAAATCTTTCGGTCAGGACCAGAATTTCTTCCCGATTTCCTTTGGAAAGCTGATCTCATAATTTGCGTTTTCCTTACTTGCAATTTAAAAGAACAAAAAAAATCCGTTCACTTTTGGGAGGCCACTGAAAAACATCGCCTATTTTGATTAGTGCCGTTTTTTAGACAATAAAAAAACGCTTGTAACAGGATTTTAAACATCCGTTATAAGCGTTTTTCTTTTTGCAACTGTTT
>NZ_JBLVPW010000046.1:0-17045 GCF_048286715.1 Flavobacterium kochi
AACAAAAACGCATAGCTGCCGTCAAACGAATGATGAAAAACTCAAACATTTCATTTGAAGAATTAGGTATAACTTAAAAACAACTGAATAGATGGTTTCTCTGAAGAATTAGGCAATGTATTATTGGGAAAATCAGTATGTTATATAATTCCTTATAATAAGTTAGATAGAATAGGGTGTCCAGTTTGCCCCGGAATACCCAATAAACATATAATGAACTTATTCTTTTTTCTTTTTCTTTATTATTTTATTAGCTACGGTGTAAAGAACTATTAATAATAAAAAATGCATTAAATAAGACTTAGGTTCACCCTTTCCATTTACTACAGAAAAAACACGATTCCATCTTACTTTGTTAAGACCACTACCATCTTTATCCCAACTAAACCAAATAAATACTGGTTTGCCTAATATATGATCAAAAGGAACATATCCCCAAAATCTTGCATCTAAAGAGTTTTGACGGTTATCTCCCATCATCCAGTAATAATCTTGCTTAAAAGTATAACTAGTGCTTATTTTTCCACTTATTACAATCTCATCGCCATTAACTTTTAAACTATTATTTTCATATTCTTGTATAATGCGTTTATAGAAAGGGAGTGTTTTTATGTCTAATTTAATAGTCTTTCCTTTTTTAGGAATATAAATAGGTCCAAAATTGTCTATATTCCAACCCAAAGAAGAAACATGAGGAAATACATCTCCATCTTCTCCCTTTGGTAATAAATATTTTTTAACTCCTTTAACTACTGGATTATTCGCTATCGTAGCTGCTTCTTTATCTGTTAATGTCAATAGATACTCTCCATTATTTGTAAGTGCAAAATCTCCATTTCCATTCTTCAAACCTTCCCTAGCTCCATACAAGTTTTCAAGGGAATTTTGATCCATATTTATACCTTGAGTATTTACAAAAAAGTTATATTGGGGTTTTGCACTTTCGGGCAATTTGGTTGGCTTTCCATTGATATAAATATCTCCTTCACGAATTTCCAAAGAATCTCCGGGTATTCCAACACAGCGTTTTACTAAATTTGTTTTTTTGTCAATCGGTTTGTAATAATTTCTTGTTGGTCTAAAATTATCCATATCCAATAAAGTATCTGCGGGTTGATTAAATACTACAATTTCATTGCGTTTAATCGTTTCAATCGAAGGGAATCTAAAATAGGGTAATTGAAACTTGCTTAATATTGATGTTTTTTTTTTTGTAACATCATCATTAAATAAATAAGATTTTACACCTGAAAAAGGAATTGAATCATGCACCATAGGCAATGCAACTGCAGTCATAGGGGTTCTTGCCCCAAAATTAATTTTACTTACAAATAAATAATCTCCAATTAACAATGTCTTTTCTAATGATGAAGATGGAATCGTAAATGGTTGTATAATGTAGGTATGTACCAATGTAGCAACAATAATAGCGAATAAAAAAGAACTCACAGTATCTTCCGTTTTAGTTTTCGGCTGTAAATCTCTATTCTCAATATATGTTAGCTTTTCAGAAGTATAGTTTAAAAAAGTAATATAGAATCCTAACGTTAGCAAAACCAATGCAGTATCCGGTCTGGAGTTTTTTCCAAAACTTCTAATAGTTTCTACCCAAACTACAGGAATCATTATAAGATTAATAATAGGAATAAAAAGTAAGAAAACCCACCATCGAGGGCGATTTATAATTTTCATTAAAATTACTAAATTGTAAATCGGTATAAATGATTCTACAGGCTTTCTCCCCGCTTTTACATAAAGTTTCCAAGTAGATATTCCATGAATAATTTGCATGATTAAAGTAAAAACGAGCCATTCTGATAAATTCATATTTTTGGGTTTTATTTTTTTTATAAAATTTTGAGTATCCAAGCCTAATATTTACTAGGAAAACAAACTTATTAATTGATCTTTTTTATAAATAAAAATATAATTAACGTAGTAAGATCTATACTGACATAGTATATGTAGTTTTTCACTTAATTTGTTACATAATAGTTCAATAAAAACCGCTTAAAATTTTATAACCTTTTCGTTTTTGCTAAATGTTGTTTATTGATGACATCTCGAAAAGTTAGTGTAAAAGTTTTTCTGTAATTATAACAATCAAAGATTCATGACAAAACATATATTTTACAGAAAAAACATATAAAAAAAATCCATTATTTCTAATGAAATTTCTTTGTAGAGCTTAAGGCGTTAGAATCAATAATTCAAGTAAATTTAGGGACTGATCAATTTTTAAATAAAATTGTAATTATTTTCGAACCAAAAAAAACCTCCAAAATCAAATGACTTTGGAGGTTTGTAAATTTTGGTGGTCCTTACGGTACCGTTTACGAACCATTTTATACAAGATTTAAAGAAACTTACAATCAAATAGTATTTTTAATATTCCTGCGATATGTTGCATTCTTGAAAATACGAAAGCTCCTGATTTATCCAAGCATTTCAATATATTTGTTTGCAATAAAATATTTTTTTTTCATAGACTTGGGTTGGCAGAAATTATAAAAAACCTGAGCGTTATAAAAACTTTTTTCCTAAATTTGAGCATGATTCTAATAGAAAGAAATATTGATGGTCTAAAAAAGCTTTGTTCTACATACAATGTGGACAAAATGTATCTTTTTGGATCAGCTCTAAATTCAAATTTTAGTGACAAAAGTGATATTGATTTTCTAGTCAAATTTAAATCTATTGAATTATCTCAATACTTTGAGAATTATATCAATCTAAAAGAGAATTTGAAGAAATTGTTTGGTCGTGAAGTAGATTTACTTGAAGAACAAACACTTAAAAATCCAATTCTTATAAAATCCATAAATAAATCTAAAGAGCTTATTTATGGATGAAAGAATCCTGAAATGGTTATTTGACATTAAAATGGCTATTGATGAAATTGATGGTTATTTTATAAACGAACAAAAGGATTTTTTTAAATATCGAGATAACTTGATGTTGAAAAGAGCGGTCGAAAGAGATTTAGAAATTATTGGTGAGGCAATGAATAGAATTATCACTCGCGATAATAATTATATAATTAAAATAACTAGCGCTAAAGCGATTGTTGGATTAAGGAATCAAGTTATCCATGCCTATGATAATATTTCTGATGAAAATATTTGGTCAGTTCTCATAAATCATCTTCCAAAACTTAAAGGCGAAATCGAAAATTTAATAGCCGAAAAATAACTACTAATAGCAAGGATTCGTCGTTCGCGTAACTCAAAAAAAATGAAACCTGTGTTGAACTGAGCCGATTGCCCGTCGGTAACACGATCCTCGTTAAATAGATTTCTTCTTATTCCGATTATCTAATCTTTTTGCTTGATACCCAACTTTTGCGCATGATGGCTTTTGCGCATGATTGAGTTGCATGGGAATACACCACTAAGACATTTTATCCCAAATAAAATCCATTTATTCGGGCAACCGGATGGAGAAACTGTAGAACAAAAAATAATCAAGAAAATGAATTATGGCAAAATTTGATAGAAGCTGTTGAAGCTTTTTCTGTAAAAAGTTTCCCTTCAACAATTATTCCTGCAAATGTTTCAGTAGAATCGAGACTTACTCCTATTATTTCAGAATACCTTGAAAAAATTATTTCTAAAAAAAGAATTTCTGACTTTTTATCAACTGGAGCTACGTACAGTCATCAACTAAATATTTTATTACCTCTATTGACAACATTCGAGGAATTTCCAACTATGCCCGATTTTTTAAGAGGGAATCTTAATTTACTCAGAAATTTGAGAAATCAACTAGCTCATGAAGGTAAATTAAAGAATATCGATAAATCAACAATTTCTACTTTGTTGTGCTCAGCAACTTTTGGTTTGACCTATCTTAATATTTTAGAGAAACATTTGAAAACTAAAAGTAAGAAATGAAAATTATAAAAATAAACGGCCACTAACGGTTTGCATTAATGGTTTAATTCTTTGATACTTTAGAAAATACTTTGATAACTAAAAGTTTGGTTTATATTTGTCAAGGCTCTGTGACATTCGCGCCACCTGATGCAAGCCACCGGACGTTAAGCACAACTAAAAACTACATCATGAAAAAAATTATCGGAATACTTTCAATTATAACAAATTTTTGCTTTGGTCAAAACGCAATTAGCCCATCAATTGTCGAAAATTCAAGAAATAGTTGTGTGAAGATTATGAGTTTGGAAGGCAATAGTGTTGGGACTGGATTTTTTATTTCTGATGATATTATTTTGACGTGTTTTCATGTAATTTCAAAAAGCTCAATAGTAAATGGAAACGTAAATTTTACAATTTTTGGGGACTTACAAGCAGTTACTGAAAACGGAGAAACAACGCCTTTAACATGCATAAGCATACCTACACCTCAAGCACCCGAACCTTATCTTCAAGATTTTGCATTGTTAAAAACAAGCAAAAATATTGTAAGCAAAATCATTTTACCACTTTCTTCAAAGATTGATTTTAGTATTACTGATCCAATAATATTTAGTGGTTATCCATTTGGAATCCCAACAATTGTGACTCACGTAGGTACAATCTCAGGATTTACGAAAGACGAATCACTAATCTGCATACAGTCATCAATAAATAAAGGAAATTCTGGTGGTGCCCTCATAAATAAGCAAGGTAAAGTTATTGGCATCGTAAGTTCAAAAGAAGGCGGGATTTCAGCAAATTTAGAAAGCTATCTAAATGCAATTAAAGAAAGCGAACAACAAGGTACAGTGCAATTAATGGGGATTAATCCACTTCAAGCTACCAAAGAGACAATTGTAATATTAGATAAATATATAAGCACTGGAATTGGTTATGCAAATAATATAAAATTTACCTCAGAATTTATACGAAAAAACAATATAAAATTATAAATAACTGTTCAACAGCAGTTTGGGTAAATTGGGATTTTTTGTGGAATTTCCGTTTTAAATCGTTTTTTCTTTTAGCAGAAAACATTCGGTTTCACAACTCCCAAACTCGCTAAACGCCAGAACGTCAAACTGTCTAAAAACAAGTTTATGACAATTTCATATTTGAGGTTTTTCAAAGATAAGAGTCTGAATTTATAAAATTAAAAAGAAGATTATTAGACAGACTGACGTTGGTGGTAACTGTGCTGAAATTGTGATTAAAACTAGATCTGGAAATGAAAATCATAACTTGGAATTGTAACATGGCTTTTCGAAAAAAAGCAAAATTCATTTTGGTTCATAAGCCGGATATTTTGATTGTTCCTGAGTGTGAAAATCCAGAAAAATTAAAATTTGTGCTAGGAACAAAATTGCCAACAGATATTCTTTGGCATGGAGCAAATCAAAACAAAGGTCTTGGCGTTTTTTCTTATAGCGATTATAAATTCAAGCTACTTGATTGTCATAATCCAAATTTCAAAAATATTTTGCCAATAGCTGTAACAGGCGGAAAAGTTGATTTTACATTATTTGCGATTTGGGCTAATAATCCAGAAGATAAAGATGGACAATATATAACTCAAATCTGGAAAGCTATAAATTACTATGAATCTTTACTATCTGAAAATGAAACTATTCTTATGGGAGATTTTAATAGTAATACAATATGGGACAAACCAAGAAGAGAAGGAAATCATTCAACTGTTGTCGAAAAATTAGAATCAAAAAATATTTTTAGTACTTATCATAAGTTTCATAAGCAATTGCAAGGAGAAGAAATTCATCCAACTTTATTTATGTATCGTCATGAGAATAAACCATATCATATTGATTACTGTTTTGCTTCGTCTGACTTTATGGAAAAATTGACTGGTGTAGAAGTTGGACTTTACAATGACTGGACTAATTATAGTGATCATAAACCTTTATCTGTTACTTTCGACTTCTGAAAAAATAACAGCAGCTACTGCAGGTGTTTGGTGAGATCGGAGCTTTCACTTTGCCCCGGAATGGGCTGTCCAGTTTGCCTAGAAATACCCACTTTTGTAGAATTTTCGGTCATCCGAAAATAATCGTCTTCTAGATTTATTAATAGACCTTAGATAATTCGAACCATTTTTATCAGTAAACATAGGCGTCTAAAGATTTTACATAAATAGAACTCAATTTTTAGAACCATAAAAAACCTCCAAAATCAAATAACTTTGGAGGTTTGTAATTTTTGGTGGTCCATACGGGACTGTTTACGAACCATTTCTTACAGGATTTAAAGAAGCTTTCTGACCAATAAATGTTGTATTTCAACTAAAAAAAATGCTCCTAGCCATCAAATAAATTGCATGATACTTATGGGGATAAAAAACAAGGCAATAATTTTTTTAGAAGTGTTGAGAAGCAGTGACTAAATATACTTGCTTTCTTCTTTGAGCATTGGTTCAATCCACTGATGCATTTCGTATATATCATTAAACTCAGGAAAAGGATTGCCCCCCCAAGGACTGTTCATTAAATAAGCATCGAAAAAGGCATCTGTGCTTCTTCTTGGATGATGCCACAAATAGCTTTCTTTTAAATTATTAATTACAGAATAATGATGGCTATGAATGAAATTATACCAAGTTTCTTCAACCTCATCTTCTGGTTTTATATCTATGATTTCCAATTCATAAAACTCACGGGATCTATTTTTAAACGATGCGTTAAGCATTAGTTTTTTAGCATCTACATCTGAATCAGGTGCACTATACCCAAAAATTGTAACGTATAATGATATTTTGAAATAATCTCTCAAAACCCCCCATTCATCACTGATTATTTTGTCAGAACTATAATTTTTATTTTCAACAGGATATAATAATTTCATATCATCATATGGTTTATAACAACGATGACAAATCCTGTTATATTTATATCCTTTAATATTACAATGCTTGCATACACCAACAGCAACATTTCCGTGTAAAAAAACAACATTGGGTAAGTTTACTATTTTAGAATGCCTTCTAATTGTTTTAAGCAATAAAGGATCCCAATTAAAAGTAGCAATCAAATCCTTTTTTCTCAGAGATAAGACCAAGTAATCATATAATGTAGGTTTGTCTGGAATATCCATTTCATAGAAATAATCATATACTTTTTTATCAATGATACCCTTAATAGAAGATAATGATATATCATTTGCTATATTACTATATAATTTTTCAAAATCAGTGAGTAAACCTTCAAATTTGTCTGGGATATAATTATATAAATCTAATTTTTCGACTAATGAATTCATTAAAGGAAGTTTTCTTCCGTTCTTATCACCATTTGGAAATGAAGCTAAACTAGCACCTGCTCCCAATAAAACCAAATGTGGCATTTCTTTAGATGGTAAAACACTTTTCATTATCTTATTTCACTTTTTAAATATTTAATTCCATAAAAAAAGCGACAACTGTAAAGATGCCGCTTTGAATGTTTTCACAACGGAATAATCCTTATTGTGAATTGCTTCAAAATTGTAATGCAAGTATACAACAAAAGTTTTAATGTTTGATTGAGGTTTTCCGTAAAAATTGTAACTAAATTTTTATTAAATTTAGAAATTAATTTTTTAGACATGAAAAAAATATTAGGCTTAGATTTGGGAACTACATCGATTGGATGGTCATTTATAAACGAAGCAGAGAATGAAAATGAAGTGTCATCAATAATAAATACGGGCGTCCGCATTGTTCCACTTACAACAGATGAAGAAGCAGATTTCAAAAAAGGAAATACCATTTCTATCAATGCTGATAGAACTTTAAAACGTGGAGCAAGAAGAGGTTTGCAACGTTTCAAACAAAGAAGAGACGCATTATTAGAAACGTTCAGTAAATTAAATTTCATTCCTACTGATTTTATTTATGCAGAAATAGGAAAAGAAACTACTTTTTCATCTTATAAATTAAGAGCCAAATCAGCAACTGAAGCCATTACTAAAGAAGAATTAGTAAAAGTTCTTTTAATGTTGAATAAAAAGCGTGGATACAAAAGTAGTAGAAAAGCAAAAACAGCCGAAGAGGGAGAGGCGATTGATGGAATGGCGATTGCTACAACACTTTTTGAAAAAAATATGGCTCCTGGGCAATGGGTTTTTAATTCGCTCTCAAATGGGGGAAAATATATTCCTGATTTCTATCGTTCAGATTTGCAAAAGGAATTGGAAAGGATTGTGCATTTTCAAAAGCAATTTCATTTTGAAAAAATAAATGATAAATTACTTGAAGAAATTCAAGGAAAATCAAGAACACAAACTTCTCAACATTTTAATAAAACATTAAAAATAGAACTTGCTGAAAATAAGGGCTCCCGAGAAGAGACAAAATTGCGGCATTACAAATGGAGAAACAATGCTGTAGTAAATGAGCTTGATTTAAAAGTTATTGCATTTGTCATTACTGAAATCAATAATCAAATAAATCAGTCAAGCGGTTATCTTGGTGCCATAAGCGACCGAAGTAAAGAATTGTATTTCAATAAAGAAACAGTTGGGCAATTCCAATATAAACAACTTCAGAATAATGTGCATTCTAAGTTAAAAAATCAAGTTTTTTACCGGCAAGATTATTTGGATGAATTTGAAAAAATTTGGGAGACACAAGCGAAATTCCATCCTGAATTAAGTGATAAACTCAAATCAGAAGTTAGAGATATTACGATTTTCTATCAAAGAAAATTAAAATCTCAAAAACATTTAGTGAGTTTTTGTGAATTTGAAAAAGGACATAAAGCGATTCCAAAATCCTCTCCTTTATTTCAAGATTTCAGAATTTGGCAGAATATCAATAATATTGAATTTAAAAAAGACAAAGAAGTTTATCCTATAGGCGAAGAACTAAAACAAATTATTAGTCAAGACCTTTTGTTCAAAGAAAGTATGACTGATACACAGTTTATCAAATTTATTATCAATCAATGTAAATTAGAAAAAGGCAATTATTCTATTAATTTCAAAAAAATTGAAGGCAACAGAACTAACGCAGAGATTTACAAAGCTTTTGAGAAAATTTTAGTTTTAGAAGGCTATGATGAATTAGACCTTTCAAAATTAGATGCTTTAGACATAAAAAAAATTATCAAATCTGCTTTTTCTGATTTAGAAATTAACACCAATATTTTAGATTTTGACCCAACCATTCAAGGTAATGATTTTGACAAACAACCCTATTATCAATTCTGGCATTTATTATATTCATCCGAAGAAGATGAAAAATTAAAAGAAATCTTAGTTAAAAAATTTGGTTTCAAAGAAAATCATATTCCTTTTCTTTTAAACATAAAACTGCAAGCAGATTACGGAAGTTTGAGTGCAAAAGCTATCAAAAAAGTATTGCCTCATTTGATGGACGGACATATTTATGATAAAGCCTGTTTATTAGTTGGATACAACCATTCATCATCATTAACTACAGAACAAAATAATGAAAGAATTTTAAAAGACACATTAGATCTAATCAAGAAAAATAGTCTAAGAAATCCAGTGGTAGAAAAAATTCTCAATCAAATGATTAATGTGATTAATGCCATTATGGAAGACCCGACAATGGGAAAACCGCATGAAATTAGGGTAGAATTGGCGCGTGAGTTAAAAGCAAATAATGAACAACGAAAAAAAGCTACTTCGGATATTAACACTGCAACTACTGAGCACGAAAGAATTATAAAATTATTGCATAGCGAATTTGGGATACACAGAGTAACTCGAAATGATATTATTAGATACAAACTTTGGAAAGAAACAGATGGAATTTCTTTATATACGGGAAAACCAATAGAACCTTCATTATTATTTACAAAAGAGTACGACATTGAACATATCATACCAAAATCAAGATTGTTTGATGATAGTTTCTCTAATAAAACGCTTTGTGAAAGACAATTTAACATCGAAAAAAGTAACCGGACAGCATTTTCTTATTGCGAAGAAAGATTAAATGAATTTGAATTTTCACAATATGAAAATCGTATGAAAGACTTATTCAAAAGCGGAAAAATAAAATACACCAAATACAAAAAGCTTTTAATGGCTGACCATGAAATTCCCGAGGATTTTATTGAACGGCAATTAAGAGAAACACAATACATTGCCAAAAAAGCAAAAGAAATTCTATTAGAAGTTTCCAGAAATGTAACGACAACTATTGGAAGCGTGACCGACAAATTGCGAGAGGATTGGGAACTTGTGGATGTAATGAAAGAACTTAATTGGGGTAAATATGATAAATTAGGTTTGACATTTGAGGAAAAAGGCAAAAACGGAGAGCGTTTAAACAAAATTCTAAACTGGACAAAAAGAAACGACCATCGTCATCACGCAATGGACGCCATAACGGTTGCGTTCACCAAACCTGCTTATATTCAGTATTTGAATAATCTCAATGCTCGAAATAAGGAAGATAAAAAAGGAACTGAAATCTATGGTATTGAAACCAAATATTTACAAAAAGATAAAAACGGAAAATTGCGTTTTAAAAAACCTATGCCTCACTTTAGAGAAGAGGCAAAAAAGCAACTCGAAAGTATTATAATTTCCTATAAAGCCAAAAGCAAAGTAGTCACCAAGAATAAAAACATCTCTAAAAAAAACGGGGGTATCAATCAAAAAATTCAACTTACTCCCCGCGGGCAATTGCACAAAGAAACCGTTTATGGAAAACTGCAACAATATGCTACTAAAGAAGAAAAAGTAAACGCTAATTTCACGGTAGAATACATCAATAAGGTTGCGAAAAAACAATACCGAGAAGCTTTGCTAACTCGATTATCTGAAAATGACAACGACCCGAAAAAAGCTTTTACAGGCAAAAATGCTTTAGTTAAAAATCCTATTTATTTGGATGCTGAAAAAAAAGATGCATTACCCGAAAAAGTAAAAATAGTTTGGATAGAAGATGATTATGCCATTAGAAAAGATATCAGTCCCGAATTGAAAATTGAAAAAGTAATTGATGTTGGTATAAAAAGAATACTGCAAAAACGACAGCATGATTATAATGGAGATGCAAAAAAAGCCTTTTCTAATCTAGACGAAAACCCAATTTGGCTCAACAAAGAAAAAGGAATTGCCATAAAAAGAGTAACCATTAGTGGCGTTAGCAATGCACAAGCTTTGCATTCCAAAAAAGATCATTTAGGAAACGAAATTTTGGGCGAAGACGGAAAAACAATTGGCGTTGATTTTGTGAGTACCGGAAACAACCATCACGTCGCTATTTACAAAGATGAAAAAGGAAATCTACAAGAGGAAGTGGTTTCTTTTTATGATGCTGTGGTTCGTAGTAATTTAGGATTAACTGTTATCAATAAAAATCACGCAAACGGTTGGAAGTTTTTGTTTACAATGAAGCAAAATGAGTTTTTTATATTTCCATCAGAAACGTTTAACCCGCAGGAAATTGATTTACAAAATCCTAATAATTATCATTTGATTAGTCCTAACATATTTAGAGTTCAGAAATTATCAATTGTAAAATATGGTAATACTAATATCCGTGACTTTGTCTTTAGACATCATTTGGAAACAACTGTTGAGGATAAAAAAGAATTGGTAAACATAACTTATAAACAAATTAAAAGCTTGTCTCCACTAAAAGAAATTATCAAAGCCAGAATCAATCATTTAGGTCAAATTGTTCAACTTGGAGAATATTAATTATGATAAAACGAACCCTTTTCTTTGGTAATCCCGCATATTTGAGTACCAAAAATGAGCAAATTGTCATCTCTTATCCCGACAAGCAACAAGAAACCAAAACTGTGGCTATTGAAGACATAGGCGTAATCGTTTTAGAAAACCAACAAATCACAATTACCAACGGATTGTTGGAAAAACTGACTCATAACAATGTGGCACTAATCAATTGCGACCAACAACATTTACCTATTGGTTTGTTGATGCCCTTGAACGGACATACGGAACAATCGGAACGATTTAGAAACCAGATTAATGCTTCTGCCCCACTCAAAAAGAATTTGTGGCAACAAACCATCAGTTCCAAAATTATGAACCAAGCGGGATTGCTTAAAGAGAAAGGAATCCCGATGCGAAAAATGGAACTTTGGGCAAAAGAGGTCACCTCAGGTGACGCACTCAATCACGAGGCGAGAGCGGCCGTTTATTATTGGCAAAACCTTATCACTGTGGAAGATTTCACCCGAGGACAAAAAGGGATTCCGCCCAATAATTTGTTGAATTATGGCTATGCTATTTTGCGAGCCATTACCGCAAGAGCTATTGTCAGTTCTGGAATGCTGCCTACTTTAGGTATCTTTCATCGCAACAAATATAATGCCTATTGCCTTGCTGATGATATAATGGAACCCTATCGTCCGTATGTGGATTTGATTGTATCCCACATTATGGAAACCGAAGATTCGTATGAAGAATTAACCATTGACATCAAAAAACAATTGTTAAGCATTGCCACAATTGACGTGTTTATAGATGGTAAAAGCAGTCCCCTGATGGTGGCGATGAGCCGGACAACACATTCTTTACACGAATGCTTTGAGGGGAAATCCAGAAAAATTTTATACCCCCGTTTATGTATGACGAACATTACACCCGTTTAAACCAATATAGAAGTTTGTGGATATTAGTATTTTTTGACTTGCCCACCGAAACCCGTAAGGAACGTAAAACAGCTTCTTCTTTTAGAAAGAATTTGTTAGACGATGGTTTTTCTATGTTTCAATTTTCAATCTATATGCGGTTTTGTGCCAGCAGGGAAAATGCCGAAGTACACACCAAAAGAATAAAAAACAACTTACCAGAACACGGCAAAATTGGTGTGATGCAAATAACTGATAAACAATTTGGGATGATGGAACTTTTTTATGGGAAAAAGCTCGTTGAAACGGACAAACCTTCGCAACAATTGGAACTATTTTAGTGTCATAGGATTAGAAAAAAGTATAACTCGCTGTACAACAACAGATAAACACCATTCCTTTTCAATTTCAAAACAAACCCATAACTACCAACATATCAAACGATTATATCGCGGTATGTTGGGAATTATAAGCTAAAATACAATTTTGAAAGCAATTCACAACTTTAGACAATCATTAATACAGAATTAAAAAGTTGGGAATTATAAGCTAAAATACAATTTTGAAAGCAATTCACAACTAGCAAAATAAAAAAGGACTAAATAAGCAGTTGGGAATTATAAGCTAAAATACAATTTTGAAAGCAATTCACAACTGCTTGCTCTTGAGTTAATGGAGTGCCTTTGTTGGGAATTATAAGCTAAAATACAATTTTGAAAGCAATTCACAACACCGCTTCCGCTGCTGCTTGTAGAAGAGGTGTTGGGAATTATAAGCTAAAATACAATTTTGAAAGCAATTCACAACTTGATAGCATCGAGGCGGCTTTAATCGGTAGTTGGGAATTATAAGCTAAAATACAATTTTGAAAGCAATTCACAACCATCGTCTACGATACCCATTCTGTCTGCTCGTTGGGAATTATAAGCTAAAATACAATTTTGAAAGCAATTCACAACTTGTATGGGGGTTTAATGTGTTGGTTTGGGTTGGGAATTATAAGCTAAAATACAATTTTGAAAGCAATTCACAACTAAATAATTAAATAAATATTACTTTTATTAGTTGGGAATTATAAGCTAAAATACAATTTTGAAAGCAATTCACAACATGTCAGAAACAATTTGCGTTAACCCCTTGGTTGGGAATTATAAGCTAAAATACAATTTTGAAAGCAATTCACAACAACAGAAGGAAGCGATGTAACAGTACTAGAGTTGGGAATTATAAGCTAAAATACAATTTTGAAAGCAATTCACAACATTTTATTATTGTCGTTATTTTTAACGATTGTTGGGAATTATAAGCTAAAATACAATTTTGAAAGCAATTCACAACACGAAACTGTTCCAATGTTATTTCAAATGAGTTGGGAATTATAAGCTAAAATACAATTTTGAAAGCAATTCACAACAGTGGATGCCTTACATGAAAATCTATTATAGTTGGGAATTATAAGCTAAAATACAATTTTGAAAGCAATTCACAACCATCCATACCGTCATCGGTAAGCGTTTCATGTTGGGAATTATAAGCTAAAATACAATTTTGAAAGCAATTCACAACAAAGAGCAGCTATTTAATTACGGGATTGAGTTGGGAATTATAAGCTAAAATACAATTTTGAAAGCAATTCACAACCATTCCAAACTACTTTCTCTAGGTTTACCCGTTGGGAATTATAAGCTAAAATACAATTTTGAAAGCAATTCACAACATTTGTGGTCATTGTTTTCATGTTTATTTGTTGGGAATTATAAGCTAAAATACAATTTTGAAAGCAATTCACAACTTAATCAGATCGACATATCCATCGATTGAAGTTGGGAATTATAAGCTAAAATACAATTTTGAAAGCAATTCACAACTTACTTGAATCATCGGCTATTTCTATTATTGTTGGGAATTATAAGCTAAAATACAATTTTGAAAGCAATTCACAACTATGTACACGATGTTTATGATACACCAATGGTTGGGAATTATAAGCTAAAATACAATTTTGAAAGCAATTCACAACAACATCTCTTCTAATTTTCATTGCTCCGTGTTGGGAATTATAAGCTAAAATACAATTTTGAAAGCAATTCACAACGAACAGGGGGAATTCCATACCGTTTCAAGAGTTGGGAATTATAAGCTAAAATACAATTTTGAAAGCAATTCACAACTTAATCAGATCGACATATCCATCGATTGAAGTTGGGAATTATAAGCTAAAATACAATTTTGAAAGCAATTCACAACAAAGCGTTAATGATAAATAAAAACAAGGCGTTGGGAATTATAAGCTAAAATACAATTTTGAAAGCAATTCACAACTAGATGCCGCTTATGGTCAAATTCCAGAAGGTTGGGAATTATAAGCTAAAATACAATTTTGAAAGCAATTCACAACTAGTCGATTTGAAAGGGGCACTAAAGGCTCGTTGGGAATTATAAGCTAAAATACAATTTTGAAAGCAATTCACAACGGAGGAGTTGCTTCGGGCGGGGTTGCTTTGGTTGGGAATTATAAGCTAAAATACAATTTTGAAAGCAATTCACAACTGGCAAGCAAACGCGAAATTAGTCAAAGGGTTGGGAATTATAAGCTAAAATACAATTTTGAAAGCAATTCACAACTGAGAAACAGAAGCGTTATAATAATTGTTTGTTGGGAATTATAAGCTAAAATACAATTTTGAAAGCAATTCACAACTCCTACTTCTCTTGAGCGAATACTTTTAACGTTGGGAATTATAAGCTAAAATACAATTTTGAAAGCAATTCACAACTCGTAAGGCGTTAATCGTGTTCTATTATCCGTTGGGAATTATAAGCTAAAATACAATTTTGAAAGCAATTCACAACTCGTTCGGGGAATTTTATTTAAGCAACGCGGTTGGGAATTATAAGCTAAAATACAATTTTGAAAGCAATTCACAACACAAATCATCTGTTAATACCGCTAAAGTGTGTTGGGAATTATAAGCTAAAATACAATTTTGAAAGCAATTCACAACGACGGATATACCTATGAAAAAATTGATTAAGTTGGGAATTATAAGCTAAAATACAATTTTGAAAGCAATTCACAACAACGTCTACACTTATTAATTTTGCTGCAAGTTGGGAATTATAAGCTAAAATACAATTTTGAAAGCAATTCACAACACATGAAAATTACGGGTAATTACTATCAATGTTGGGAATTATAAGCTAAAATACAATTTTGAAAGCAATTCACAACTGAGAAACAGAAGCGTTATAATAATTGTTT
Source organism: Flavobacterium kochi (assembly GCF_048286715.1). Classification (NCBI taxonomy): domain Bacteria; kingdom Pseudomonadati; phylum Bacteroidota; class Flavobacteriia; order Flavobacteriales; family Flavobacteriaceae; genus Flavobacterium; species Flavobacterium kochi. Next base: position 15,747 of record NZ_JBLVPW010000046.1, read on the forward strand.
GTTGGGAATTATAAGCTAAAATACAATTTTGAAAGCAATTCACAACTGATAAAGATATTTCTGTTTTCGGTTCATTGTTGGGAATTATAAGCTAAAATACAATTTTGAAAGCAATTCACAACATATATCTTTGAAACATGGCTAGAAATATAGTTGGGAATTATAAGCTAAAATACAATTTTGAAAGCAATTCACAACCCAGTGTAAGAGATAGTTTGATATCAGATGGTTGGGAATTATAAGCTAAAATACAATTTTGAAAGCAATTCACAACAGTTCTTGTAATTGAAATATTAGTAGATGCGTTGGGAATTATAAGCTAAAATACAATTTTGAAAGCAATTCACAACTTAATCAGATCGACATATCCATCGATTGAAGTTGGGAATTATAAGCTAAAATACAATTTTGAAAGCAATTCACAACACTTACAATAAAGAGACGTAAACCTATTTTGTTGGGAATTATAAGCTAAAATACAATTTTGAAAGCAATTCACAACTTTACGGCCATGCCGGATTACGTTTTAATTGTTGGGAATTATAAGCTAAAATACAATTTTGAAAGCAATTCACAACCAAATCAGCCCGATTACCAAATTAGCCACAGTTGGGAATTATAAGCTAAAATACAATTTTGAAAGCAATTCACAACTTTCTGGATAAACCGGATTATAATTTTCTCGTTGGGAATTATAAGCTAAAATACAATTTTGAAAGCAATTCACAACCTTGTACATCAGTATCATCAAGACTTACGTGTTGGGAATTATAAGCTAAAATACAATTTTGAAAGCAATTCACAACTAACAACGCCTTATCTATAAGATGTAAATTGTTGGGAATTATAAGCTAAAATACAATTTTGAAAGCAATTCACAACTGGAAAGTGAGGGCGAAATTGGCTAGACCAGTTGGGAATTATAAGCTAAAATACAATTTTGAAAGCAATTCACAACTAATGTTAGAAAATGGCGTTTGGATTCCCAGTTGGGAATTATAAGCTAAAATACAATTTTGAAAGCAATTCACAACTCGATGCCGCTTATGGTCAGATTCCAGAAGGTTGGGAATTATAAGCTAAAATACAATTTTGAAAGCAATTCACAACTCGTCTGTCAGTTTTAATAACTACCTATTCCAGTGAAAGTGTACACCCTATTCTATCTAACTTATTATAAGAAATTATATAACATACTGATTTTCACAATAATATATTGCCTAATTCTTCAGAGAAACCATCTATTCAGTTGTTTTTAAGTTATACCTAATTCTTCAAATGAAATGTTTGAGTTTTTCA
>NZ_JBLVPW010000047.1:0-14651 GCF_048286715.1 Flavobacterium kochi
ATAATATTCATCCAGATTAAAAGTCACTACATTACTAAAGCTTAGTCCTTCTTCCTGATGCATTCTGACCAATTCTTCGTATACTTTAATTGGCGAGGAACCCGTGGCCAAACCAAGTACACAGGATTTGTTTTCGGCTTGTTTGGATCTAATTAAGGCCGCTATTTCCTGTGCAACAATTTTGGAAGCTTCCACTGAATTTTTGAAAATTTCATTGTGAATTTTTTCGAATCTCGTTGTCTCATATTTCCCAGGCGCTACATAAGTTAAATTCTGAATTGAACTCATAATTATTTCCGTATTTAAGAAGTTAGTACAGCAAATGTAAAAATTAAATCAAAAAAACACGCAAGTTTATGCGTTAATTTAATCAAAAAGAACAAATAACGCAAACTACTGCATTAAAAAAAACCATTATAATACCTGAACACCTGCTTTTACGTACTCTTCAAGGATAGAACTCTTAGGATTTAAATCAGTTATAATAGTATTTAACTGACTGAGTTCACAAACTCCATAAGGCATTTTAGTATTTAATTTTTCAGAGGTAACCATAGAAACTACTCTGTCAGAAGCCTGCATCATAGCTTTTTTCACAATAGAAACCTCATAACCCATTTCGGTAAGCCCTAGTCTGACATTGATACTGCTGACTCCCATAAAACAAATATCCGCTTTTAGCTTAGACAAAACCTGAACCACATCCATACCTATTGTAACCATTGCATTTTTCTGCATTTTCCCTCCAATAAAGATCAACTCTACATTAGGGTGTTGTGACAACTGCATCGCGATGGGTAAACTATACGTATATATGGTAGCCTTTAAATCCGAAGGAATCAATTTTGCAAAAGCTAAATTTGTAGTCCCTCCGCTCATTATAATAACCTGTCCGTCAGCGATTAAAGACAGTGCTTTTTTTCCGATAATATCTTTCTTATCCTGATTCACAATAGCAATATCGAAGATATTGGCTGGTTTATCTACAATAGGGAAAGCCCCGCCATATACCTTCTCAAGCAGTCCTTTCTTATCTAGCTCATTAAGATCTCTTCGTATAGTATCCTCTGAGACATCTAAATTGACGGCCAGGTCAATCGTATTAACTTTTTGATTTTCAATAAGCTTATTCATTATTATTTTATGTCTCTCGGCTTTTAACATTTCTAAAAAATTAATTATTGTTGACAAATATATTAAAATATTGAATTCAAAAGTAGACCATTAGCATTTCATTAGCCCATAGCTGCATCTTATTAACAAATGAAACACAAAAAGTTCAATTTTTAAAAAAAAATGCACTATTGTGCATTATTTGCAAATAAAAAGAAAAAACAACTTACAATATCGCATTTGTATGCAATAAATAAATACATTTGCTCACTAACCATAAAAAAAGCCAAATAATTATGAAAAAATTATTCCTAATTTCATTGTTGTTTCTGTTAGCTCAAACCACATTTGCCCAGACAAAAACAATTACAGGAACTGTTAAAAACAAAGCTGATGGAATTCCTATTCCGGGAGCATCTGTGACTATCAAGGGCACTGCGAAAAGTAGTATCACTGATTTTGACGGAAAATTCGCAATTACCGCAGCATCTTCCGACATACTAAGTTTTAGTTTTATAGGTTTCGAAACTAAAGATGTACAAGTTACCGGAGCTTCATTAAACATAATTTTAGGCGAAAGTATTCAGGACTTGAAAAATGTTACCGTTACAACTTCATTTGGTATCAGCCGACCAAAAGCGTCACTGGGTTATGCAACCCAAGGTGTAAAAGGTTCTGATGTTGTCGATACACAGAGGGAAAATTTTGTAAATGCTTTGCAAGGCAGAATTGCTGGTTTAACAGTAACAAGTACATCCGGCGCTCCGGGAGCCTCTGCAGCCATTCAACTTCGTGGTGTAAATTCTATGAGTGGTAACAACCAGCCTTTGTTTATTGTGGATGGATTGCCAATTAGCAACACTACTTTGGACCAGGGATTATTAATTTCCAATGGAGCCAACAGGACTGCCGATTATACCAATCGTGGGGCTGACGTCAACCCTGAGGATATCGAAAGCATAACAGTTCTTAAAGGCCCGGAAGCTGCAGCACTATACGGAATTGAAGCTGGAAACGGCGCCATAGTTATCACAACCAAAAAAGGAAAAAAAGGAAGAGGAACGATTACCTATTCAACTGATGTACGACTTGACGATGTTTATAGATTTCCGGAAACTCAAAAAGTTTACCAGAGAGGTGCCACTGGAATTACGAACAACAATTACCGAAGATTTTTTGGTGAAAGATACGCACCAAATACAAAAATGTACGAAAATGTAAACAACTTTTTTCAAACTGGTGTAAAAAAATCAAACTCATTAATTTTTGATGCGGGAAGCGAAACAATTACGTACCGTTTATCTTTGGCCAATCTTGAACAAACAGGAGTTGTTCCAAACTCTGCCTACAATAAATTAAACGTTACTTTGAGCGGAACTGCCAAAATAACTGAAAAATTAAAAGCGGAAGGATCTATTGCCTATACAAAATCTGAAACTGACAAGGCTTCAAAAGGCGCAGGTGGTTTTTTATTAAATCTTTTAGCTTATCCTGCTGACATCGATGTGAGAAATTATCTGAATCCAGACGGAACCAGAAGTAAAATCACAGATGGCTCTTTGGATACTGAAGTAGATAATCCATTTTTTGATATCAATAAGAACATCGCTAATGACAAAAACAGTCGTATCATAACAAATGCTTCGCTGACCTATGACCCGCTTTCATGGTTAAGTTTTACAGGCCGTTTTGGCATAGATGCTAACGCCACCCAGGGATTTAGATCAATACATCCCGAATCGCAACAATCTGCAGGGACAGGAGGTTATTTCGAACAATACAGTGACCAGTCAAAAAATTATAATTTTTTATTTTTTGGTACCGCTAAAAAAACAATCGGAAAATTCAGTGGTTTACTACGTATTGGTACTGCCCGAAAAGAAGATAACTACACCATTTTGTCTACAAAAGGCGAAAAATTTTACGAGACAAATGGCTATTCCATAAACAATACCGATCCGCTTACCCAAAGATCAATGGAGAGAATTATTCGGAAACGTGTTGATGGTATTTTTGGAGAAGCGACATTAGATTATGATAAAATTGTTTATTTAACTTTGACAGGAAGAAATGACGTTTCCTCCACCCTGCCAAGAAACAACAACTCTTTCTTTTACCCCTCCACTTCTTTAAGTTTTGTTTTTACAGAATTAAAGGCACTAAAAGACAAAGACATCTTGTCTTATGGAAAAATAAGAGCTTCCTGGGCGCGCGTTGCCAATGATGCGAAACCGTATTCTATTTCCCCAACATATGAACCAAAAACTACAACTGGTGGTGGATTTGGATATTCTGTAACCGGTGCGAATCCAGATCTTAAGGCAGAAATGAATACTTCCGCTGAGATAGGTACAGAATTACGTTTTCTAAAAGACAGATTGGGTTTAGACGTGGCAGTATACAGACGAAAAACAGACAATTCTATTATAAACAATATGCGTTTAAGCTATGGAACAGGATTTGTTCTGACAGCATACAACTTTGGATCTTTACAAAATGAAGGTATAGAAATCACCCTTACGGGCTCTCCATTCAAAAATGATAATTTTACATGGGACATATTGGCTAACTTCACAAAAACAGATTCTGAACTTTTAAGCCTGCCTTCCACTTTACCGGAATACTACACTTCTGATACCTGGATGTATGGTAATGTAAGAGGTGGCGCAAGAGTTGGCTCTCCTTTGACAACTTTCACGGGTTATACCTATTTAAGAAACAATAATGGAACTATTTTAATCAATCCATTAACCGGACAACCTTTAATGGACACTACTTTTCCTGTCGTTGGAGACAGAAATCCAGATTTTGTTATTGGTCTTCAAAATACCTTTACAATCAAGAACTTTAAACTGTCTTTCCTTTTAGACATCCGTAAAGGGGGTGATATTTATAACGGTACAGAAGCATATTTATGGACGCAGGGTCTTAGCACGAGAACTTTAGATCGTGAGATACCATTAGTTATCAATGGTGTTTTAAGAGATGGTTTAGAAAATTCTGCCAATCCTACTCAAAACAACATTCAGGTAACTCCCTATTATCAAAACGATTATTACAACACCAACATTGTATCCTCTGATTTTATAGAAAAAGACATCAATTGGCTAAGAATGAGAGACATTACTTTAAGCTACCGTATGCCTTCGGACGTTTTAAAAAAAACCAAAGTATTCCAAAGTATCTCCATGTATCTTACCGTAACCGATGCGTTTATGATCACCAATTACAGCGGAGCTGACCCGGCGGTAAATGGTTTAAATGCCAGTTCTGGCGGAGCCGGCGGTACAGGATTTGATTATGGTGTACTTTCCAATGCAAGAGGAGTTAACCTAGGTTTTAAATTTGGACTTTAATAAATTAACAATATGAAAAATATAAATACATACCTAGTTGTTGCAGTTTTAACACTGTTTCTTTCAGCTTGTAATCGCGATGAAATAGCAGATGTAAACATAAATCCAAGTTTCCCCACTGCCGTTGAACCAATATATTTATTGCCCCAAATCCAGGCAAATATGGCAATTGGAATTCAATTTGATTCCAGATATTTAGGGAAATACACACAATACTTTTCTCACGCAACAACTGGAGACAGTTGGGACAGATACGGCTATGTAGCTGCAAGTGACGCGAGTGGAGAAATATGGAAAATGGCGTATTATAGCATTGGTTTAAATTTAGTTAATGTAATTACTGAAGCTGAAAAAGCACGGAGATATGACATACAAGGCATGGGAAAAGTTATCAAAGGCTGGACCTGGCAGGTTGCCACAGATTATCATAGCAACTTAATTAAATTTGATCAGGTATTTACAGCCCGATTAACATTTGATTACGGGACGCAGCAGGAAGCCTATGCAGAAGTACAACGACTGGCATTGGAAGGTATTTCGGACATGGAAAGAACGGATGGCAATTATGATGTCAGCTATACCCAAAAAGGGGATTTAATTTATGGCGGTGACAAAACCAAATGGATAAAATTTGCTTACGGTCTGTTGGCCAGAAATGCAAATAACCTGAGTAACAAAGCCACTTATAGCCCTGACAAGGTCATTGCTTATGTAGATAAAGCATTAGCGAGTACTGCCGATGACTGTTACGTAAAATCTGCCGGAACAAGTTCATCTGACGCCAATTTTTATGGCCCGCTACGTAACAATTTATCCCTTTACCGTCAATCTGATTTTATTGTAAGAGCAATGGACGGAACACTATTTACAGGAGCAATAGATCCTCGTATGGCAAACATTTTAGTAGCTTCTGCAGATGGTGTTTTTAGAGGAAACCCACTTAACACCTCTGCCGGAACTGTTACGGCAACCCGTATTCCAAATTTATGGGGAGGAACGACTCAAGCCGTTACAACATTACCCGGAAGATATCTTTTTAGAAACACAGCCGATTTCCCATTAATGACTTATACTGAATTACAGTTTATTAAAGCGGAAGCAGCATTCAAAAAAGGAGACAAAGCGATGGCTTTAGATGCCTACAAAAAAGGTATTGAAGCGAGTATCGATATGGTAAACAGGAATACCGTGGTGTCATCGGTTGCCCCTATTACTTCTTTAATAACGACTACTCAAAAGACAGCCTTTTTAGCTAATACAAGCGTTGTTCCGACAGCGGCTAATCTGACATTAAAACATATTATGATGCAAAAATATGTAGCCTTATTTGGTTTTGGATATTTGGAAACATGGACAGATATGAGAAAATACCACTATGACACTACCATTTACGAAGGAATAGTTTTCCCTACATCACTTTTTCCTGATAATGGCGGCAAACTTGCCTATAGAGTGCGTCCCAGATACAATTCAGAATATGTTTGGAACTTTGCCGCATTACAATCTATTGGTGCTGACAAACCGGATTACCATACCATAGAAATGTGGTTTTCTCAACCTTAAGTATTTTAATTTTAATAAAAATTCAAATGAAAAATAAAATAATAACAATCAGTAAGACTATTGCATTATTACTAGTAACAGTAACATTGTTTTCCTCATGCGGAGAAGAACATGATTTTGCACCCTATTCTGAGTCTGTTGCTGCAACAGCTGCTAAAGTGAAATTCACCAATGCTGCAATTGGGCCTAATGGAACTAACTTTTCTGTCAATTGGTTTGTAAATGATGTTAAGACGACTGCAGCTTTAACCTTAACCGGCTTGCCTCTAGGCATAGCGTATGGCGGACAATATCCTTCTGTTTACAATTATGCTTTGTTGCCTTCAGGGAGCCAAAGTTTGAGAGTAGAAATTCCGGCGACAGCAACAATTCCGACTGCCACAGTTTTTTCATTTCCTTTAACGACGGAAGCAAAAATGAATTATTCTACTTTTGTTGTGGGTGCATCCCCAAATTATGCTGCTTATACTGTCAAGGATAATCTAAACATCGCAGATGCAGATCCAACAAAAGCATACATCCGTTTTTTAAATTTGATTCCCAATTCTCCAACAACAGGATATGACCTATCAATTAAAGAATTGAACTCAAATGCGGTACTCTATTCCGGCGTAAAATATTTACAAGGCAATGAAGTGTTTATACCTATTACTCCAGTACCAGATTTGGATGCGTTAACCTATGAGATTCAATTAAAAACTATAGGAACAGCTACCATTGTAGCAAAAATCACTATGACTCCAAGAAAAGGCAGAATATATACTTTTTTAAGTAGAGGTTATGTTGGAGGATTATCAAACGGCCTGCCTAGTGCAACTGTTAATATCCCGGTTGTGGCCTGGTATACCAATAAATAACACTAAAAATCATTTTCCTTTTTGTTCCAAAAAACCACTTTAGTGTTTTCTAAAGTGGTTATTTTTTCTTTTTTTTCTAAAAAATGTTGCAAACATTTGTCAAATATCCTCATTAATTACTGCTAAACTTTAATTTATCATGGCTCAATTTTTAAAAAAAATTGCTTTTTTTATATTTTTAATAGGCAGTGTTGTTTCGTATTCAAACCCGTTGAAGACCGTTGTGAATAGCACTAATTTAAAAAATAATACTCCTAAAATTAAGACAGGCGCTGATAATTTTGAAGGATATCTTCCCTTATTAAAAGATAAAAAAATTGGAATTGTTACCAATCAGACCGGGATTTTGACCAACAAAACGCATCTTGTCGATTTTTTATTAGAAAAAAACATCTCGCTTAAGACCATTTTTGCCCCTGAACACGGGTTTCGTGGTACTGCTGATGCAGGAGAACACCTGTCTGATACTAAAGACATCAAAACAGGGCTCCCTATTATTTCTCTTTACGGAGACAATAAGAAACCCAAACCTGCTCAATTAGAAGAAATTGACATTATGATCTTTGATTTACAAGATACTGGTGTTCGATTTTATACCTATATATCCTCTTTACACTATGTTATGGAAGCCTGTGCCGAAAACAACATTCCACTTATTATTCTGGACAGACCAAATCCTAACGGAAATACTACTGATGGACCACTGTTAGAGAAAGCATTCACAAGTTTTGTCGGAATGCATCCGATTCCTTTATTACATGGTATGACAATTGGCGAATATGGCAAAATGATAAATGGCGAAAAATGGTTGAAAAATGCCGTAAAATGCAAGCTGACCGTAATTCCCTGTGTTAATTATGACAGAAAAATGGACTACAGCCTGCCTGTGAAACCCTCTCCAAATTTACCTAATGACCAATCAATAAATCTTTATGCCAGTTTATGCCTTTTTGAAGGGACCAATGTCAGTGTAGGTCGTGGCACCGAAAAACAATTTCAAGTTTACGGTTCCCCTTTTTTACAGAAAAGCAAGTATAGCTTTACTCCAAAACCTAATTTGGGAGCAAAAGACCCCCTTTATAATGGCAAAGAATGTTATGGTAAAGATTTGTCAACAATTACAAAAGTACAACAACTGGAACTCAAATGGCTTATTGAAGCCTACCAGACCACTGAAGATAAAACTAAATTCTTTACTTCTTTTTTCACAAAACTTGCAGGAACAAAAAAGCTACAGGAACAAATTGAAACCGGAACTTCGGAAAATGAAATAAGAAGAAGTTGGAAAAAAGGACTAACCGAATTTAAAAAAATGAGAAAGCAGTATCTCCTTTATTAATTACCTTATAAAAAATATTCAGGCAATAAGACTGTCCCCCAAATTAATTAAAAACATTCAGAAAAATAAAATGGAAAAAATAAATCCCGATACCGAACAGGAATCGCTCTATTCTAATTTAGATAAAATGAGTACGCAGAAATTACTCCTAAATATAAACAATGAAGATAAAAAGGTAGCTGCCATTATTGAAAAGCAAATTCCCAATATTGAAAAATTAGTGGAAATCATAGTTTCTAAAATGAAACTTGGCGGAAGATTATTTTATATCGGAGCGGGTACTTCCGGTAGAATCGGTATTCTTGATGCATCAGAATGCCCTCCTACTTTTGGAGTCCCCGACAATTGGATTATTGGCATCATAGCCGGAGGCGATGCTGCAATAAGAAAAGCGGTAGAAAATGCTGAAGATGACATTGATCAGGCTTGGATCGATTTAACTGCCTATGCTATTTCAAGTTTAGACGTTGTGATAGGAATTGCCGCTTCGGGAAACACACCTTATGTCATTGGTGGTTTGACCAAAGCCAGAGAAAATAATATCATTACCGGAAGTATATCCTGCAACAGTGACAGTCTTATTTCTAAAGAAGCAGATTTTCCGATAGAATTAATTGTCGGTCCGGAATTCCTTACCGGAAGCACCAGAATGAAATCCGGAACATCACAGAAATTAGTCTTAAACATGATTTCCACATCGGTTATGATTAAACTTGGTCGCATTTATGGAAACAAAATGATTGACATGCAATTGTCTAATAAAAAATTAGTGCAAAGAGGGGTTGAAATGATTGTGGAAGCACTCAAGATTGATGCCAAATTAGCTTCTGAATTGTTAGAGAAACACAAAAGCGTCAGAGCGGTTTTACTCGCTGAAAATAAAAATCTAGAACTATAATTCTTAGTAGTTAAACTTCCAACAGCTTATAAAAAAGACCTCCTATATAAAAATACAAAATGACACCAAGCGCAATCCTGATCCTTATTATCATTTATTTTGGTATATTATTCTATATATCTTATCGCGTCAGCAAGAAAGACAACAGTAATGAAGCATTTTTTAAAGCCAATAAAAATTCAAAATGGTATTTGGTTGCTTTTGGAATGATAGGAACTGCGCTTTCCGGAGTCACTTTTATATCCGTACCCGGAGAAGTTGGTGCTGCCAGTGGTGAACAATTCAAATATTTTCAGTTTGTACTGGGCAATGCTCTCGGATTTATAATAATTACAAAGTTATTACTACCACTCTATTACAGAATGAATTTAACCTCTATATATGGGTATATAGAACAGAGAATGGGCATTTACAGCTATAAAACAGCAGCAACCATTTTCATAGTAAGCCGAACGGTAAGTTCCGCCTTCAGACTCTATTTAGTGGTAATTGTATTGCAGCGTTTTGTTTTTGACCATTATAAAATTCCGTTTTCTTTAACCGTATTAATTTCTTTATTGTTAATCTTCTCCTATACCTATAGAGGCGGACTTAAAACGATTATAATAACCGATACCTTACAAACTTTTTTTCTGGTGACTTCGGTATTTCTTACCATCTATTTTATTTGTGATAGTTTAGATTTAAGTGCAGTTGGTGCCTTTAATGAAGTAAAAAACAGTTCGTATTCAAAAATATTTTTCTTTGATGATTTTATGACAAGTAAATATCATTTTGTAAAACAAATAGTAGGAGGCATGTTTGTAACGATCGCAATGACTGGTCTTGATCAAGATCTGATGCAAAAAAATCTTAGCTGTAAAAACATTCAGGAAGCGCAAAAAAACATGTTTACCTTTACAGGGATCTTCGTTATTATCAATATTTTCTTTTTAAGTGTTGGTGCCTTGCTTTATATTTATGCCGATAAAAATGGAATTGCCATCCCTGTTGATTTAATTACAAACAAACCAAGAACCGACTTGCTTTTTCCTGAAATCGCATTAAATCATTTGTCTACAGTCCCTGCTGCTATATTTCTGTTAGGGATTATAGCGGCTACTTTTGCAACTACTGATTCTGCCCTGACAGCACTTACTACTTCTTTTTGTGTTGATTTTTTGGGTATGGATAAAATCAAAAATAGCAGTAAACAAAATGTGATCCGAAAAAGACATCTGGTACACCTTAGTTTTTCTGCATTAGTTTTTATTGTCATACTCATTTTCAATTCCATAAATGACAGTTCTGTAGTTGGGATGATATTTAAGGTTGCTTCCTACACTTACGGTCCATTATTAGGTTTGTATGCTTTTGGTTTGTTCCAAAAATCAAGAAAAGTAAACGATAAATTAGTTCCATTGATATGCCTGCTATCTCCTTTTCTCACGTATTTAATTAATGAATATTCAAAAACATTGTTTTTGGGCTATGTATTTGATAATGAATTAATACTAGTGAATGGATTGGTAACTTTTCTGGGATTGTACCTAACAAGTACCAAAACAAATGAAAAAGTAATTTTTTAAAAAACAGCCTTTCGAATAAAATTATCGTATCATTATTACCTTCCTAAACGTATTAGGCTGCAATTATTGGAGTACTTGATTTCGCTAAAATTTAAAAAGAATTAGAACCTATTAAAAACAAACCAATGACAAAAGAGCGTTTAATTTCATTAGATGTATTCAGGGGATTCACTATTCTATTGATGACAATTGTTAACAACCCGGGAAGCTGGGGTTCTATTTATCCCCCTTTGGAACATGCCGAATGGAACGGCTGTACGCCCACCGATTTAGTATTCCCATTTTTTATTTTTATTATGGGAGCAGCAATCCCTTTTGCGAACCCGACTAAACACTTTGACTTTACCGTTTTAAATAAAATTATCGTTCGATCGTTACGTATTTTCTGTTTAGGATTATTTTTAAATTATTTCAACCGAATAGAATTATTTGGTTTAGAAGGAATCTCTTTATTAATTCTCAGATTGATTATAACTTTTGGAGTTGCCTATGCTCTTTTAGGCAATTTTAGTTTAAAAATTAAAACGTATTTGGTTTTTGGAATTTTTCTAACACTACTATTCTTGGCATACAGCCAAATAGAAGCATTTCAAGATGTAAGGATTCCAGGGGTGCTGCAACGACTGGGAATTGTATACTTCTTTACCTCTATTTTGTATTTAAAAACCAGCCAAAAAACACAGCTTTTGGTCGCCGCTTCCATTTTACTGATTTACTGGCTTTTAATGGCTTTTGTTCCTGTTCCGGGATTTGGTGCGGCAAATTTTGAAAAAGGCACCAACCTGGCAGCCTGGTTAGACAATTTAATTCTACACGGACATTTATGGACGTATTCCAAAACATGGGATCCGGAAGGGATTTTAAGCACGTTACCAGCCATAGCTACAGGAATTTGCGGAATGGGTATTGGACAAATACTAAACTTTAAAATTCCAAAGATTGAAATTGCCAAAAAAATTGGGATTATTGGAATTGCCCTGATAATCACCGGCCTAATCTGGAACAGCATCTTTCCGATAAACAAATCGCTCTGGACCAGCTCTTACGTCTTATATACTGCCGGTATATCCACGTTGTGTCTGACCCTATTATACTACATCATAGATATTTCAAACTATAAAAAATGGACTACCTTCTTTTTAATTTGGGGAGTAAATCCCATGATTGTATTCTTCTTTTCAGGAATAATCCCGAGGGTCCTGAGCTCGATTAAAATTCAAAATCCAGCAATAGCTTCTGAACAAATCAATCTTCAAGAATTCTACTACAACTTTTGCATACTGCCTTTTTTTAACAATCCATTGGATGCGTCTTTAGCGTATGCATTAAGCTATGCTATTTTCTGGTCCCTTATTCTTTGGTTTTTTCACAAAAACAAACTCATTTTTAAAGTATAAAATCATTCCATTTTCCCATGGGTTAAAAAGCATTATCATTTCATTTAAAAAAAGCACCAGAAATCCGTTAATAACTATTTACTGTTAAATACTAACAACGAATTTCATTCTTACCTAATTTTGTAAAAATGAAATTACCAAGTCCGGCTGTGCAAAGGTCTCCCAAGCTCGTAGCAATTAAAGACCAGCTGCCATTTGGATGCTCCTCGAAGTGTAATGACGGAGTTTTGTTTCAATAAAAATATTCATTTGTTTGTAGATTAGCTACATAAACTAAATTTCATGGATTATGATAAATTTATTTTCTGCCTCGAAGCTGTTCCTGATGTAGAAATTGACACCCCTACCGAAGTTCTCAAAAACTTAGAGCAATTAGCCTTTGAACAAGGTATTACAAGCATATATAAAACTTGCGATACTATTGAAGGCTTAGAAGAAAGTTTAAATGCATTGCTCTATCACGACCATAATTTTAAGGATTATGAAATAATCTACTTAGTAATGCAAGGTGAAGGAAACAATATTTGCCTCAATGACTACTACTATAGTTTAGAAGAAATAGCCGAGCTCTTTGAAGGGAAAATGAAAGGGAAAATTTTGCATTTCGCCAATACAAAGCTCTTAGACTTAAGTGACGAAGAAGCCCAATACTTTTTAGATATTACAGGAGCACGTGCAGTTTCCGGATATGGAGCGGCATTCAATAAATTAAGCAGTAATGCCATCGACAAAGCTTTCTTTAGCTTATGTCAAAACCACGATGATGTTGTCGAAATTGTAGAAGAATTATATAAAAAACACTACGCCCTTTGTAAACTACTCGACTTTAGATTGTATTATTAAAAATTGAATCCCCTGCTGTCTTAACCAAACCGAATGGCAATTCTTAGGTTTTCTAAAACCACACACACAAAGAATACCATTACTTACCCAACGCTATTTGATATAATTTTCCAACGTGTAATTCTTCGAAAAACAATTCTAATACACGTATTCCTACTATCAGCGGCTTTTGTTTTTTGAACATTTATCAGGTCATACCCTTAAAAAAGAAATCCTATTTTAAGGTATAACCTTCGAAATCAAAAAGATACTTGAGCGCATTGCCCTCACTAAAAACGCCCTTCAGAAATTCTATTATTTTATTAAAAAAATAAAAAATGGCTGTTTTTACCAAAATACCAATCCTGACAAAACACTTTTACATTGGATAAAGTGCGACACACAACATTTTTTCCTTTGAAAAAGTGTAATTCCACACACTTTATACAATTTGGCAATCCGGTATTATTCAAAACCAACAAAAAGTATATAATAATAATAGGGTTGTTCTGAAATTCATAATCCTGATATCCCGAATTCAAATCTTGCCCTTTTCATCAAAGCAAATCCCAAACAGCAACGTTTAGGGATTTTTTTTATTCTCTATTGCTTTCAAAGTAACCGCAATACTTTTCGGAGTGAGGAATTAGAATAAGGAATCATTCTTAAAAAATCCTTGTTCATGATGATGAAAAAGCCATTATATAAAGCAAACAAAATAAAAGCCCCTAAACCAATTAACCGTTTATTAACAATACCGTGTTGATTTGATGGTATTGAAAACTGGGGGTATTCCTCTTATTTTGACTCCTATTAGCAAAGGAAAATATTTATGCTGAATGTAAGTAGAAAAGAAAAAAAATGTGTGAAGTATATCGTCAATGAAATGTCAAAAGCAGAGCGATCTGTATTTGAAATTGAACTGTCTTTAGACGATGAACTTCTCGCTATTTTTGAAAATTATAAAATGATCTGGGTCAATTATCCCCAATCTAATTTGCAGGTACCTACCCCATCTTTTAATCAAATTAAAGAGAAGTATAAAAAAACCGACACCACTACAAACACTGCTTCATTTCTTTTCAGAAAACAAACTGCGTTTGCTCTTGTGTTTCTTTTAGTAATTTGTTTGGGGTTCTATTTCACTAAAAACAACAATCAGGGATATGCCAATCATAAAACGGCTAAAGTTGGAGAACGTCTAACCGTGTTCTTACCGGATAGCAGCACCGTTATTTTAAATTCAGGCAGTGATGTAAATTACTTCAGTGATTTTGGAAAAAAAAGAGAAGTCTGGTTAGTTGGAGAAGCTTTCTTTAAAGTGAGACACAGTAAAAACACCCCTTTTATAGTCCATACAGATGCATATGACGTGAAAGTATTGGGGACAGAATTCAACATCAATAACAATTATAGCGACAAAACAGTTTCTCTTGAAAAAGGGAAAGTGAATGTATTGCTTAAAGAAAGTAATGACGAAATAAATCTACTACCTAATGAAGAATTGATTTGGAATTCAAAGACAAAAGCAGTTACCAAAAGAAATTTTGATGTTGGTAAAATTTCGGCTTGGAAAGACAACATTCTGATTTTAGATGATATAAAACTGGAAGATGCATTAGTTAACCCAAGTTGCAGGTCTTTAGCCCGAACTGCCACTGTCTATAAGTGATTCACTTTTTTTTATTTCCAGTTTGTGTACTACAGACTTTTTAGTAAACGGATAATATTTCAATTT
>NZ_JBLVPW010000048.1:0-13485 GCF_048286715.1 Flavobacterium kochi
TGTATCTCCTACCGGCACATTGGTATTACCACCTACATAAGGTTTAACCGTTACGCTGTTTAACACTGGATTATTAAAATCTTTATTCCAGTCAAAATTATATATTTCGCCATACCCTCCAGCTGGATCTGCATGATCGTTAACTGAAGCCTGCCACAAAACCTTTCCTCTGTCCAGTGCATTCAGCATTTTATAGCGTTGCTTCTTCTCAGAAAGAACAGAGACGCTCGTACTATAAGAAACGCTCGTTGCACCACCTTTAGCAGCGTTTTTTGTTGTTACAATGATAACACCGTTTGCAGCTCTAGACCCATAAATAGAAGAAGCAGAAGCATCTTTCAATACCTGAACAGATTCTATAGCGCTTGGATTTAAACTGGCAAATACTTCCGGTCTCACAGTAGGAACCCCGTCAATCACATACAACGGATCTGTATTTCCCAGCGTACTTACTCCCCTGATTAAAATTCTGCTATTCGCTCCACTTGGGTCACCCGATTTTTCAATGGTCAATCCGGCAACTCTACCTTGTAAAGCCTGCATCGCATTTCCAGAGCTCATACTTTGTCCGGTAATCGGTTTTAAATCCACCACCGTAACGGCTCCCGTTACGTCTACTTTTCGTTCCTTCGAGTACCCTACTACAACAATTTCGGTTAAATTTATTGATTCCGGTTTTAAAACAACCTGTATGGACTCTTGACCGCTAAGTTTAATTGTCTGAGTTGTAAAACCAGTAAAACTAATGATCAAAGTAGCGTCTTTGTCTAGTTTGTTAAGTGCAAAATTTCCATCCAGATCGGTCGTGGTACCAATTTTTGTACCGGAGACTGTAACTGATGCTCCTGGAAGTGACATTCCGTCTTCTGAAGAGGTCACCACTCCCTTTATCCCTATGTTCTGGGCCGTAAGTGAAAAAAAGGAACCCATTAAAATTAAATAGAGGATGATTTTTCGTTTCATAATTTAGATAGTTTAGTTAAAATTTAAGTTGGTTAATTGTTAAATTTTCAATAGTGAAATTGAAATTTTCTTTAGTGACTGAAAATGTTTCCATTGGTTTTTCAGGAAAAAATATCTCGGTCATAACTGTTTGCCCGTTGTTGTAGAATACTTCGATTGAGGTTTTATCAATAATTACTCTGACATCCATTTTATCAAAATCTTCGGTAAATGGTGCTTTAGAAACTTCCTTTGCAAAAGCATCTGAAAAAGACAAATCCCCCGATTTTTTTCTATCGATAAAAAAGTACTTGTCTTTTTTATTGATGCCAAAATTTATGGTGTTATTAGCATTATTGGAAAGTGAAAAAGTATAGACATCATTTTTCAGGTTCTTCAACGTAAATTGAATATCTAATCTTGATAAATCAACCAGTGATTTATCAATTAACACGGTTTTTTTCTCTTTAATTTTCAGCACCTCTTTTTTTATGGTCTTCGAAACATAATTTTGTAATTCTCTCACTGGTTGAGAAGAAACCCTGAAATGATTTCCTGTTTTTATAAGTTTTAATTCTCTTGGCAGTGTCATGCTTCCTCTCCATTTCTCCGTCGGAACTTTATCCGCATATTGCCAATTGGACATCCAGCCTACAAACAACTTCCTACCATCGGTCTCTGATATATTTGACCAGGTAACCCCTGCATAATTATCTCTGCCGTAATCAATCCAAAGTGATTTATGCTGTTTCAAATCTTGAGAAAAAGATTCATCCAGGGTAAATGTCTTACCATCAAAATCTCCAACAAAATATTGCGTTGCCGAGCCTCCGTTAGGACCTCCAGGGTTTATACTTTGCAAAAGCACCCATTTATAGTCATCGGAACCATCTACAAGCATAGGGAAAAAATCCGGACACTCCCAAACACCGCCATGAGCCCCAATATTTTTACCAAAATCAGAATGCAATTCCCAGTCTTTTAAGTTTTTTGAGGTATAAAACATCGTTTTATCTCCTGCTGCCAAAACCATTAACCATTGTTGATGAATATTATCCCAAGTCATTTTAGGATCTCTGAAATCTTTAATACTTGGAAAACTAACCACCGGGTTTTTATCATATTTTGTCCAAGTCAAACCTTCGTCCAGCGAATAAGCAATTCCCTGTGATTGCACACCTGGCGTCCCTGCTTTCTCTTTTATCGGATCATGATAGGTAAACATGGCTACGATAGGCGGATTACTTAAACTACCAAACCCAGAAGTGTTTTTCAAATCAACTACAGCACTCCCCGAAAAAATGTATCCTTTTTCATCTGGAGAAATAGCAATTGGCTTTTCGGTCCAAGTGATCATATCATTACTTACAGCATGTCCCCAGTGCATTGGTCCCCATACATTTGAATCCGGATAGTGTTGATAAAAAAGATGGTAATATCCATTATAATAGAACAGCCCATTGGGATCGTTCATCCAACCTTTTTTTGGCGAAAAATGAAAATTTGGTCTATATAGTTCTTCCTCCGAATAATTTTTCTTATCTAAAAGAGAAGATTCTTTACAACTAAATAACGTCAGTAATCCCACTACACAGCAGATTACCCCTAAACCTCTTTTTTTATACACTTTGTTCATAACGTTGTTTTTTTATTAATTTTTTACTTAATTCTTCTAAAGAAATTCCCTTGGTTTCTGGCATTAAAACTGCGACAAACACTAATTGAAACACCATCATTACAGCGAAAAACAAAAACACAACTCCAGGACCTATTGTTGAAAACAAAAATGGAATTAGAGATGGGATTATTGCCGCTAAAATCCAATGCGTTGTACTTCCAAAAGCTTGCCCTGACGCTCTAAGATGATTTGGGAAAATTTCTGAAATAAAGACCCAAATGACTGCTCCCTGACCGATTGCATGTGAAGCAATAAATAAGAACAAGAAGATTGGAACTGCCATTCCCTGCCAATGAAAGAAGAAAGCCATGGCTACAAGACTAAGAGAAATAATATATCCTATTGAACCAATATACATTAAGACTTTTCTACCTAGTTTATCTATTAGAAAAACACCTATTAGGGTAAAAACTAAATTAGTTACACCGATACCGATACTACTTAACAAAGCGGTACTTTCCCCTAAGCCTGCCTCTTGAAAAATTCTAGGCGAATAATATAAGAAGGCATTAATTCCTGACAACTGGTTAAAAAAGGCTATAAAAAAAGCTAGTATTAAAGGAGTACGGTATTTTTTGAGAAAAATATTCTCATTGGCAGTAACTGAATTATTATCAAGGTGAATTTCTGAAATTAATCCGTCTACATCATCACCAGGATACATTCTTTGCAAAACACTTTTAGCCTCATCATTTCTAGATTTAGACAACAACCATCTTGGGCTTTTTGGAATTGTAAAAATACAAAGTGTATAAATAAAAGAAGGAATTGCCTGCACGCCCATCATCCATCTCCATGAATTTTCACCCATGTTTCTTAACAAATAATTGGAAAGAAAAGCAACCAGAATTCCTAAAACAATATTAAATTGATAGAAAGCAACCAGTTTACCTCTATCTTTTGCCGGCGCAATTTCAGATATGTAGGCTGGTGCAGCAATTGTCGACGCTCCAACACCAAGACCCCCAATAAATCTAAAGGCAGCAAAAACAATTGGACTGTTTGCACAAGCAGAACCAATCGCAGAAATGAAAAATAGAATTCCTATCCATAATAATGTATTCTTTCTTCCTAGTTTATTAGTTGGTATCCCTCCAAATATTGCTCCGAAAACAGTACCCCATAAAGCCATCCCCATGACCACTGTTCCATGGAAAGCATCAGAGGAATTCCATAAAGCTTGTAGCTTTTTGTCAGCTCCTGAAATAACAACTGTATCAAATCCAAAAAGAAACCCTGCTAGTGAAGCAATCAGAGACCAAACAACAATTTTTTTCATTATCAAAAAATATTAAATTAGATTGCTAAGATATTCGCAAATGTTTTGCTTGTATTTTGAGGATGTTACAATCTTATTTAATACTGCTATGGAATCACAAATAAACACATAAACGCTTGTTTTTAAGGGAATTACGTTTAAAAACAAACCGACAACTATTTCGTTATAGTTTGATTATGTTACGCTTCTTATAATTATGTTACGCCAGTTTTAAAAAATAATGGCTGTTCCACAATTAAAGAAAAATGAATTTGATCAATTTTATTCATTTAGTAAAATTTTAAATTTATTTTTAGAAGAAGTATAAAAATAATCGATAAAAAAAATGAATATAATAAGGAATTCACACCATTACCTTGTTTTAAAAGAAATTACGGGAATGAAATACAAAATAACACCAACCTACAGCATTTTTATAAATCTATTCCCAGAAAATGAACTGACATATTGAAGAATTAAATCCAACGACTAAAGCATTGTAATGCAACAGCGTAATTAAAAGCAGAAGACAAAGCCAAGCGTTAACTTGGTCTCCTCTCACCACCTCGTGTACGCTACGCTGGTTTCCGAAAGCCACTAAGGCGCTCTCTCCGTTCTGGCATAATACGGCTATTTTCAATGAAAAGACCATCGTAATTAACACCTTCTTCCTGACCGGTTTCATCTGATTTTTCGATTATTGCCTACCCTTTTCCACAAAAAAAAACCATCAAAATTAGATTTTGATGGTCCTGATCTTATGAAGCAAAGAGGAAACGCAAGCGCATTTATCAACGCGCTTTTAAAAAACGTACTGAACAAACGAACTGAATCTATTTCTTTACTGAGCTTTAGTCACATAAACACCCCAATAAAGATTGGAAACGCTATCGTGAATTTACTATGTAGCATTGTTATTTAAAACTTTTTAGATCTGAAAAAGTTACTTCCCCATTGTCTGCGAAAATAGCCCAAGGATTTTGATTCATTTTATAGATACGGTTTGTGAAAGCCATTTCGTCATTAATGTAGATAACGCATATCGAATTTTCAGAAATGATTGTAATATCAAACTCTTTACTGGTCGGGACATTGAGTGGGAGCTGCGTTAAATTTAATGAAGAGGCGTTTTTTATAACCTTATCTAACCGTAATTGATTTTTGGCTAAATCGAATACAATGGCAAATACTTCATTTCGTGTTTCACAGGCTCCAAATTCAAAACCAAATTGAGTAGATGATGTCGCTTTTATATGTGCTTTAATTTTAAATGCGCCCGTTTTCCTGTCAAATACTGAAAATGGTTTTCCAGCCCCGTTGCCATTCAATGTATAGGCATCTCCATTTTTGGTACTTCCAAAACCTATTGTCGAATTTAAAGCTTCATTAATAGTAAACTTGTTGTTTACACCATCTGGTATCGTAATGCCTAATGTTCCATTTGAATGCTGGACAAGGCGATGTGTTACCAGCGAGCCAGCCCAATCAAAAATACCGGCGTCACTATTTTTATTTTTGGTAGGACACCATCCGGTTATATAGCGTTTTATACCATCGGTAACTGTTTTTCCGGCATAGAAAGCAATCCCATCTAACTTATTGTTTACAGGAGTAGTCCAGGTATTAGATGCCAGCAGACGGTATTTATAGTGTACCATGCGATCATCTATGTTAGAATAAATTAAATATTGATAATCACCCATAATAAATACGTCCGGGCATTCCGTTATAAAGGTAGTTGCATCCTCATAAAATGGTTTCTCCAATGTCCAATCTCTTAAGTTGGTTGAACTGTATTGAGCGATTACTGCGCGCCATGGTACATTACTATCGGACACTAAACCAACCTCGGAACGTGTCGCAATCAACATTTTATACGTTCCTGTACTTTTATCTTCTATCACGATTGGATCTCTAAATTCATTGCGATCATATCCCCAGGAAGCCTGCAACAAAAAGGAAGGGTCTTTTGTCCAATTTTTTAAATCGGTAGACTTTGCAAGCATAATTTTTTCTTTAGGATCAAGATTTCCGTTATGCCCGGTATAGAAAGCATAATAAACACCATTCAATTTAAAAACGGATCCTGTCCCCAATGCTCCATCCTGATCAGTAGCCGTTCCGGTAGTGATCATTTCACTATTGGCTGAGAATGACGCAAAATCAGTTGTAGTCACTTTGTGCCAGGGATGAAATATTGGCAATGTATTTCTGTCATCCTGCAAATAGAAAATATGGAACACTCCATTTTCGTAAAAGGGTATGGGATCACCAACCCAACCTATGGTTGGTTTAAAGAAAGTGGCATAGACCCTGTCTGACTCATTGGCTGTTTGGCAAGCTGGAGCATTTGTCTCTACTATAGGATTTCCAGGTTTGTCATCTTTACTGCAATTATAAAATAATGCAAAACAAAGCGGAAGACAAAAGAACGTAAGGTTTAGTTTCATATTTTGATGGTTTGCGAGATCTATTAAGTACACAAAAAACTCGATAATCTCAGATTAATTTTTTATTCAGAAAATGAATCGACTAAAAGAAATGAAAAACGCTCCAAGTCTTTCGCCGATGAAATTTGAAATCAAACAAAAAATTAATTGTGATTCAATCCAAAATTTCAATTCCTAAGATATTTTTAAAAATCAGTTTTTGTTATAAGAATCCTACGATTTTATACAATGCTTTTTAAAATTCTTCAAAAATGAAATAACACAATGAAAACCAACGTATTACATATAAAAAACAAAAGCAACTACTTCGTTGTAGTTGCTTCATGTTACCTAAATTACACTTATGTTACACGATCTTATTAAGAAGAAAGCGGTTCGGCAGAAAAAATCTATTTTTTACTTTTATATTCTTTAGGGGTAACCCCAAATTTATTTTTAAAGGAGGTTGAAAAATAATTTGGCGAGGAGAAACCAATTGCATAAGCAATTTCTGAAATGTTTAAATCCGACTTTTTCAGCAACTCTTTTGATTTATCCAATCGCATATTATTAATATGATCGCTGACACTAATTCCCAATATCGCTTTTACTTTTCGATACAGTTGTATCCGCGAAATAGTTAAATTTCGCGCAAGATCTTCAACAGTATAGGCAGAATTATCCATATTTTTTTCAATAAGATCATTTAACTTTCTTAGAAAATCCTGTTCAGAAACACCAAAATCACCATCCTCAATATTTAAAATATTATTGGTATAGTAAAACCGCAGTTTCTCCCTGTTAAAGAGCAATCCTTTTATCGATTGAGCCAGTACTTTTAAGTTGAAAGGTTTTGTCAAAAAGATATCAACTCCACTTTCTAAAGCCTTTAAATAGGATTCCTGCTCATCCGAAGCGGTAAGCATGATAATGGGAATATGCGACGTTCTTAAATCTTTCTTGAGTATTTCACAAATTTGAAAGCCATTCTTTTCCGGCAAATTCAAATCGCAGATAATAATATCCGGAATTAACTCCAATGCTCGTTCAATTGCATCGGTACCGTCAGATGCAAAAAAAGTATATTCTGATGAGAATTTATGAGACACAAAATCTAAAAGCTCCTTATTATCCTCTATATACAGTATCGAATACCTGTCTTCAGTGTTTTTGGGTTCGGTACTTTGGATCAACTCCGAATCCAGATAGTCCGGCTCATGGACAAAATCCAGAATTGGCTCTTTAATGATGTTTTTTTCATCAAGATGCTCTTTTCCCAGTTGTAATGTAATTATAAATTCTGTACCGTTTTTTGAATTAATTTCTATTTTTCCTTTGTGCAGCTCGACAAAACTTTTTGACAAATGAAGTCCTATTCCAGAACTATTTCTGTAATTATTTGAACCTTGATAAAAAGCATTAAAAACCTCCTTCACCTCATTTTCCGGAATCCCTATACCCGAATCTTTAAAGTAAATTTTAACGGTACCATTGCCTTTATTTTCTTTTATTGCAATCGAAATTTTACCCTTTTCAGGAGTGAATTTAAAGGCATTTGACAACAAATTAAAATAGACTTTATCCATTAGATTTCGATCTATATAAACTTCCAGTTCCGGATTGTTAGTTGTCAGTGAAAAATCAATATTTCTTTTCTTTGCCTCCCTGTCAAAATCACCAATGATACTTTTCGAAAAATCTAAAATATTAGTTTTTGATGCTCTCAAAGTAAATTTTTGATCCTCTGTTTTTCTATAGTCCAATAATTGATTAATTAACCTGAGTAATCTTCTGGAGTTATTATACATCAGATTAATTTCTTTATTCACGGAAGCCCCTTTATTTTTAAATTCATTTCCCAATGACTCTACAGAACTCAATATCAACGTTAACGGCGTTTTGAATTCATGAGACAAACCGGTGAAAAAATTGAGTCTTGCTTCATTACTCTGTTTTAGTTCTTCAGAAAATTTTTCAATTTCATTTCTTTGACTGACAACTTTTTTATTGGTCTCTTCCAATTCTTTCTTCTTACGACGAATTGTGATTCCGGAATAAATACTGTATAGCGCCAAACTCAGCACAATTACAAATAAAGAAATTAAAAGTTTCAGAAGATTGCTCTGAGTGGAGTATTTCTTTTCCTGATTTTTTATAACACTTTGTTGTTGTTCAATATCAGATTGTTGAATTGTTATTTTATCAAATTGATTGCTCATTATATCCGCATTAAGAGAATCGATCAATATGGTATTCAGCTTGTTATTTTTGGGAACAATCTCTTTCCCTACAGTCCTCAATGCAAGCTTAATAGCTTCGCTACCACCAGTTGGATACAAAACGGTTGCTTCTAAAACGCCATCTTTAACCAATTGAATCCCTCCGTTTGGACCATTAACTCCATCAACTCCTATAAATTTTATTTTCTTTTCCAGCTTTTTCTGCTTAGCTACTGACCACGCCTGGTATGCAATTACATCATTATAGGCATAGACATAATTAATATCAGAATAACTATCCAAAGCTTTCACAAACTCATTCTTAGGCAATTCATCATTTTGCGCTTCTAAAGAAATTACTTTAATTCCCGGATATTGGTTCACGATTTGTCTAAACCCCAGACTTCTTTCTAAACCAGGAGATGTAGTGTAAGCCCCCTTAATTTCAATCACATTTGCATGCCCTTTTGATAATGAAACAATATGCTTCCCGGCAATTCGTCCTACTTCAACATTATCTGCTCCCAAATAAGCCGTGTAATTTGAAGAATTTATTTTTCTATCCACTATGATTACAGGAATGCCTTTTGCATTTGCTTTTTCTATTACCGGAATAATAGAGTCTGATTCAAAAGGAGAAACGATGATGACATCTACTTTGTCTTCGATAAATTTTTCAATATCTCGAATCTGTTTTTTTGATTTACGATTGGCATTATAAATTCTCAGCTTGACCTCTGGATGAAGTGAAGTTTCGACCTCCATCGCATGGTCCATCGATGTTCTCCAAATATCATGATCTATACTTTGTGAAAATCCAATAGAGACTTCTTTTTTATCTTTATCAGATGATTTGCAGGAATTCAATACATATAAAAAACTTGCCAGCAGTACAAAACAAACTCTTCTTGACATACGATTTATGGATTATTAATATATAATAGTTAGCATAATTAATAGCTATTGTTGTAGTTGATTTTTCGAAATTCATGTCGGTAAAAACAATCTTAAGAATATACTATTTGTATAAAGTTCCAAGTAGGTTTTCAGACTTATGAATGACTCCAATTGCATTAATAATTAGTTTTTTTGCAGAAATCACATATCATTTTTAAATGTCAAATGATATTTTAAAGTATTAAACAAATATACATTATTTTACAATTTATTTTCCCATATCAGGTTTTTAAATCAAGGTTTCTGAGAACAATTTTTTATAGAGAGCATCTATCCAAGGTTAAAAATTAATCATTTAGAAAAGTGAGCAATTACAATACTAAAAATTGATGGTGTAACACAAAACTAGTTGACGCTATAGTTGAATGGACTTATCTGGGGAGTTTTATTTTTAAGCCCCGAGCCTTATTTAACTATTATTTATTTGAAGTAACTAACATTGCTATTAAATTAGGCAGGAGACTATTTCAAAAGATACCTCCTGCCTAATTTAAAATACTAATCCTTTACTATTAACCTCATTTTCAATACCCAGGGTTTTGTTTGTATAAACCTCCTGTAAAATCAATTTCTCTTTGAGGTATTGGATAATACTCATCTCTACCCGCAGTAAAATGCGCATTGGAAAGAAAATCTTTTTTTGTTTTTTCTACACCAAGATAAGCGTTCAAAACTTGTTCCGCTTTACCCCATCTTACAAGGTCAAAAAATCGAGGACCTTCCATTCCAAACTCCAATCGTCTTTCAAACATAAGTGCTTTCATAGCATAATCTTTTGAAGGAAAAGAAGCGTATGTGGCAATTTTATAAACATTTGAAGCTCCTGCCGCTAATGGCATTGTTGTACTGGCTGCAGCTCTTGCTCTAACCTGATTAATTATAGGCAATGCTTCAGTATATCTGTTCAATTGTATTAATGCTTCTGCTTTAAATAATAGCACATCAGCATATCTTATAAAATCAACATTTTTTGAAGTACCAATGAATGGCCCATTTTTCACATAACAGGTACAATCAGGGGATTGTTGCTCTTTCATATTTCCAAAGTATCCATAAACTCCAGGATCTCTGGCCCAACTGAATTTGTAAACCATATCACCGGTAGTTTTCAGTGTATTTTTGTATTTAAATGGTCTTCCAGGAACTCCCACTGTATGATCAATCCTAGGGTCAACCGTTGCGCCTGCGGCAAGTGGTGCATTTCCATTCCCATCAATGGTGTTAAAAATATCTGCATTGTTAAAAGTATCCAATAACGGCAAACCGTTAGCATCTGTTCTAAATGCATTTACCATATTCTGGCTTGCCATATGAAAACCACAACATCCGTAAAGAGGCGTACCGTGTGGAGAATTTAACCCCGTTACAAAACTAACTCTTCCTGTATTGGTACCATCATTGATAGAAAACTGAACGGCCCAAATAGATTCTGATCCATTATCATGACCATCTAGAAAGTTATTCCCAAAGTCCGGTTCTAAACTTCCGGTTACTTTATCCGCATAATCAATAACTTCTTGTAATCTGGCTGCATTAATACTTATAACCTGATGGGTATCATTTTGTTCGTAAGCCTGATACAATCTTAATTTTGCTAAATAAGCTGCTGCTGCATTTTTATCAGCCCTTCCCACCTGATCCTGTGATTGCGGCAAATTATCGAATGCAAAACGAAAATCATCCGCAATTTTATTCCACAAATCTTCATTTGACAAATCATTAGAAGTTTTTAGAATCTGTTCCTGATTCAAATCTTCTGTTATAAAAGGAACTTTCTTAAACAGCAATTTCAACATAAAATGAGAATGTGCTCTTAAAAAACGCAACTCCGCCTGTCTCACTTTTTTTAATGGATAATCTGCATCTGATAAATTAGTAATAACTGACAAAGCAAAGTTGGCTCTTGAAATCGCTTTATAATGATTCGTCCAGGTTCTAGGCAGCATCAAATCACCGTAATCCGGGATAGTTAGATTGTATTGTTCGTAACGGTCAATAACGTCAACGTCGCCTCGACCACCTCCACCTTTATAAGCGTCATCAGATCGTACACTTCCATAAACCCATTGGTGCGTTATTGGCCCCACCATTTCATCATTCCCAATTGCAGCATATGCTGCGTTAACAAGGGCATCCGCATTTTCAGCTGTCGCCACACTAGTAGGAGACAATACTCCGGTAGGTTCATAATTTAAAAAATCTGAGCTACAGGATACCAAAAATAGGATTGACAAGAAATCGACAACTATTTTAGTATGTTTTTTCATGAGAATTGATTAAAAATTAAAGTTTACACCTAATGATAAAGTAGTAGGCACCGGTATTCTGTTAACATCTGTGCGCTCTGGATCGGAACCAATATAGCCCTTTGGAGTAAACCAGAATAGATTTTCTCCTTGTGCATAGATTCTACATTTCGTTATGAATCCTGTTTTACCCATTAAACTATCAGAAAGAGAATATCCAATTTGCATACTTCTAATTTTAAAATAAGAATTATTTCTAAAAAGATAATCTGAAGTTTGTGTATCATTATTTACCAAAGAAAGAGAAGGCACATCTGTATTGGTATTGACTGGCGTCCACGCATTTAATGTTCCGGGGCCTGCATTTTCTCTACCCTGAACAAAATTGTTCCAGGAAATATAAGGATCAACTCCAATTCTTCGTGCTACACCAGAACCAAAAACAGAAAAATCAAAATTCTTATAGGCTAAACTAATATTAATGCCATATTCTAATTTTGGAAGTGTTGAACCTATAAAAGTTCTGTCATCCGAATTTATCACACCATCACCATTGAGATCAGCATACTTAATACCCCCCAGTCTTGAAGCTATTTGGGTCGCGTGGGAATCAATGTCTGCCTGACTTTGAAATAATCCTTCGGTTTTAAAACCAAAAATTTCAAACTGTGAATGACCAATTATGGAGTTTGCAGCTGTCCCCGGATAGGCCGCCCTAGCTTCTGCAGGTAAATCTGTAATTTTATTTTTTGTTGCTCCAAAATTTGTCGAAACATTAAAATCTAATCCATTTTTTAATATTTTTGAATATCCCAATGTAAATTCCCAACCTCTATTTTGAGTAGAAGCTCCATTCAAAAAACGCTGTTTTCCTTCTCCAATAACTGCTGCAATGGGTGGTTTAATCAAAATTCCAATCGTATTTCTTGAAAAGTAATCAAATGAACCGGATAATTTATCTCCGAAAAAACCAAAATCAAGACCTACATTAACCTCTTTGGTAGTTTCCCATTTTAGCCCTGAATTAGCGGCTTGTATCGATACAAAACCAGAAGGTAAATTTCCGGTATTGTTCCCATTCAAATCATAGGCAGTTCCAACATTATAATAGATATTGAAAAAATCAGGAAAATATACATTTTGATTCGGCCCGTATCGCGCTTCATATAGCCCAAAACGAGCATTATCTCCAATAGATTGATTCCCCACTTCTCCATAACCTACACGTAGTTTAAGATTTGAAACCTTTGTTATATTTTTGAAAAAATCTTCGTTATTAATCTTCCAACCTACAGTGGCAGCTGGAAAAATTCCATATCTGTTGTCTTCTCCAAATCTAGACGAACCATCTCTCCTTATGGTGAATGTAGCCAAATACCTGTCCAAGAACGCATAGTTTATTTTACTAAACTGAGAAAGCAGTCTACTTCCTGTAGAAAAACCATTAGAGGTTCTGGCACCTGTTGCTGCAGAAAGTACAAAATAGGACTCTGTCTCCACTGCAAACCCTTCTGCACGCGCAATTAAAGTATTCAAATCGGTTTTAATTGATTCCGTACCTACAATTACTCCAATTTTATGGTTTCCGATTTTAAAATTATAATTTAAAGTATTTGAAATTGTTAAACTTGAATATTTATTGGTATCAAAAGTCAAACTGTTTGTACTTCTGTTAACAAACCCATTGCTTACAGTTGGCTCAATGTCTTTTCTTTTGAAATCATTAAAATCCATCCCGATACTGTTTCTGAAAGTA
>NZ_JBLVPW010000049.1:0-12593 GCF_048286715.1 Flavobacterium kochi
TTTCAACCAGAATTCCGGCAGGGATAGTATTCACCATTGAGGTGCTAGGTTTTACCGCTGCAATAGTAAAGTTAGCTATTTGGTTCTACTTTTTGTATGTATTTGAATTCCGGTTTATTGATCTTATCGCTCAATATGTTCCAAATCCTTCTCTCCAATTTGTTGTCTCCACATGGCATAGTAGAGTCCTTTTAGTTTTAATAGTTTTTCATGGGAACCATTTTCAACGATTTTGCCTTTTTCTAATACAAAAATATTGCTAGCATGCATAATGGTACTGAGACGATGAGCAATTACTATGGTCATGTGAGTTGTATCTATTGACACTTCACGAATTGTATCTGAAATTTCTTCTTCCGTTAGGGAGTCGAGTGAAGAAGTTGCTTCATCAAAAACAAGCAGATTTGGACTTCTTAATAATGCTCTAGCGATGCTTAAACGTTGTTTCTCACCTCCTGATACTTTTACACCCCCTTCACCAATCACAGTATCCAAACCATTTTCAGCACGGTCTAAAAGTGCGTGACAAGCCGCTTTTCTCAAGACATCTATGCATTGCTCATCGGTGGCAACTGGATTGACAAACAATAAATTTTCTCGAATTGTTCCCGAAAACAACTGGGTATCCTGGGTTACAAAACCGATACGTTCCCGAAGTTGGTCGAAATCAATTTCATCAAAATTATGTCCGTTGTACATGATTTTTCCTTCTTTAGGACGATACAGTCCCACCAATAATTTTACTAAGGTGGATTTACCAGAACCTGAAGGACCAACAAATGCAATGGTTTGACCGCGGTGCGCTTTAAAAGTGATGTTGCTTAGGGCATCTTTATTGGCAGACTGATGTTTAAATCTTACATTTTGAAATTCAAGGGTTTCGATTTTAATAACTGGATACGGATTTTCAGGTTTTACCTCCATAGGAATATTGAATATAGCATCAAAATTTTGGAGTGATACTTCCACTTCTCTATAGGTACTGACTACATTTCCAATTTCCTGTAACGGACCAAACAAGAAAAAAGAGTAAATGTTGAGGGAATAAAACTGCCCCAATGTAATTTTGTTTTGGTAAATCAGATAAATCAGTACTAATATCATTAATGTACGTAATAAATTTACACAGGTACCCTGAATAAAGGACATGGTGCGGACGTAACGGACCTTTTTAAGCTCGAGTTTCAGTATTTTATCAGTAGTAGCGTTTAGATGTGCAATTTCCTGTTTGGCGAGACCAAGTGATTTTACCAACTCAATATTTCGCAGAGATTCAGTAGTTGATCCTGCCAAGCCTGTTGATTGTTTTACAATCTGAATTTGTATTGTTTTGATTTTTCGGCTCAATACAGAACTTATCCAAGCTATTATTGGCCCGGTTGCCAAGAATAAAGGCAAAATGGCCCAATGTACTGACCAAGCATATATTGAAATAAAAATTAAGGCAATTAGGGATTGAAAAAGGATATTTATACCGGAAGTTATGATTTTTTCCACATCTGTCCTTACTTTTTGAAGAATGCCTAAAGTCTCACCTGATCGTTGGTCTTCAAAAGATTCGTAGGGCAACTCCAGCGAATGACTGATACCATCGGCGTAAATTTGCGCCCCGATGCGCTGGGTTATGCTGCTGATATAATAATCTTGAAAATTTTTAGCTACCCGACTAATGAAAGCAACGCCAACTGTTGCCGCAGAAAGAGGCAAAATTGCATAAAAAAACTCTTTAACAGTATGGTTGTCTTGTCTGTATATAGTGGCGATATCGTCAATAATTTTACGAAGTATAAATGGGTCAAGAAGTGAAAATATCTGATTAATGGAGGCCAATGCTAGGGTTAATAGCACAGTAGATCGGTATTGTTTGAGATAACGCAGTAATATTTTCATATTATTAAGTATGTTTTTTATAATTTAGTTGGGATGCGTACTGATTATACCAGGTCATTTGAAAGATGAAATATATATTATTGTAGCATGAGAAATTAATAGTAAAAATATTGTTCTTTGAAGGAGCTAAATTTAAGCATTAATTTCTCTTGCGGAATTAAAAGTTGCTCAATGGATGGTATTTTTTTATATTCGTACGATAGCACGCTATACTGCTATTCTTTACCCGCACAAAGACGGATTATTTAAAATAACTTACTGTTCTGCGGTAAGGGAAGCTTTAAATGCTTCTCTGTTTGCGGCCATTAAATCACGTTGTTCATACACCCCACGCTGAATTGTGGCATGTTTAACCGAAGCTCAAGTGTCGTTATTATAATTTGCTGAAAGATATAAAAAAAACCATACTTAGTGAAAGAAGCCAAAAGCGATATTGGGATTAAGCAATACAATATAAGCCCGAAAATACCTATCTTTATTTCTCAGGAATAATGCAAGAATTTCGTGGATTTGCTAAGGTGAGTTTGAATCAAAATGGGATTTAACGACCGCACCTTAGGTTACGATAAAAATTTTGGCTGACTGATATATATCATATTTTAGGAAGCGTCGACAGATTAATTTTACATCATTAACAAAAAGTTGTTTTATGGCTAGTTTATCCCAATCACACAGAATATTATTTTTAAACACACTCGCTTTTGCGGTTTGTTTTGCCTGTTGGACTTTAAATGGAGTTTTAGTTACTTTTTTAGTAGACCAAGAAATTTTTGACTGGAATGTAGTTCAAATAGGATGGCTTTTAGGTATTCCGGTACTTACAGGTTCGCTTATGCGATTGCCAATGGGAATTTTAACCGACAAATATGGAGGTCGGGTGGTATATTCCGCTTTGCTTATTTTGGCTTCAATCCCTTTGTTTTTACTTCCATTTGCAGCTAATTTCTGGATGTTTGCTTTATTGAGCTTCATGTTTGGAATGGTAGGAACTAGTTTTGCTGTTGGTGTGGCTTATACTTCACTTTGGTATCCAAAAGAATGGCAAGGCCGTGCTTTGGGTATTTTCGGAATGGGTACTGCAGGTGCTTCTATTACTCCATTTGTAGCACCAAGTTTGTTGAAGTATTTTTCAGAATCAGATCCAGTGAATGGCTGGAAATACTTGCCAGTAATTTATGGCTCAGTGTTGTTATTTATGGGAATTATTTTTATTCTTTTTTCGAAAACAAAAAAAATAGAAGCAAAATCAAAATCGGTTAGAGAACTCTTACAACCACTTAAAGAAGTACGTGTATGGCGTTTTGGAACGTATTATTTTTTATTATTTGGTTCTTTTGTATCGTTTTCCCAATGGTTGTTGCCTAATTTCATGAATGTGTATCACACTTCTTTAATTTTGGGAGGATTGTTTACCACATGTTTTAGCTTGCCGGCGGGTATTATTCGTGCCTTTGGTGGATTTTTATCGGATAAATTTGGAGCTCGAAAAGTTATGTATTGGGTTTTAAGTTCTTCAGTAGTATTGAGTTTCTTGTTATTGTTTCCAAAAATGGATATCACTACTTCTGGCAGTGGTTTAATGGCGGGTAATGCAGGAACGGTTACAGAAGTTTCACCTTCTAAAATTGTGGTAGGTGAAAGAGAATATCGGGTTATTCCAAAAGATGTTAATGCAAAGCACAGTCAATTTTTTCCTTCTAAAAAAACTTGGCAGGAAGTAGTTGTTTCCGAAAATCAAAAAGTACAGAAAAAAGAATTGATCGCAGACGGAATTACTCAAATTCATTTTGAGGCTAATATGTGGGTGTATCTCATTTTGGTAATATTAATTGGTGCATGTTGGGGAATTGGTTCAGCAGCAGTTTACAAACACATTCCTGAATATTTTCCAAATCAAGTTGGAGTAATTGGAGGCATGGTAGGAATGATTGGAGGTTTAGGAGGATTTATAGGCCCTATCGTTTTTGGATACTTGCTTGCTTTTACTGGTTTTTGGACAAGTTCATGGCTCTTTATATTTGTATTATCAATTGTTTGTTTGATTTGGATGCACAAAACCATAATAAAAATATTCAGAAAGGAAACACCTGGATTTACAAGAGATATCGAGCACATCAAACATTAAGATGATAGGCAGTATGCGGGTTCTTTTAGACAATATACTAGTACTGCGAACGCAGCTGCAAATAAATTCTTCATTGGCTTGATTCTTTTCACTATATTAGCTACAACGACAATTGGTGATTTTATAACCGTAAAGGATATGAAAAACCAAGTTAGTTTATTATTTCATATTCGTTTCACAAGGGGAAATTCTCTTATACACCTACAAAGTCTTTGGATCTTGTAGGTTTCTTAAAGAAACGTCTTAAATGCACACTTATTAATTTTAGAAAATGAAAAATAGAACTTTTAATACCAAGGCCTTACTGATAGCTACTGGAATATCCATATTCTCTATTGTGCTGGTATTTTTTGGTTCCAGAAATTTACAGAATTTTGATGCCGCTTTAATCACTTATTTATTTGGAACGATATTCGCTTTTTTTGGCATTGTATACCGTTACTTTGTTTGGTTGCAAAGACCACCCACTTGGATTTATTTTAAAAGAGGGATAACGTATTTGGTTACGGGGAAAGTGTTTTCACATTTTTGGTTTGCTTCCAAAGAAACCATCGAAAATATTGCCTTTCAAAAATTTATTTATCCAAGGGGGAAATACCGATGGATGGCGCATTTTATGATTGCTGTTGGTTGTACTTCGGCTTTTTTAATCACAATTCCTTTGACATTCGGGTGGATTCATTTCACGATGGCTCCAAATTCAATTTCAGTATATGAAGCCCATTTTTTCGGATTCAAAGTAATGGATTTCAAACTGGATTCCATTATGGCTTTTCTAACTTTTCATGCGTTAAACTGGTCTTCCTACTTGGTTATTCTGGGTTCTTTGTATTATCTGAGAAGACGACTGACCAATCCGGGATTAATTGCTACGCAAACATTTGAAGGGGATTTATTACCGCTTATTTTGTTGATTGCCATATCCGTTACAGGATTAGGACTAACGTATTCGTATCAGTTCATGAAAGGGTTTGCTTTTGATTTCTTGGCGGTAATTCATGCGGTGACTGTTATCATGTTTTTGATTTGGATTCCTTTCGGGAAATTCTTTCATATTATTCAACGTCCTGCCCAGATTGGTGCCCACATTTATAAAAAGGAAGGAATGAAACAGGGAATGGCAGTTTGCAAACATACAGGAGAAGAGTATGCTACAAATATGCACATCAATGACCTTAAAAAAGTAACCAAAGAACTTGGTTTTGATTTTAGTATGGAAGATGGCGGTTCGCATTTGGACTTGAGTCCTGAAGGAAAGAGATCCCGTTTGGCTCAAGCCCATTTGAAAGCAAGACAAGCAGGCGGAAATTTGTTTGGATAGTTTTTAGTGATCAGTATTCAGTCGCAGTTTACAGTTGGAATATAAAACATAAAAAAACCAAGAATAGAAAATATAAAAAATGGCAAAATTACCTGTTTCAGCAGAGAATATAATAGAAGTGTTCGGGCCACATCTTAATTATAGCCCAAAAGAAGGGTATGATGGGAGAGACGAGCCAGATGAGTTGGTAAAAACCCATTGTTGTTTTTGCGGAATGCAATGCGGAATTCAATTGTTAGTTAAAAGCAATAAAGTGGTTGGTTTTGAACCCTGGATGGAATTTCCGTTTAATGAAGGACGACTTTGTCCAAAAGGAGTGCAACGTTATTTACAAAACAACCATCCAGATCGACTTTTAGGACCAATAAAAAGAGTAGAAGGACAAGGATTTGTGCCAACATCATGGGATGAAGCGATGACTAAGACGGTCTCTGAAATTCAACGCATTCAGGAAAAATATGGAAAAGATGCTTTTTCGATACTTTCAGGCGTTTCATTAACCAACGAAAAAAGTTACCTCATGGGTAAATTTGCCCGTGTGGCTGTAAAAACAAAAAACCTGGATTATAATGGACGTTTGTGTATGGTGAGTGCCGGAGCGGGGAACAAAAAAGCGTTTGGATTAGACCGGGCTTCTAATAATTATTCGGATTTAGAATATGCCGAGGTGATTATTGTGGCTGGAGCCAATATCAGTGAAACCTTTCCGACATTGACGTATTGGGTTTGGAAAGCGAGAGATCGCGGAGCCAAATTAATTGTAATCGATCCAAGAATGATACCGCTTGCCAGAACAGCCGATGTGCATCTGGACGTGAAACCCGGTACCGATTCTGCGCTTTACGGAGCCATGCTGAAATACCTTGTGGACTACGACATGCTGGATCATGATTTTATAGACAATTACACTTCAGGTTATCAGGAAACATTAGATGCTGTGAAAGACTACACCCTGGAATGGGCGGAAGAAATCACGGGAATAAAGAAAGAAAAAATAAAAGAAGCCGCTGAGTTATGGGGTAAAGCCAAAACGAGTTTCTTACTTCATGCTCGTGGAATTGAACACCATTCTAAAGGAGTAGATAATGTTTTGGGTTGTATTAATTTGGTTTTGGCAACAGGACGAATTGGTAAACCGTATTGCGGATATGGAACGATTACCGGTCAGGGAAATGGTCAGGGAGGAAGAGAGCACGGTCACAAATGCGACCAGTTACCCGGGAACCGAGATATCGAAAACCCGGAACATCGTAAATACATTGCCGGTGTTTGGGGAATTGATGAAAAGGATATGCCTGGAAAAGGACTTTCAGCATATGAAATTATTGAGGCAATTCATCGAGGTGAAATCAAAGGACTATTGTCTATTTGTTTTAACCCTTTAGTGTCACTACCGAATAGCAACTACGTTAGAGAAGCCCTAGAAAAACTGGAGTTTTACGTTTGTATCGACTTTTTTCTAAACGAAACAGCACGCCATGCTGACATTGTTCTGGCGGGTTCTTTGCAAGAAGAGGAAGAAGGAACAACCACATCAGCAGAAGGTAGAGTAATTCGAATTCGTCAGGCAGTAACCCCTCCGGGAGATGCCAGAACAGATACTTCCATTATCTTGGAATTGGCGAAACGTTTGGGTGAAGAAGATAAATTTACATATGATAGCAGCGAAGCGATTTTTAATGAATTGCGTGTCGCTTCAAAAGGAGGAACGGCCGATTATAACGGAATTACCTATAAAAGAATAGAAGACAACATGGGAATCTTTTGGCCTTGTCCAACAGAAGACCATCCGGGAACCCCTCGTTTATGGGAAGATAAAAAGTTCAAAACGCCTGACGGCAAAGCCCATTTTAATCCAGCACCCTACAAACTTCCAGGAGAAGTAACCGATGCAGATTATCCTGTGATTTTAACGACGGGTCGTGTCGTTTCCCAATATTTAAGCGGAACCCAAACGCGTAGAATTGGTAAATTGGTGGATCAGTTTCCGGAACCATTATTAGAGATTCATCCTAATCTGGCTAAACAATATGGCATTCAACAAAGAGAATTAATTAAGGTTTCTACCCGAAGAGGGGAAGGAATTTTCCCTGCTAATGTAGTAGAAACGATTAGAGAAGATACTGTTTTTATTCCCTACCATTGGTCTGGTAAAAAATCAGCAAATCAACTGACACCCGGCACATTAGACCCGATATCTAAAATACCGGAATTTAAAGTGTGTGCCTGCCATTTGGAACCACTGAAAGAAATCGCTCCGCCATCCAAAGAATCTAAAGCTTATGCCAGTGTTTAATCTATAAAAAGCTAAAATATGAACTATACCAGTTTTAATACAAACGAAGAGTTTTTTGTAGATATGCAACGTTGCATTGGCTGTAAAGCTTGTGAGTTGGCTTGCGCCGAATGCGAAACAAACGGTCAGGACTCTATGATTCATGTTAATTATGTCGATCGTGCTTCAACGGTTCAAACAACGGTTCAGGTGTGTATGCACTGTGATGATCCCGTTTGTGCCAGTGTGTGTCCTGCCGATGCGATATCAAAAGACGAATTCGGAATCGTGCATACCGCCAATACCGAAAGATGTATTGGTTGTTCGAACTGTGTGATTGCTTGTCCTTTTGGTGTGCCAAAGAAAATTGAAGAGTATGATTTGATGATGAAGTGCACCATGTGTTATGACAGAACGAGCATTGGCAAAAAACCAATGTGTGCAACTGTTTGTCCAAGTGGCGCTCTGTTTTACGGTACAAAAGCAGAAATCGAAGAAATGCGCCCAAACAGTTCCCCTGTGAATACCTTTGTTTTCGGAAAAGAGATTGTAAATACCAAAGTGAATATCATGATGCCTAAAGGCAGTACTGAGTTGATTATTTATTAAAAATAGGCCCATGTCAAAAGAAGATAATTTAAATGAAAACTGGAAAAAAGACTTTCCAATTTTAAAACAAGAAGCCACACAAGTCAGTCGTCGTGATTTTGCGAAGTTCCTAACGCTAGTTTCTGGAGGATTAATGGTTGGTAGTGGTTTGGTTGCTGCTAAAGCTTATTTATTACCTAAGGAAGAAGTGGCTGGCGAGCATTTTGTTTGCAAGCAAGACGAAGTTCCGGTAGGAGGAACACGAGGTTTTGTTATTGAAGGAAGTACAGTTCCATATATTTTGATTCATCTTGAAAATGGTGAATACAAGGCTTATGAGCAAAAATGTACGCATCTTTCTTGTTCCGTTTTTTACAAACCGGGAACTGGTATTATCCATTGCCCATGTCACGAAGGTTCGTTTGATGCTATGACTGGTGATGTACTAGGTGGACCACCGCCAAGAGCTTTGCCTAAACTAGATGTTTTTTTCAAAGACAATGCTATTTATGTAAAAGCATCCGAAGAAAAAGTAATGAGTTAAGAATCAAAAATAATCAAATTCAATTGTTATGAGTAATTTTAGAACGAGCCAAAACAAAGCCAATCCCAACAAGCTAAACAATATCCTATCGACGCTGATATTCATTTTAATCTTAAATGTGACCATTCAGATCTGGTTGTTGTATGCCTCATTGAATAATGCTTTAGATAATAATAGAGAAATTCTCATCCCCGCATTTATTGCGTCCTTGATTTTGTTTTTGATAGGTTTCAGCTGGCTTTATTATTTACCTAAAGGGAATTATAGAAAGTAGTAGTGATATAGTAGACGATGTGGTTCTGTCGCATCTGAAAACACCTCTTTAAGGCTTTTAAATCATCAGGTCCATAAATATCAAAGGTCACTGTTATCCAAAAGCTATTATTCTCCAGGCAGTATATTTCAAACGTAGATTTACGTTAAGCTATCGGGATGTTGCCGAAATAATGAAAATGAGGGGAGTTCAGGTTGACCATGTGACAATTCAGCGTTGGGTGTACAAGTTTAGTCCTTTTATCGAGGCGCAAATGAAAAAACGAAAACTAAGAGTTGGGAAAAGTTGGAGAATGGATGAAAAATATAAAGGTTAAGGGTTAATGGTGTTATTTGTACAGAGCAGTTGATAAATCAGGTAATACAGTTGATTTCCTATTAACCAAGAGAAGGCAAAGGATGAGTGCCCAATCTTTTTTAATTAAGGCAATTGGTAATAATGGTAAACCAGGAATAATAAATATGGACAAAAGTGGATCAAACATAGTCTCTATCAGAGTTTATAATCAGCGGTCGTTTTCTAAAATAGTGATCCGGCAATGTAAATACTTGAACAACATTGTCGAACAAAATCATCGTTTTATCAAGTGGAGAATTCTAAATGGATTAGGATTTGCAGCTTTTGAATCAGATGAAAGAACGTTAACTGGAATTGAAGTTGTACATCTGTTAAGAAAGAAACAGATGATTAATCCTGGTATAACTATGTTTAAATCATTCTGTTCATTGGTAGCATGACCCCCCGAAAACACTAATAAGTAGATTTATGCTCGACAGATGCGACAGAACCTACTCAAAGGCTCTGTCGCATGATTAAATTGTAGTTGCATTTATTCTAACAGATGTAATAAAATAAATAGTCCAATTTGTTTTATCTTGACGGTTATTCCTTTGAAAGGATAAAGATCAGCCTAAAATTATTCTTTGAAAAATTTATGCATAGTGGTTTAACAATTGTGTTCTATGATTGTACAGAGTTGTAAAGAATGAGGGACTCTTTTTTTAAGGTACATCTTTGAGAACACACAAGCCAATAGCCTGCTAGGGGAACTCAGGGGGGTAAGTTCCGTACTGGAAATAAAATTTTATATTTTTGGGGTATTACTACATTATAAATTCTTGATACTTGTACTAGCTAGAATTTTGATAAATTATATCCACACAACTCATTACTAACAAATCAGGCAATAAACGCCTACGAAACTTGTAAAAACAAGTTCTTTCTGGAGCTTAAAATACATATTTTTGGAGATACTGTCAACTTATAACTTCCTGCTTATAGAAGAAACAAAATTTCTTAGTAAACGGCTCAAAGCAAGGGGATTTTTAGCCTCAATTTACCACTTTGCTTTCATATTTAAACGCTCACTACCAACATAAATTGAAAAATTTATGCCAATAAATCTATACCAAAACGCTCTTTAATAAATTTATACTTAGATATAATATTATCAAGAAAAAACCATTACTTTCTTTAGGGAATCGATTATTAAAATCTTCAGAAGGATCAAATTGATTCAAAAAAGAATTATAATGCTTTTTGATTAATGTTTTGGTTTCTTCATCTGGAATCCATTCAATTGTAAAACTTTTTTCTTCATAAAAATGTCTTATATATATAAGTCGAAATAGTTAAAAAATCATTTGTATCTAAATTTAATTGTAAAGTTTTTTTAATATCATCCTTAAACTGTTTCAACATTTCAACTTCTCCATGTTTTTTTTCATAGTCTTTTATATCACCAAAAGTATAACTGGGAATATGTAGCTCTTCTCGAAAATTGATCGTCAGCATAATGATATTCTTCTCTTCCTAATAAAAAATCGATAGTTCTGTCTTGTTGTATGGCACGCTCATATCGGTTTGTTTCTCTCATTTTAATTATTTTTATGGATAAATACCTCCAGCGAAAGTGTGCCACTGATTCCGGTGCAAACTGTGCCATTCTTATATGATGTAGCGAAAAAGGTTAATTAACTCTATTTTTAAATAGTAGAAACAACATCATTTAAACTTAAGGCGATAAACTTACATTCAAATTCTTGTAAATGGCTATACGTTTTGATGATAGAATTAGCTTTTTCCTTTAGTTTTTCTAATTTTATTTTATCTGGGTTGCGTTTTACTTCTGCAAAAATAATATTTTTTTCAATCTCGTTGACTGCTATATAATCTATTTCAATAGTGCCTTTTCTATCCCAATAGTTGCCCACTTGTGTATAATTACCTGATTCTATGGCTTGTGTTCTGAAATATTTTTCTAGCATCATACCGCTAAAGGTTGCGTAATCTCGATCTACAAGGGTTTTCAATTGGCTAAAAGCACCTATTTCTACGATATGGCCGTATTTGTAAATAAAACGAAACCAAAAAATCAAAAAATTATCCTGCATGATGTATTTGATGTTTTTGCTTTCGCTTAGGCTAAACATCGCTTTCGATTTTTTAAGCAAATGATAATCTCTTTCCATTTTGGTTATATAGCCGCCAATTTCTTTTTGTAGCATTTGTTCTATTTCATTTCGGCTGGTATGTCCTTGTGCAATAGCCGACAAAATACTAAAATAGATGCCGTATTCTTTGCCAAATTCTTCTATCAAAATGTTTTTTCCTTCATTGATAAAAATAGAATCTTCCGCCAAAATGTATTCTAGCATTTGGTTTTTGGTAAAAGCCCCATTATCCATCAGCAGTTGCACGTACTTGGCTACACCACCGGTAAACGAATACAAAGCCAACAAATCATCAGCTTGAAAATTAGGATGATATTCTTTTATAATTTGTTTTAAAACTTTGGTTTCAAATGGTTTTACTTTAATATAATGCTGCGCTCTACCAAAAAGAGGTTCTTTGTTATTTTCAAAAATTTTGTGCATTAGCGACACCACCGAGCCAGAAACCAATAAATTGATTTTGCTTTTGTATTGGTACAAATCCCAAAGACGTTGCATATCACTATAAACCGAAGAATTTACTAAGAAAAACTCTTGAAATTCGTCAATAATCAAAGTTATAGGTTGTTGTATGGATTGCTGTAAGATATATTCAAACAAGGTAGCAAATTGGGTTACTTCTCCCAGTATTGGCAAACCTAACTTTTCCACTATCTCATTCTGATAATCTTTACACAGTAGAACTTCTGATTTTCGACTAACAAAAAAATACAAAAAAGGTTCATTTTCATAAGCTTTGAGCAACAATTGTGTTTTTCCGATACGTCGTCTGCCGGTGACCACTGTAAACTGTCCCGCGTTTATCGATTGCTGTTTTATAGCTAAAAGCTTTGCTATTTCTTTTTCTCTGTTATAAAATTTCATTGTCTTACATTATATGTTTCCGAATTGGTAGTTTCCGAAACGGTTGTTTCGGATGTAAATATACAAATTGTTTTGATACTACAAGCGAATCAATACAAAGACGAAATGCTTAATTTTTTAAACCGCATATTAATCTTCTTTTTACCCAGTAGTCGCAACTGAATAAAATAAAAGCCCCAAAGTGTTGATAAATCAAGCTTTAGGGCAGTTATAGTCTCACCAAAAAGGTGTAAATTGTATTTGCGAAAATTCAAAATGC
>NZ_JBLVPW010000050.1:0-12149 GCF_048286715.1 Flavobacterium kochi
CCCGTCTGAGGCAAAATAAAGTTCATTTTCATCATTTACAAATGGAAAGGTTTCTCTTCCTTCGGTATTGATTGTAGTTCCTAAGTTTTCCGGTGTGCCAAAACTACCATCATCATTAATTTTTACTTTAAATAAATCCGATTGGCCAATTGTTCCCGGCATATCAGAAGAAAAATACAATATCTTTCCATCCGGACTTAAAGCAGGATGCGCAGTACTATAATTGTCACTGTCAAAAGGCAGTTCAGCTATTTCTGCCCATTTGCCATTTTCTAAACTGGCTTTGTAAATTTTTATTAAAGTAATGTCATTTCCGTCTTTTCCTTTTTTACCATCAAGGTAGTTGTTTCGGGTAAAATAGATGGTTTTTCCATCACTTGTAAAAGCAGGGGTAGCTTCATGAAACTTCGAATTTATGGTTTTATCAAACTTTTTAACCGCGCTTGGAGTCATGTTATCTCCTAAATCAGCTGTATACAAATTGGTAAAATATTGATTGGTCCAAGCATGCTTTCTATGTCCCAAACTTCCTGTATCTCTTGCTGAAGCAAATACAATTTTATTCATATATACAGCGGTTCCGTAATCAGAGTATTTCGAATTAATACCTACATTTTCCACCTCATATCTACCGGAATTAGCTTTTATGGCTTCTAAATAATTGGTGTTTTTTTTGAAAAGTTTTCCTCGAATATCATTTCCTGATTTTTGATTGAATTGTTCCAACATTTCATTAGCCTTATCATTTTCGCCAATGGATCTTAAAGACTGAGCATAACGATAATAATATTCCGGTTCTAAATTGGTGGTGTCCATCGCAAATAACTCACCATACCATTTGGCGGCTTTGTCCAGCTCCGCGTTGAAGTAATAGGCATTCCCCAATTTTTTAAACATATCAGCGGATTTATAACCTTTTTCAGCAACCCTTTCGTAGGTTTTTATGGCATCTACATAGGCATAGTTGTCATATTTTTTATCAGCTGCAACTACTCTTGCCTTTTGGGAATAAATGTTAAAAGAAAAAACACTTACTATTGTTATGTAAAGGAGTATAATATTTTTCATAATAATTGTTTTTAGAAGAATTTTAGAGTTGTGATTTTATCGTTGTTTTCGAATTTTTATCGCTGCTATCGCCTCCGATTTTTGTTTTAATTTCAAGAGAATTTCGTTGGCGGTATCATTTTGACCAATATATTTCAAAGACGTAGCATATTGATAATAATATTCCGGTTCTAAATCTGTGGTATTCATGGCAAACAATTCGCAATACCATTTAGCGGCTTTGTCTAACTCTGCATTCTGGTAATATGAATCCCCTAGTTTTTTAAATAAATCCACTGATTTATACCCTTTTTCCGCGACCCTCTCATAGGTCTTTATGACATCTACATAGGCATATTTATCATTTATTTTATCGGTCACGTAGAATTTTGAATTTTGAGCATGTCCTTTCAAAGAAAAAACACTCAGTATTGTTATATAAAAGAAGATATATTTTTTCATAAATCTATTTTTAGAAGAATCTAGGAGTCGTAATTTTATTGTTATTTCTGAATAATTCATAGCGCAGGAAAATTTCATGCGAACCAGAATTATAGTTGTCTAAATTAGTCGTTTCATGATCATATCCGTATCCGATATACAAACTTTCAGAAACCTGAAATCCAACCATGGCACTCAATGCAGCACTCCATCTATAGGCAACTCCCACCACAAATTTGTCATTAAACATAAAATTGGCTGACACATCCAATTGAAGCGGAGCACCTTCAACCATTTTGGTGAGAACTGCGGGTTTAAATTTAATATAATTATTCAAATCAAATACATAACCGGCAATCAGGTAGTAATTAATTTGTTCTTTAAAAATAGCTACCTCATTATCATCATAACGATTGGTTTGTATAAAATTAGGAACGGAGAATCCAACATAAGCCTTGTTAGAATGCCAATATACACCAGCACCAATATTTGGAGAGAATTTATTATGATAATCATGTAAGGCTGGGTCATCATCCGCTGGATTTAATTTGGTTACATCCAAATCAAAAAGATTGGCCGTCGCTTTAATCCCAAAGGAAAGTCTAAAAGTCTCCGAAGTAGGAATAGTATATGATAAATCAGCTGAGATGGTATTCTCTTTAGTAGGTCCAATTTTATCATTTATAATCGATACTCCTAATCCTAAATTATTTCCGTTGAG
Source organism: Flavobacterium kochi (assembly GCF_048286715.1). NCBI lineage: Bacteria > Pseudomonadati > Bacteroidota > Flavobacteriia > Flavobacteriales > Flavobacteriaceae > Flavobacterium > Flavobacterium kochi. Next base: position 2,210 of record NZ_JBLVPW010000050.1, read on the forward strand.
AGGAGTATTCATAGATACCGCATTAGTTACCGGAGCACCATCTAATCCAACCCATTGCGTACGATGTAAGGCAAAAATACTTAAGGCGCCTCTAGACCCAGCATAAGCGGGATTAACATTTATTGTGTTGTACATGTATTGCGTAAATTGCGCATCTTGTTGAGCAAAACTTACAATGGCTGTAAACATCAAAACGAAAGAAAATAATTTTGTTTTCATAGCAGCTGTTTATTATTTTTAATTATCTATCGAACTGATTTATAAAAGTTAGTAAGGTCAGTTGATAAATTGGATAAGAGAGTTTGTCATTTAGTGAAATAAGGCTAATAATATTGCTTTTATAAACCCTGAGGACCTTGTAGTCCCCCAGGGTTTTAAATTTAATTATTTAGTAAGGTATAAATATCCGTCTTTTTTATTGGCCTGAACACCACCATTACCATCAATAAAGGTATAATTCAAAATATAGAAATAGGTACCGGATGGTAAACCAGAGGATTGACTAATAGTTGTTCTTCCCTCGGATATACCTTTGAACACTTTACTGGTATTATTATAGCCTTTAGTTTCAAAAACTAATACTCCCCAACGATTGTAAATTTCAACTGTATTATCTGGATAACATAATACATCATCAATATTGTCTATTACAAAACTTTCATTAATTCCATCTCCATTTGGAGAGAAGGCGTTATGAACCACTATAGTTCCGCATCCTAAGACAATACTGGCTTCAACAACAGCATCATCTGAGTCACTTACTGGAGTTTCATTTGGTGTGAAGCCATTTGCATTGGCAATATTGGTTACAGAACCTTTTACTCGATCTTCCTGTGTTACGGTATAATTTTCAGTAAATAGCTGAGTGCCGCCTGGGGCTAATATTTGAATAGTAGTATTCAATCCGGTTAATGGATCAGTTACAACTATTCCATGTAGTGTGACATTACCCCTATTTTTTACTTCAATCGTATAATTGATAATGTCTCCTACAGAACTATAATTCTCGGTAGTGGAAGTTTTAATTACTTCTAAGCCTGGATTTTGAGTAAGCAGGGTAACGGTTGGCGTATTGTTTGTAATCGTTGTGCCTGAAATATCCGTTACATCATTTCCTTTAGGATCTTTACCAGAAGCCAAAGCAGAGTTGGTTACTTTACCAGCATCAATATCGGCTTGAGTAATGGTATAAATACCAGTCACTGAATTATTAGAAGCACCCGATGCTAATGTGGCAATTGGACTACCGGTTATTGTCAATCCAACCAATGGATCTGTAATTACGATATTGGATAGAACAACATTACCGGTATTGGTTACCGTAAAAGTATAGTTTATTTTTTCGCCAACTTGAGGGAAACCATCATTATTTGTATCACTAAAGATACCAGTTTTGACTAGTGCGATACCAGCTGTCTGAGGGAGCAGTGTTACGGTTGGCGTATTGTTTGTAATCGTTGTACCAGAAATATCAGTCACATCATTTCCCTTAGGATCTTTGCCAGAAGCCAAAGCTGAGTTGATTACTTTACCTGCATCAATATCGGCTTGCATGATGGTATAAACTCCAGTCACGGAACTGTTAATTGCTCCAGGGGCTAAACTTGCAATCGGACTATTAGTTATTATCAAACCAATCAATGGATCTGTGATAACAATATTGGTTACGGTTACATTACCAGTATTAGTTACGGTGAAAGTATAGTTTATTTTTTCACCCGCTTGTGCGAATCCGTCATTGTTAGTATCGCTAAAGATACCCGTTTTCACTAAAGCTATGCTAGGCGTTTGTGTTAACTGAGTTATGGTGCAATCCGGACATTCAGGATTAACAGGACAGGAAGTACAAGGAGTAGGATCGGACGAAATATCTGTTACATTTGGACCGGATGGCGGGGTACTTGTAACTGTCGTCAGGTTGTATACAAAACCGGTATTGATATCCGCTTGCGTAATTGTATAAACGGCTGTGAAGGTAGTCGAATCGGTAGCACCAACGGCAAGAGAAGCGATAGGCCCGCCAGTAACCACTGCATTAGTATCGGTAACGGTTACATTGATAAGAGTCACGTTTCCTGTATTGGTAACAACGAAGTTATAAGTTATAGTATCACCAATATTTGTAATTCCATCATTATTGGCATCCACGTAAGTTCCATCTTTAGTAATGGCTATTGAAGGAGTTTGTGTCAATGGAGTAATCGTACAATCCGTACATTCAGGGTTAACAGGACAAGAAGTACAAGGAGTAGGATCGGACGAAGTGTCTGTTACATTAGGGCCAGATGGAGGCGTACCAGTTGCTGTCGCTAAGTTGTAGACAAAACCGATATTGATATCCGCCTGCGTGATAGCATGAACCGCTGAGAACGTAGTCGTATCGGTAGCGCCAACTGCAAGAGAAGCGATTGGTCCGCCAGTAACCACTGCATTCACATCAGTAATGGTTATATTGCTTAATGTCACATTACCTGTATTGGTAATAACAAAGTTATAAGTTACAGTATCACCAACATTTGTAATTCCATCATTATTGGTATCCATGTAAGTTCCGTCTTTAGTAACTACTATTGAAGGAGTTTGTGTCAATGGAGTTATTGTACAATCCGGACATTCAGGGTTAACAGGACAGGAAGTACAAGGTGTAGGGTCAGACGAAATATCCATTACATTCGGACCAGACGGAGGAGTAGCAGTAGCTGTTGTTAAGTTGTATACAAAACCGGTATCGATATCCGCTTGTGTTATTATATGAACCGCTGAGAATGTAGTAGCATCGATAGCACCAACGGCAAGAGAAGCGATAGGCCCGCCAGTAACCACTGCATTAGTATCGGTAACGGTTATATTGGTAAGAGTCACATTACCTGTATTGGTAACAACGAAGTTATAAGTTACAGTATCACCAATATTTGTAATTCCATCGTTATTGGCATCCACATAAGTTCCATCTTTAGTAATTACTACTGAAGGAGTTTGTGTTAACGGAGTTATTGTACAATCCGGACATTCAGGGTTAACAGGACAGGAAGTACAAGGAGTAGGATCGGACGAAGTGTCTGTTACATTAGGACCAGATGGAGGCGTACCAGTTGCTATCGCTAAGTTGTAGACAAAACCGGTATTGATATTCGCTTGCGTGATGGCATGAACCGCTGAGAACGTAGTCGAATCGGTAGCGCCAACTGCAAGAGAAGCGATTGGTCCGCCAGTAACCACTGCATTCACATCAGTAATGGTTATATTACTTAATGTCACATTACCTGTATTGGCAACAACGAAGTTATAGGTTACAGTATCTCCAACATTTGTAATTCCATCATTATTCGCATCCACGTAAGTTCCATCTTTAGTAATTGCAATTGAAGGAGTTTGTGTCAACGGAGTGATTGTACAATTCGGACATTCAGGGTTGACAGGACAGAAAGTACAAGGTGTAGGATCAGACGATGTGTCTGTTACATTTGGACCTGATGGAGGCGTAGCGGTAGCAGTTGCTAAGTTGTAGACAAAACCGGTATTGATATCCGCTTGTGTGATGGCATGCACCGCTGAGAAAGTAGTCGCATCGGTCGCACCAACGGCAAGAGAAGTGATTGGCCCACCAGTAACCACTGCATTGGTATCGGTAACGGTTACATTGATAAGAGTCACGTTTCCTGTATTGGTAACAACAAAGTTATAAGTTACAGCATCGCCAACATTTGTAATTCCATCATTATTAGTATCCACATAAGTTCCGTCTTTAGTAATTACTATTGAAGGAGTTTGTGTCAATGGAGTGATTGTGCAATTCGGACATTCAGGGTTGACCGGACAAGAAGCACAAGGTGTGGGGTCGGACGAATCACCTGATACATTTGGACCGGCTGGAGGTGTACCGATAGCAGTTGCTAAGTTGTATACAAAACCGGTATCGATATCCGTTTGCGTGATCGCATGAACGGCAGAGAATGTAGTCGAGTCAGAAGCGTCAACGGCAAGGGAAGCAATAGGCCCACCAGTAACCACTGCATTAATATCAGTAATGGTTACATTTGAAAGTGCTGAGCTACCTGTATTGGCAACTACAAAATTATAGTTTATAGTATCCCCAACGTTAGTAATACCGTCATTATTAGTGTCAACATAGATACCATCTTTCAATAGCGTTATGGAAGGAACATATACTGGAACAGTAACAATAGCTGTATCACAATTTGTTGGATTTAATTTCTCACAGATTTCGTAAGTCAATGTATAGTTGCCTGTTGGCGTACCTGGAGCCACTACCACATTGGTGCCGGAAAGCGTAATACCTGTATTTGTCGAACTGATAAGGCTTAAATTGACATCATTAACATTAACTGCAATACAGTTTAACAGATCGTTAGTCAATACGTTGGTAAAAGAAATGCCGCCTGTATATCCATTAATAGTTGTCCCTGCATCGTCATTGGCAACAATATAGTTTGTCACTATTAATTTGGCTTCACACGTTGTTTCTTTACCGCAAGCATCTTTGACGGTTAAAGTAATTGTAGTTGTTCCTGACCCGACTTCAGTACCTGCAAGAGGAAACTGAGTTATAATTAAAGATGCTGCCGGTGTACAATTATCAGTTGCTGTTATATCAGTAGTAAAGTCGGGAACTAAAGCTTTACAACTTGAATTTGTAGCTATAGTTTGATCGTGGGCACAGGATGTAACTACTGGTGCCATATTATCTTTTATCAAAATAATTTGATCCGCTGTCTTGGTATTGCCACAAGCATCACTAACAGCCCAATGTCTGATAATAAAGTCATCATTAACACATTTTTCGCTAGGAGTGAAACAAACACTATTAATATTGAATGTTCCATTTTCAGTACTTTGTTTACGGGCAAAAATCCTCCAGGTTCCATTCATTTCCCCAGTAAATTGGCTGAAATTTGAAATGTAACCATTAAATCCAGGGATGTATTGTGAGTTTGTCGAAGTACCTCCTAATGGGGCGTAATTGCCTGCTCCAGTTGGGTTATTGACATTATTCCATTGCGGATAACCAGATTCATAGAATACAGGAGCATACGATGCGGCTCCGTCAACGCTACAAGAAGGATCGGAGCAATATGGGCCAACTAGTATTATCGCCTGTCCTTGAGGGGACACTAAAGTGATTTCAGCATGGCCAATACCTTGATTTGTATTAAATGATAAACCAATATTTTTAATGGCACTCGCTGCTTGTCCATCAAATCCTGCAACGGCAAAATCGATCAGTATACCATTTCCTGAATTTACATTCCAATCCTGTTGGGTACCAAAACAACTGGTATCACTAAATGAAAGCTTAATGTCGGGTCTGCTGGTACAGTTGTCAGCCTGGTCCTCAACAGTACCAGTTATTATTGGATCTGCGTTGTAATTACAGTTAGCATCTTTATAGATTATACTACTGGCTGGAGGTGTAAAGGTAGGAAGTGTTTGGTCATCTATGGTAATAGTTCTTGATACAGTAGCTAGTGCTCTTCCACAAATGTCAGTGGCAGTCCATGTCTCCATAACTTTTCCGTTACAGTAACCTGGTGTGGTAGTTGTGAAAGTAGATGGATTTGATGTTCCGCTTATTAAACAGCCTCCACTTAATCCATTGCTGAAGCTAATGGTGCTTGGCGCCGGTACTGACCCGCAGGCTACTGTAATGTTGCCAGTTGGCGTCATTGTTGGCAAAGCAGCCGGGCTAACTGTTATTGTTCTTGACACAGTTGTAACTGTTCTTCCACAAGTATCAGTAGCCGTCCAGGTTTCTGTCACAATTCCACCGCATGAGTTTGGAGTGGAAGAGAAGGTAGATGGATTTGATGTTCCGCTGATTAAACAGCCGCCACTTGATCCGTTGCTGAAGCTGATGGTGCTCGGTGCCGGTATTGATCCGCAAGCGACAGTAATATTACTAGGCGCTGCCATTGTTGGCAAAGCAGCCGGATTAACAGTTATTGTTCTTGATACACTCGCAATTGTTCTTCCGCAAATATCGGTAGCAGTCCAGGTTTGTGTCACTGTTCCGCCACATGCGCTAGGAGCGGAAGAGAAAGTGGAAGGATTTGATGTTCCGCTTATTAAGCAGCCTCCACTTAATCCGTTGCTGAAGCTGATGGTGCTCGGTGCCGGTATTGACCCGCAGGCTACTGTAATGTTGCCAGGGGCTGTCATTGTTGGCAAAGCAGCCGGATTAACAGTTATTGTTCTTGATACACTCGCAATTGTTCTTCCGCAAATATCGGTAGCAGTCCAGGTTTGTGTTACCGTTCCACCACAGGCGTTAGGAGTGGATGAGAAAGTGGAAGGATTTGATGTTCCGCTTATTAAACAACCACCGCTTAATCCATTGCTGAAGCTGATGGTGCTCGGTGCCGGTATTGACCCACAAGCGACAGTAATATTGCCAGGAGCTGTCATTGTTGGTAAAGTCGCGGGGCTAACAGTTATTGTTCTTGATACAGCCGCAATTGTTCTTCCACAAATATCGGTGGCAGTCCAGGTTTCGGTCACAGCTCCACCACATGCGTTAGGAGTAGCAGAGAAAGTAGAAGGATTAGATGTTCCGCCGATTGAACAACCACCGCTTAATCCATTGGTGAAGCTAATGGTGCTCGGTGCCGGTACTGACCCGCAGGCTACCGTAATGTTGCCAGGAGCTGTCATTGTTGGTAAAGCCGCAGGGTTAACAGTTATTGTTCTTGACACAGCCGTAATTGTTCTTCCGCAAATATCTGTAGCGGTCCAAGTTTCTGTTACGGCCCCGCCACATGCGTTAGGAGTCGCGGAGAAAGTGGAAGGATTTGATGTTCCGCTGATTAGACAGCCACCACTTAATCCATTGCTGAAGCTGATGGTGCTCGTTGCTGGTATTGACCCGCAAGCCACAGTAATATTGCCAGGCGCTGTCATTGTTGGCAAAGCCGCCGGGCTAACATGGATAACTCTTGATGCCGTAATGGTTCTTAAGTAAATGTCTGTAAATGTCCATGATTCTGTTATGTCTCCACCACAAGAACCACTTGGAGATTGAGAACTAAGTGTAGAATTCACAGATCCGCTGATTAAACAATTTCCGGTTAAGTTGTTAGTGTAATTCAGAGAGCTTGGGGCTACAGCTCCACAGGCTACCGTAATAGTAGATACCGGAGCAAACAAAGCAATTGTAGGCGGAGCAGCGGTTATGGTTCTACTTTTTGTAACTGGACAGCCGTTAGCATCGGTAATTGTTACTTCGTAGGTACCTGCAACTATATTAGTAAGATCTTCCGTAATAGCGGTAAAACCGTCTGGACCTGTCCAAGAATAGGTATAAGGGGCGGTGCCACCGAATGGAGTTAAGTCGATTTTTCCGTTTGCTGTGCCACATGAGGAATTGGTTAGAAAAAATTTACCGTTTACACCGGCATTGATTTGAATTGAAGGCAGTTTTCCACATTTTGGAGAAATTGTGGCAGCATCCAACGGACAAGTACTTCCTACTCCAGCATCAGTCCATGCTAGAAATAAATTGGTGATTATCAATGTATTGCCACAGGTATATGAAACTTTATCAAAGGTTAAATCAGTTATCGTATGGCCAGGAATTGGTCCTTGGCAGCCTGAAATTGGAATTGTGGATACTAATGAACCATCGATACCGCTATATTCTTCTAAATTCCCCCAAAAAGCAAAGGATGTTCTTGTTGAACCAGTTGTATTATTGATGGACAATGTCAATGCTCGGGTTATAGTAGTATTTTGAGGACATGAGTTGCATAAATCTCCTCCAGTAAGAGTCGCTCCAACTAATTCTAGATCCTTGGATGTACATGAAGTATTTGGGTCCGGAACTGTTTGTGCAACTACTGTTGAGAAACTTAAAACGCTTAATAAAAAAATTGCAAATAATCTTGTCGAATTAGTAAAAGTTGATTTCATATTGATTTGTTTTAAATCGTTAGAAAATGAAATGATTGTAAGTAGCTTGCAATACGATTTGACGTATGAATAGTTCTCGATGAACTTCCGGTTATATTAACATTAGAAAAAATATTTATCAATGACGCCCTTAAACAGCTAATTATCGGTTTAAAATAAATAACTGTTACTGATTTAAAAGTTGGAATGGAGTTTAGCATATTCAAATGCATTTTAGCATCAAATGGAGATAGATTACTAACGAATATGTAGAAAGCTAATAAATGGAAAGTAGTTTTTGTATTCATAGAATCAAATTTTAATTTATTATTTATAAATTGATTTTGTGATAATTTTTCTGTTTAATTATAATTTTTAGAAATATCTAATATTATAGATTTTAGGGGGGCGGTTTCTATTTTAAAATCTGAATAAAAGCAAGGATAATTACTTTTATGTTGATTTTTAGTACACATTTTGAGTTAATTATAAATTTATTCTTTCAAAATAAAATTTAAAAAATTTAGGGTGTTTCTAAATTTTTTCAGGGACGAAAGCTTTCTTTTTATAGGGTTCAAAGAGTCTTTTCCTCGTACAGTAATTATCCATTTTTATTTTTAAACTATTTAAATGTAGTTTAAGCTGTAAATTTTAATTGACACTTTTTTGATCAGATAAAATCTATTATTTCAAAATTAAAATCTAAAACTTAGGTGTAGATCTAAACTTTTCAAAGGTGAAAGCATTCTTTTTTGGGGTTAAAGAGTCTTTTTCCTGGGATTGTAATTACTTATTTTTTAAACTGGTTAAATTGTAGTTTAACCTGTAACTTTTTAATTAACGCTTTTTTGAATCAATAGTAAGTTTATTATTGCAAAACCTAAAATTTAGGAGTAACTCTAAATTTTTTTCAAGGATAAAAGCATTCTTTTTTGGGGTTAAAGAGTTTTTCCTTATACGATAATTATCTGTTTTTTAAACTATTTAAAATGAAGTTTAATTTGTTAATTTTTTAATTAACATTTTCTGAATCAATCGTAAATTTAACTTTCAAAAATAAAGTCTTAAAAACTTAGTCGCTTCTAAATTTTTTCAGGGATGAAAGATTTCTTCTTTGGGGTTTAAAGAATCTTCTCCTCGTAAGATTAATTTACTGTTTTATAAGTTGTTTAACAGCTTTTTTTTATACAATCAAAGTTACAAAGAATAAGTACTATTGATTTTTTTTTTCTACCAGTAACCTAAATACTCGTTGAAATGTAATTTTTTAAGAAAAAAATACATCTTGAATTTAAAATTTTAACGTTTTTTTTGTTCTAAAATAAGTTAAGTACTAATAATGTTAGAATATTTTTTATGAAAAATCCGCAACCAAAAAGAGTATAAATATCAATTATCAAAAATTTTCTAAAAATCATAAAAAAATAAAATAATTATTAACATGAATTTTTGCAATAAAAAAAATAGAAGTTTCTTTCTTTGAAATTTGAATTTATTTTTAAACTTTAGATATTTCGTTAAAGGTTTACTATTTAAAATGAATAACCCTCGAAAGTGAAACTTTCGAGGGTTATGTTTGTTATAATTTATTACTATAAATTATCTTCTTTTTATGTCAAACTTGTACTATAGAGCAGTAATTATAAATTCACTGCGTCTGTTGAATTGATGTTCATCCTCTGTACAATTTACATTGTCAGCACATTTGTTAATAAGCTGTGTCTCTCCATAGCCCTTACCAATCAATCTATTGGAATCAACTCCATTTTTGATTAACCAGTTTATAGTAGCTTTAGCTCTTCTGTCTGATAACGCTTCATTGTATTTGAAAGTTCCGCGACTATCTGTATGGGAGCGAATATCAAGTTTCATATCGGGATATTGGCTTAAGACATCTAATATTTTTTCCAAATCTATAGCGGCTTCTACTCTGATATTGGATTTATCAAAGTCGAAATAAATCATTTTTATACCGAAACATTTACCCAAATCGTCACCAACGGTAACTTTGCATTTTGATTTTTCCAATGCTATTGGT
>NZ_JBLVPW010000051.1:0-10965 GCF_048286715.1 Flavobacterium kochi
ATCAATAATTCAAGTAAATTTAGGGACTGATCAATTTTTAAATAAAATTGTAATTATTTTCGAACCAAAAAAAACCTCCAAAATCAAATGACTTTGGAGGTTTGTAAATTTTGGTGGAGTGTCAGGGACAGCAATCGAACACTTAATACCAATTTTAGCGTTTTTAGAAAATATAAAATGAATAATTGCTAAATAAGGGGATATTAAACCACCGTCGACTAATAATCATGTCCAATTGTCTTTAATTTTTTTTGAGTTTTGAATTTAAAAACCATACATGCCACCCGAAACGGAAATTTGTTCTCCTGTAATCCAAGCAGCATCATCGGAGGCAAGAAATACGGCAGCTTTTGCAATATCTTCTGGTTGGCCTCTTCGACCAAGCGGCGTATTGGCAATAAACATTTTTTCATAATCACTTCCGCGGGTTACACCGGCACTTGACGCACCTTCTGTTTCTGTAGCGCCAGGTAGGATAGAGTTGATGCGAACGTTTTTTGCACCCAGTTCTTTTGATAACGCAATGGTAAAGGCATCTAAAGCCGCCTTAGTTGATGAATACAATGAGGCATTAGGAAGCGGATATTTGCTTGCACCCGAACTGATATTAATGATATTGCCACCATTATCTCCAAACAATTTCAAAGCTGCCTGGATTGTTAATATAGACCCTAATACATTGACGTTGAAACTCTGATGAAACGCTTCTATCGATATTTGCTCAATAGGTGCGTATCCTTGAGCAACTGCGTTATTCACCAAAATGTCTAACGTGCCGAAAGCTTTTTTTGTTTCATCAAAAAGTCTAATGACATCGGCTTCTTGTGATACATCAGCCTTTACTGCAATGGCGGTACCTCCATTGTCGATTATGAATTTTACCACTTTATCTGCGGCTTCTTTACTTGAAGCATAATTTACAACTACCTTGGCACCTGCTGCCGCAAAGTGTTTGGCAATAGATGCGCCAATTCCTTTTGATGAACCTGTAACTACTGCTACTTTATTTTTTAATGTACTCATTATATTAAAATTGATTTAAGATTATTTTTTACTTAGACAAGTATGTCATACCACCATCAACAAGGATTTCAGTACCAAGGATAAATGATGAATCATCAGAAGCCAGGAAAACCGCTGTTTTACCAATGTCAGATGGTTGCCCAATCCTGCCTATCGGCATTTCACCTGCAAAGTGTGTTTTTATAGCTTCAATTTGTTCTAAGGGAACAAATTTTTCAAATGCTGGTGTATCTGTTGTACCTGGTGTTATTACATTTACTCTGATTTTCCTTCCTAAAAGATCGCTTGAGAATGCTTTTGCAAAAAAGATTACAGCCGCTTTTGCAGCACCATAAAGTGTAAAATTTGGATATGCCCGATGTGCTGCATTTGACCCGATAAGAATAATAGAACCACCATCATTCATATAGGGCAGCGCTTTATGGACAGTGAAGTAAACACTTTTCAGGTTTAAATCCATTGTCTTGTCATAGTCGGCTTCGCCAAGATCTGCCACAGTTCCTACAGCTCCACCACCTGCATTGGCTACAATCACGTCTATTTTACCAAATTTTTCAGATGTCGCTGCAAATACTCTCTCAAGGTCGGCAAGGTTGGTTACATCTGCATTTATGGCTATAAAATTATCTCCAAGTTGCGCCGCAGCACTATCTAAAGTTCCCTGATTTCTGCCGACAATAACTCCTACAGCACCTTCATTTTTAAATTCTTGTGCAATCCCAAATCCAATACCGCTATTGCCGCCTGTTATTACTGCTACTTTGTTTTTTAATTTACTCATTATTTAAATTTTTGAAATTATTTTTTTAATTTGATAAGATTTAATGTTGGTAATGGTCCACCAGGGAATCTTTGCAATTTTCCACCTTCGTGCAGGCTTCCCAAATCAACACCGGCAAATCCGATGCGATTAATAATCTCTAACATAACATCTTTTGCATCATCATTATTTCCGGAATAGAAAATCACTCTGTTTCCTCCACCAACCAGCGGATTTTCTGCCAATACATTAGCATATAAAGTATTGAAAGCTTTAACCACCTTTGCCTCTTTTGCCCATTGGCTTACTACTTCACTGGATGTTTTTGAGCCTGATTCAGCCGATACAAATTCGGGTAGACTGGCATTGGTCACGTCTACCAATATTTTGCCTTCTAATGAAACCGTCGATAGTACCTCTTGAACGTGTTCCCATCGCACAGCAAGAAATACTACATCACCTTCGGCTGCTTCCTGGACTGAACCTGCGATGATATTACCACCGATTTGTTTAATTTTGTCTTTAAGCGTATGGGCACCACGGCTGTTACTAATAATTACATCATAACCTGATTCGGTTAAGTGTTTTGACAGTGCTGTGCCGATAGATCCGGCACCTATAATTCCTATTTTCATTTCTTTAATTTTCATTGTCGATATTTTTTATCTAAATTTGTTACGCAAAGATACTATCAATAGTTTATATTTGTAACTAATAGAGATGAGTTCTGGTTACCATTGGGTAACTACTAATTTTAGAAAACATGAGAGACGAAAAATTTTGCAATTCAAATTGCCCATTTACAAGGGCTATCGGCACTGTTGGTAACAAATGGAAGCCGATAATTATCAATGTTATGGGAACCCGGAGTATTCGTTTTGGTCAATTAGATGCCATAGTACCACACATTTCACGGAAAGTATTAACTGAACAGCTAAAGGAGCTTGAAGAAGATGGATTATTGGAAAGATTAGCCTACAAGGAATTACCACCAAGGGTAGAATATAAGTTATCCGAAAAAGGATTGGCATTCCTGCCTATATTGGAAGCAATTAAAGTATGGCAACGTAAGTTTGAGGAAATAGAAACTGCAGACTGTAATTAATTTTTTTCAAGACGGAAAAAAGTTAATTCTATTTACATTTGAAAAGTATGCCTAAAAAATAACGCCATTGTCTTCCAATGGCGTTATTTGTCATTCTGTGGGCTGTCAGGGACTACAATCGAACACTTAATCCCAATTTTGACTTTTTTTGAGAACTTAAAGTAGGTTTTCTAGTACCTCTAATACCAGCGTGATCGCGATTTTGGGTTAAATGAGAATGTATAAGCATTGTGGATGCAGTAGAAAGGCTCTTGAAATCCTTAAAATATTTTATCAAAAAAAACATAGTTGCGGAATCTCAGCGATTCCGTTCAATACAGGTTCATTGTTCGCGCTGTGCAGGCAACGAACCTTTACTGTTATGCATTGGCAATTTTATTTTCACATTATCTCAAATTATTAAACAAAATAATCAATATCAATCTCTTTTGAAAGTAGAAACTTAAAAAATGATTTATTCTGTAATTTGCAAGTTTGAAAAATACTAACCATTCTTAGATAGTGAGGAAATTGATTATTACCAAATGAACCAGAAATTTTTCTTTGGATACAAATATGTCTAATGCCATTTTCGGCAGCATTATTATGCCATTTGACCCCGTCATTGTGAATAAATGTAAATAGGCTTGTCCTATAACGTTTAAATCTTTTTTGGTATAATATAGACAGTTCTGAATTATACGACTTTTTATCTATCATCTTATCGTAAAATTTGTCCACAAGCACTTGAAACTTTGATAAATATTTTGTTTTATAACCGTGAATATTAACTGATTGTATTATTGGTACAATGAGATTTCGGACTTCATTTACAAATAGCTCATATTCTTTATCAAAAGGATTACTCCATAAATCATTATTCAAATCTCTGATAAGATGTACCCAACATTTTTGCTGCATACAATCGATCGAGTCATAACCAGCGTAAAAATCAGAGATTAAAACACCTTTAAAATCCTTTAAAAAATCAATAGTTGTAATAGCATCTCGATTTTTAGATAATTTAAAGGTAACATATTTATCTGTTGTGAAAATCCAAACGTATTGATTTTCACCTAAAATACTTACTGTTGTCTCGTCCGCATGGATAAACGAACTGCTCAATATATTCTGAATAATTTTTTCTTCGGTATCTTTGTAGTATTCACTAAAGTCTTTAATTATTTGTACTCCGTATGCATGACCTATTGAATCATTAATTAAACAGGAAAGAATACTGTTTATTTTTGTGAAAGATAACTGTATCTCAATTCGTTGAAATACAATCCATGATCTGAAATTATGCCCATACAATTGCCTACTTATTTGTCTAAAATTTAAAGGTGGATAAGAGACGTTACATATAGGACAATTTCCATGAACTCCGATATATTGAGTTACTGTTTTTTTAAGACTATTTTTACCAAATACTAAATCAATTATTACCCTTTTTGACTGGATTTTTGATTTAGTTAATTTACGTTCAGTGTGTTTATAACAGTAATTATCTGCTTCTAAAATTATCACTTTGTTTGGTCGACTCATCGATTTACCGAGCCATTGAAACTCTTTTGCTTTATTAATTTTTGCCTTGTGATTTTTCTTTATTTTATTTTCAAGAATGTCTAACTTAATTTTTTTGTCGTTGTATTCATTATGTGCAAGTTCCAGTACAAGTTGAAACTGATTGTGCAATTTATTGCTTATTTCAGAAGCTATTTTTTTAGGCTTTTCAACAAACTCAAGATCATTAGATATGGTTGCGGACATTTGAATTCGTGTTAACTCATTTGTTAACCTCCTCAATGCTATGCAATCCTCTTCATTGTATTTAAGTAAATTAGGTTTATATTTTTTTTGACCACATTCCCAATTATTTCTCCAAACAATGCTTTGCAACCCAGATGCAATATTATTAGACCATTTCATTCCTAAAATATGTCCCAATTCTTTAAGGCTGTTTGAATATACTGGAAAGTATATTTTCCCAAAAATGAATGTATTTAAATTTACAAACCTTTTTTTAAGAGAATCAATACTTACATTATATCTTTTTGAGAGTACCTCAAATGCTGTTGGTTCAAAACTGCCATAGTGATAAATAGCACTATCAGGATACCTTAAAATTAATTTGACTAAATCCAGCCAAGAAGTTTTTTCATCCTCAAAAGTGTTCGACCAAAATGAGTAATACCTTTGCTCATCATTTTCCGAAATCAAAACACCAAATAAGTAAAAAAAGTTTTCTTCTGGAATACTTTCAATATCAAGAAATATCTCTATTTTATTTCGATTTAAAAAAGGAAGTTTTTGAATATATGTTTTTTCGGTTCTAATCGCTAACGCTTGTAATTCGGGTTTGTAATTATTAGGAACGTTTTTAATGCGTCTATTCTTTCTTCGAGGTTTGTAAATGTATGAAAGTTGCTTTATGGTAAATATGCCTTTTTTTTCAAAGTTATTAATTTGCTTTTGGGTGATCCTTTTTAACAGGGTTAAATTATCTTCTTTTAACGCTTGATTCTTACACAATTCGGAAAAAGAACATTGCTCGCAATGTTTATTAAGAAACAATCTTGGCGGATTGTCATTAAATTTTTGAATTTCATTTATCGCTTTTTTTATTTCATCTTTTAACGGATTAATTTTAACTCTGTGCTGTTCTCCTTTCTTATTAATCACAAATGCTGAATCTGAAAATTTAGCTTGTATTTTCTCTAGCACCAAAGACAGAAACGCCAACTCCATTCGATTTTCTTTAGAAATCTTATTAGTTCCAATAAAAATTCCGAGTTCGTAATAAAAATTTCCAAATTTAGAATTTCCATCTTTTCTGAATAAGATATTACAATCAAAATCAAAGTAATCAATCCTTATTTTTGCACCACAAACTATTGGGAATCCTTCTTTTAAAATATCCAGCTCATAGTTTTGAACATCACTTTTTTGAAAATATGTTTTTGCTGACTTTTCTTTCGCCTTAAATATTATGGTTTCGTAATCAGTTAATTCATAATTATTAACATTATTAAGCATGAAATATGCTTTTCTTGAACATTGAAAATATGCAGTAATATGTTGTGGACTGATTAAATGCATAATCAAGGTATTTAATTGTAAAAGAAAGCCCTAAAAATATTGACTAAACCATTCGACGCATTGCTCTTTTTTTGCTTGTGCGTAATTTATTCCTATACTCATTTTTTACATGAAAACTGAGTAAATATGCTTGTTTTTTATTGCATATACTCAACTTTGACTGAGTTTTATGCTCCAAACCTGCAAAATCATTTCTACTATCCTATAGTTTTTTCTCACTACCTTAAAGATAATAATCTTATACAAAAAAAACTCTCTTCGCAACTTTTATTATAGTTAGATATTCCGGGGAGAAGTCGACACTAAAAATAAAAGTATCTGTCTTATCTTAATCATACTAAGTAGTTTCTTTGCCATTCTGCAAGTGTTTTTTGATTATAAACCAAACTTATAGTAAATGGTGGTTAAATCTCTATCTAGTTAGATAATGGACTTGAGAAAGGTGGTGTACTTTGCTCCGGAATAAGTCGCGACCTTTGCAGGTTCTTCGTCAATTTTGGTGATCTAGAATCGACTTGGACAATACCTTAATAATTGAAAACCAACCCTTCCATACATCATTCTTTTAATATTCTTAAGCCTATTAATATGGCTGAAAAATGAACTGATTCAATAATTGCTGATTGAATAAAAATGATATTTGAAGTCGACAAGTATATAATCTATATGATAAAATCGCGGTATTCTTTGTAAAAGGAAAGGTGGAATTTATTGAAAAACAAATGAGTAATTGTTATTTATATTTTCACCAAAATTGACGAAGAACCCCTTTGCAGCGGAATATCCAATTAGTCATTCCCCAAAAAAGTAACTTTTTGAGGAATGGCTAACTACTAAAAACGGATATCAAGAATTTTAATCCGTTAATTCCATGAAAGGATTTTTTTTGAGACGGTAAAAATTAAGCTAAGCAATTTGCGAAGTATATTATGAAAAAAATAAAGCCACTGTCTTCCAGTGGCTTTATTTGTCTTTCAGTGGGCTGTCAGGGACTTCAATCGAACACTTGTTACCCGTTTTAACTTTTTTTGAAACCTTAAAATAGTATAAATATAAAAAACAAAAATGCCATTGTTTGACTTTTTATGGAGTGTCATAGACTGTAATCGAACAGTAATAGCAATTTTGACTTTTTTCGGAGATATGAAATGATGTAATTCGCAACGTTTTGGATATTGCCGAAGGCGGGGTTTTCCGTACTAAAGAATCGAAGAACAGACCATAAACCTTGTACAAAGGTCCGATCGAAATCGTTCAGCCCCCGCTTTTGGCAATACCTTGTTATGTGCTGTTTCTATTCTCATTCGTCAATAGGTTTGGGCATGTCGTCATACGGATACTCGTAACCATAATAGTCTTCCCATTCTTTTTTTACTATGTCTCCATAAATTACTTGGCGAACTTCATAATCTTTTGTGTCCATTGTCCCAACGAAAATTCTTTGATGTTCTGGAACTGCTTCATATGCATCTTTTAATTCGTCTCGCAATCTTTTTGTCGGATTTTGTATGTATTCGTCAAATATTCTCGCACATTTGGCAATACTATTTTCTTTGCCGTTCAGTTCATTGAACTTGTCAATCAGCTCTTTCATTTTGGATTTAATGTCAACACTGCTTCCTGAAACAATCTTAAAAGAACCTAAATTCAAAATTGTAACGGTTTCTCCGATTTTCAAATCTGTTGTTAGTGTATCATTTTTAGTTAGGTCATCTAAGTCTTCAAATTTGAAAATTTTCCTTTTTGGTAAATTAGTTATCTCAATGTTTCCACTCTTATAAACAGATAATTCTGCTAAATAAGTTTTATTGTCGTCATTTCTATAAAAGAAATTAAATTTCTCTCCATTAATCCTGTTAGGGAAAAAAGAATTAGGGTCGTCAAAATGATAAGGTTTTGGTTTCGGCATAAAGTGTTTTGTAACATTTGCTTTACCTACCATTTTTGAATTATTGCCATTGTAATTGTGTAAATTTTCAAGTGTCGGGTTAAGTTGCTTTACTAATGAATAAACATAATCATATAGGGTTTCTTTGGCGTGGTTCCATTCTCCTTGCTCGATATTCCAATTTCCTAAACTAAAAATAGAAATGGCTTCTCCATCTGGAATTGAGGTAACAACCCAACCTTTATTCAATTTGCCTTTGAACATTGATAAGTCAACCATTTCCCAACAAGAAATAAGTCCGTCACTATAAACTTGCAAATCTGTAAAGTGGTATTGCATATTATGTATAATTCCTGGAATTGAAAATCCTTCAAGAACTTCTGTCCTTGTTATCGTTGTCAAGTCGGCTGGTTCTGTCGTCCTATTAGATTTGAATATTTTGTCAAACAGTTTCATTTGTTGTGGGGTGTCGTTTTAAAATAGCACATAACGTTCTGGTACTACAGCGGGTTTGGGACTAAATTAAGCCCTATTTTCGGATTTGCCAAATCTCCCAAATACAAAACCAACTTTCCATTAGGCAAATTGCCCAAATGCGTTGTAGTTGTTAGCAGCAGCTGATTTTTATCGTTAATATTAAATATAACAAAGAGATTTTGTACTTTGCACATTAAATAAATATTCAAATCAATTATGGACTTTAACGATTATGAATTTTTTCAAAACTTTATTGAAAGAGATGATTTAACCAAATATACTGATAATGCTTTATTACTTTATAGTTTACAGATACGATTTGGAATTGAAGATATTGATGAAGTTGCTTCAACAAGTTTAACTGATGGAGGAGGCGATAAAAAAGCTGATCTTGTTTATATTGATACTGATAAGAAAGAAGCAATTATAGCTCAAGGTTATTATGCCTCTAAATTTAAAGCAGAAGCCCCTGCTAATAAAGCTAGTGATTTAAATACAGCTATTACTTGGTTGTTGGCACGTGATCTCAAAGACGTTCCAGAAAGACTTAAATCTGCTGCTAGTGAATTGAGACAGAAAATTAACGATAGAGAAATTACAAAAATTTCGCTTTGGTATTCACATAATTCGCCTGAATCAGAAAATGTTCAACAAGAACTTAAATCTGCGGAAGCAACACTTAGTTCGACTCTTAAGAATCATTTTCAGGATAAGGAAATAGAATGTAGTTATTTGGAAATAGGTTTGAGTACTTTGAATACATGGTATTCAAGTTTGACTATTCCCATTCTCGTAACTGATAAGATTGAAGTCGATGATTGTATGGGATTTCAAACTGAAGGACCAGATTGGGAATCATTCACAACATCCTTTCCAGCTGATAAGCTTTGGGAATTATATAAAAGCCACAGTACTTTGCTCTTTTCGGCAAATGTTCGTGATTACTTAGGAAGTCGCAAGTCCGATTCAAATATTAATAATGGAATTAAAGCAAGTGCTTCCGTTAATCCAAAACAGTTTTTTGTTTATAATAATGGGATTACTGCTCTAACTAATAAGTTTGAGCTGGATGGAAAAAAACTTACGGTAAGTGGAATTTCAATTGTTAATGGTGCTCAAACAACTGGAGCAATTGGTTCATTGGCAGTTAAACCAGATTCTAACCTTAAATACCGATTCGATTCATTAAATGCAGTAATCCTGAAACCGTTGCTGCGATTGTAAAATTTAATAATAGCCAAAATAAAGTTAATGCTCCAGATTTTAGAAGTAATGACGACGTTCAAAAAAGAATAACGGGAGAGTTTGCTGCTTTAGGAAGAATGGGTTATTCCGCTCGTCGCGGAGGCGCGGTAGATGTGATTAAGCGCAATCCAAATTTATTAGCATCGTTAACTGCCGGTCAAGTATTAGCAGCTTTTCACGGCAAGCCGAGTGTTGCATATAATGAAAAGAGTAAAATATGGGATAATGATACTTTATACACTCAATTTTTCAATGAAAAAACTACTGCAAAGCATATATTTCTTTGTTATACTTTAGTGAAAGCTATAGAAGAACTAAAATTGGGACTTATGCAAAAGAAAAATTTATTGACAAATGAACAAGAAATTTTGAGTTTTCTGCGTAGTCGTGGTTCAATTATTCTTTTTGCGAGTGCTATCGCTAATAGCATGGAGGTAATTTTAAATAAGAAAATTTCAAATACTTTTAGTGTGGAATTTTGCAAAAACCTTACAGTAGATAGCGCAAAATACGAGTGGCGACAAATATTGAATATGGGTAGTGCATTTGTAAGTACACTGAATGAAGGTCTTGAAGATGGTATTAAAAACGAAGAAAAAATAACAACAGCTATAAAAACTTTTACTAACCTCATAAACGCAGTCAAAGTTGCAAATAAGGTGATTTTAGATAAATTTGCTTTATCAGTTTGTGTTTAGAGTTGATGTTATCGATTCTGCGGTTTGGTTGCTGCTAACTTAGATATACCCGCTAACTTATAGCGTATATCTATCTCATTATGGGTGATTACGATATACTACATAATAAAGCACAAGTTTTTATAATAGTACACAAAAACAAAATACTACGATTGCTATTTTTTAATAAACTGAGATTTATTTTGAGACAATAAAAAATTAGGCCAAGCAATTTGTGAAGTATATTAACAAAAAAACAACGCCATTGGAATCCAATGGCGTTGTTTGTCTTTCTGTGGTCCATACGGGACCGTTTACGAACCATTTTTCACAAGATTTGAAGAAACTAGCTTTATAAAGTGGTCATTAAAAAGCAGCAAACTGACAAAAAGTAACCTATTGTCAATATCTTCGAAGCACCATCAATACTATTCTTCATATTTGATTTTAAATTCTTCGATGTAAATATCTGTTCAGGTGTTCGTTCTCTTTGTGGTAACCAAATTCTATTTTGTTTCAGTCGAGTTACAATTTAGTTAATAATTTTCATCCCATTTTATAATTAGTTAACGCTTATTTCTCCATTCACTTTACCCCGGAATTCAAATACATACAAAAAGTAGAACCAAATAGCTAACTTTACTATTGCAGCGGTAAAACCTAGCACCTCAATGGTGAATACTATCCCTGCCGGAATTCTGGTTGAAATGTA
>NZ_JBLVPW010000052.1:0-10367 GCF_048286715.1 Flavobacterium kochi
TAAAAAGAAAGTAATGAAAAACAAATACTATGAAGATTTCAAAACATTCAAAACTGCCATAGAAAAATTCTTTGAAAATTTTGACCAGTACCATAATCAGCTATTAACCCTATTGAACTTTAAATTCGGAATTATTAAAGCAAATTAGTATAATACCAAAAAAGTGAACATGGATAACGAGAATTTGGACAATTTAATAGACCAATTGAAACCATTAATTGCACAAATACAACAGTTGCAAGAACAAGCATACAGTATCTGTAAACCGCAAGTGGACGATCTTATTAAAACACAAACAAAAGACAAAAACACCATTGAGCGACTTTTAGACTATCTACTCGATCATTGTGGCAACGAAAAAGTATTAACACTTTTTAAAAAATTATGTCGTTATTATTGGGACATCAACCCAAGAGCAACTGCTGATTACATCCAAGCATACAGAGAAATATGGGAAGATGATCTTCCGATTTCTAAAGCGGATGAATAATTTTTCCAAAAAAACAGAATATTATTTCAAATTCATAAAAACCAAGAAATTAAAAAATCAGTATCTCGGGAACCGACCGGTTTTAATACATCCAGAAGAAATAAATGAAAGAAACTAATTGATTTCTTGGAAGCAAAAACAGATATTCAAAATACAAATAGGAAATGAAATCCAATCAAAAAAATATTTTTCTTCCGATGAAATGAAAAATTGGGTTCCTGACAACCAAAATTTAAATAACTGAAAATGCTATAATCATTCCAAGAGGTTTTGTTGGAAAAATAATTCGCTTTTGCAGAGAAATAAAATTGAACACGATTTTAATGATGAAAGAAAAAAACTAAATGAAGTTTCTTTTTTATTTAACGCACAACTCCGAGAACACCAGCAAATAGTGATTGGACACTATCCCACAAGAAAGATTTAGGAGTAGTCGTAGCTCCACCAGGCTCTGGAAAAACGATTGTAGGACTAAAAATTATTGCTGAGAAAAGACAACCCGCTTTAATCATTACACATAGAAAACAAATTGCGGAACAATGGATAGAAAGAATTGAAACCTTTTTAGGAATACCAAAAAATGATATTGGAAAAATCGGGCAAGGAAAAACTAAAATAGGAAAGCAAATAACAGTTGCCATGATTCAGAGTTTATCAAAGGAACTTGAAAAACCTGATGTGGAAAAACTTTTAAATGCCTTTGGGACTATTATTGTAGATGAGTGCCACCATATTCCTGCTGAACATTCAGAAATACAATTACAAAATTGCAAACCTTTTATTTGTATGGATTGACCGCAACTCCATTTTTTTTAGCCAGTAATTAAATTGGTGAAAAGAAATATGCTGCTCTCTGCAAAATTTGCTTTTTGATGAACCTGACTCCCGCCATTGCTCAACTAATGTGTACATCTGTTCTTGTTGATTCATGTCTTAAGTATTCAATCAGCAAATTTAATGTAGCAGATTTAGGTATCAAAGATGCTTTTAGTGGGGAGGATACGAATTACCTCCTAAAAACATCCCGAAACTGATATAACAATCGTTCTGTCAATCTCAAATCTTCTGTAATAATTTCAGCACTTCCAGACATTTCTTGTTGAAACGGAATTGTTCTATGATAGGAAGTTTCCAGTTTTTTGGGAAGAACCACATCAATCACTAAATTCCCGTCTTTATCGGGTGTCAATGAAATATTCTTGATTTTGCCATTTAACATTCCGTATTGACTATCTGGAAAATTAGTCAATCGAATATTTACCTCTTGGCCAATTTGTATTTTTCCAGAATTCAGTGCAGGTGCTTTTAATTTCCCGACATACCCCTTTTCCAAAGTGGGAATTACAGCAAAAATAGCATCCCCAGCGGTAATCCTTTGATTTGCTGTCCAGATTTGTAAAAAAGATACTTTCCCTATAACCGAAGATTGCAATACATATGCTAATTCCCAATCTTTTATTACTTTCTTTAATTGATAAAAAGCTTGAGCTTTGTTACTTTCCAAATTAATTTCTTCCTTGGTTCCGTTAATTTTAGTGCTTTTAGTATTTTTAGAATTGTCAATCAAAGACGATTTCAATTGTGAAATAGTACTCAACAAACTTCTATAACTTTTTTCCGCTTGAAGATAGCCAAGTTTTTTATTCTCAAAATCCTGAGCCGAAATCACTCCTTTATCGAACAAGGTTTCGTATCGATTCACATCATTTTTTTGCAATATCAGTTCGCTTTCATTCAAACTTTTTTGCTGCTGCAAAATTGCCAAACGAGCTGATATTTGAACGCTTTCAGAATTTTGGGCATTTCCTTCTACCTTGTAAGGTTGTAAATCATCGTTTAATTCATTGGCAATATATGTGGTATGAAATCCTGCGTAAGCACTTTCTATATCACCTAGCTGAGCATTTTCCAGTTGTTTAAAATTAAAATTAACTCCATTACCATGCGTTTCTAACTGTTTTTTCAATAAAAAAACATCTCGATAATTGGCTGTATTTTGAATAATCGCAAGAGGAGTATTTTCCAATACCATAGCTTTGTCCTGTACCAAAATAGTTTCAATTTTACCTGTGGTTTTGGCTATAACTTTTTCGGGGGGAATGTTGGTCGTTATTACAATTTGAGCAGAAACAATATCAGGATATTTGATAAACCACGTAGCAAAAAGTAACATAAAAATGACCCCAGAAACCACTATCGTACCCCAACGAATCATCCAATTGGGGATTCGAGTAAGTATTTCTTGAACTTCTTCGCTACGGAGTTCTAATTCTTTATTTTTAGGCATTGTTCATTTTTTTTAATTCTAAATTCGTTAATCTATAATCCTAATTACCTAACTGCAACTGGTTTCGCACCAATTCATAATAACTCCCTTTTTGTTTTACTAATTCTTGATGATTACCTATTTCAATGATTTTACCTTTCTCAAGAACTACAATTTGGTCAGCATTCATAACGGTACTTAATCTGTGTGCAATGACCACAACGGTTTTGTTCTTGAAGAAAACATCTAGTTTTTCCATAATAACTTTTTCATTATTGGCATCAAGGGCTGAAGTAGCTTCATCAAAAAATAACATTTCAGGGTTTTTATAAACCGATCTTGCAATAAGCAATCGTTGTTTTTGCCCAGTGCTCATTCCAACACCTTCCATACCTATTTTTGTGTTATAACCCAAAGGCAATCCATTAATATATTTGGTAATGTTGGCTACATCAGCAGCATAAACCAACCTCTTTTTATCAATAGTGTCAACTCCAATAGCAATATTATTAGCTATCGTATCATTAAAAATAAAACCTTCCTGCATTACTGCTCCTATATTGGCGCGCCATGTCTTTTGAGCTAAATTTTTCAAATCTATTCCAGCTCCTTCACCTTTTGGGAGAGCTGGGGCGAGGTACATCTCTCCACTATTAGGTTCATAAAACTTCAATAACAATTTCATCAAAGTCGTTTTACCACTACCGCTTGTACCTACAATAGCTGTTATTTTGTGTGCTGGAATAATAAGGCTTAAATTTTCAAGAACTTGAATATCGGAACCAATATAACGAAAAGATAAATCTCTAATGATGATATCACAATCTTTGGGAATATTATGTGTTTGATGTGCTTCTTGTTGTGTTTCATCTTCTTTTTCATGTATTTCAGACAATCGAGCAAGCGATATTTTTGCATCTTGTACTTCGCGAATAAAAGTAATTAATTGAACAATTGGACCATTCAAGCTTCCAACAATACTACTTATAGCCAACATCATACCCAAAGTTATCTCACCATCAATAACTAACTTGGCCGAAAGGAAAATAATAATTATATTTTTTAATTCGTTAATAAAATTAGATCCTACTGTTTGAGTTTGTTCTAATACCAAACCTTTCATTGATACTTTGAATAGTCGTGCCTGTATATATTCCCAGCCCCAACGTTTTTGCTTTTCAGCATTATGCAATTTTATTTCCTGCATTCCGTTGATAAGTTCAATCACTTTGCTTTGCTCTTGGCTAATTTCTGAAAATCGCTTATAATCGAGAATTTTTCTACGTTTGAGAAAAAGAACAACCCACAGAAAATAAAGGAAACTTCCAAAAAAGAAAACGACAAAAATCTGAATATTATAATAGGCCAAAACCCCTCCCATGACAACCATGTTAATCATGGAAAATAAAACATTCAATGATGAAGTGGTAAGTACACGTTCGATGCGATGGTGGTCATTGATGCGTTGCATAATATCTCCGGTCATTCGCACATCAAAAAACGAAATAGGTAAATTCATTAATTTAATGAAGAAATCAGATATCAAAGAAATATTTATACGCGCGGAAAGATGCAACAAAATCCAACTTCGTATTAATTCCAAAGCTGTTTTTCCAAAAAACAAAAACAATTGTGCAAAGAGAATTAAATAGATAAAATGAATATTTCTATTTTGTATACCTACATCTACAATACTTTGCGTCAAAAAGGGAAAAATAAGCTGCAAAACACTACCAGCTAACAACCCAATAATTAATTGGGTTACAAAGGATTTATAAGGTAAAATATATTTTGTTAAAAGTGAAAAACCAAATCTATTATTCTCTTCTTTTTCAAACTCATTTTGATGAAATTTAGGAGTAGGCTGCAATAATAATACAATTCCTTCTTCGGTATTTTCATTGGCATTATTGCCAATCCAAAATTTCAAAATTTCTTCAGCCGTGTATTCCATTAGTCCAAATGCTGGATCAGAAACAAAATACTGTCCTTTTTTAATTTTATACAAAACAACATAGTGATTTTTATTCCAATGCAGAATACAAGGAAAGGGTATTTCTGCAAGTTTTATTAAACTTAGCTTTACGCCAAGCGTTCTAAAACCTATCTTTTCAGCGGCATCACTTATTAATACCAGGTTACTGCCATTGCGACTTGTTTCACTATAATCTCGCAGTTCTTGAATATTTATTGTTTTCCCATAATATTTTGCTATTATTTTTAAGCTGGTAGGACCGCAATCTTTTTTGTCGGATTGATGATAATATGGAAATTTTGTCATTAATTTACAATTATATCATCCTCATAAATTGTTTTATTATCATCTGTTTTTACAAAAACATGGTATTTACCAACTGGCAATTCAAAATTAATTTCTTTTCTTATAGGAATCATTAAAAAGCTTTGAATTGGAATAGCCAAGTTCGTCATTAAATCAAATTCTTTAAAATCAACTATTTCCACTAAAACCTCTTTATTTTTATAGTCAGAAAATTTCGCATCCTTAATAATTGTTTTTTTGAATATTACATTCGGGTATATTATTTTTAAACTAGGTTTTAGGTTGTTAACCAAAAAATAATCGGCAGAAGATTTTATTTTTGTTGTATCATTAAGATATACACGAGGAACCAAAATCAATTCTTGTTTGGTATCTGCACAAATAGCGGTTTGATTAATTGTTATTGGATTAATTCCAGATAGTTCTTTAAAATACTCTGCCATCCTTTTCTTTTCACTATTTGCCTTTTCAATGTGATTGTGCCCCACATAGACAAAAATTTTAGCATTCGGATCTTTCTTTAGAATCTTTAAAATATTTTTTGCTTGACCTATTTCTCTCTCGATCCCCTTATCAAAATTTTCATGTCCTAAAACAGTAAAACCTAATGCTATTGCCTTTCTAATGAAATGTGAAAAATAAGGTTCACTTGTGTAAAGTCCATTATGATAATTTGGCGTTAACTCATTTTCTTCACTTATATTAAATCCTTCTAAAGACAAATAATTATATCCATTTACTTTTAAAGTTTCTAATAATTCCATAGCAAATAATCTGTGTTTAGGATAATAATGATCTTCATTAAGCATAATTACCCTGTTCTCTTTTGCTATTACGGATAATTTATCAAAAACGGCATTGTCTTTATAAACATCTTCTTTGCTAGATAAATCGACAATCAAAGAATTAAATTTTTCATTACGCTGTTTTTCGTAACCCACAATTAATGAATCATACGTTTTATTATTAGACATAAAAGAATTAACGGTAGATAAAAATTGAAACTTAGCATCATTTTCTCCTTCAGATTTTAAAGGTGCAGTTGCTAATTTTTTACTTGCATAGAAAGGGTTGGGATGAACATTAGGAAAATTATTAATAAATATGGCTGGGAATGACATTTTTCTTGTATTCAATGAATCAATATTGATTTTATTCAATAAATAAGTCACGAATGTTGAAGAGTTGTTGTTCTTACTAGAATTGGTTTTCACCATTCCTGAAACTTTTCTTTTCCCTTTTTGTTTTTCGAAAAAGAAAATATTATTTACTGTGTCAGATACAACAATTTTAGCACTATATGAATTAACACTCAATGGTTGTACATTCTGATAAAAAAAACACATTTCAATCCCATTTTCCTTTGAATCAGCTACTAAAAAAAGATCTTTTGATGATAATTTATTACTCTTTAATAATTGTTTGAATTTCTTTTTTTTATCAAGAGAAACTTCTCTGAATTGGATATTTTTATCAAAATCAATTCCCACTTTCAAAGAATCATTGTAAAAATAATTTTCATTAAAATAATTGTTCTCAGCCAATTTATTTTTATTGGAAACACAAGAAATGAATAAGAACAGGAATAATAAATTAAAATATCTAGGCATTATTCCAAAGGTTTTTATACGGATCATAATTACATTTTGTTTTAGTTGAATAGAATATATCCGTTTCTTTTTCTTTAAACGGAATACTACCATCCGGACAGATGTAGCGAAATTCACAATCCTTGCAGATCAAAATTTTATCCTTACTAATTGCCCAAAACTTCTTTACTTCTTCATTATCAACAACTTCATTTAAATCAGCAATGTCAATATTGCCAAAAACAGATTGATCCTCTATATGGCGTTTTATATCCCCATTGAGGTCAATAAAAATAGTTCTATTATAAGCAGTGTTAAAACTTAGAGATTCATTAAAATTTTCAAAACTCAATACAAAATCATCATGATTATAAATCGTCATTGATAGTACTTCACTTAATGATTTTTTTTCATAAATAAATTTCTTTACTTCAGAATCATTTGTTATATCAACATCATAGAAAATGATTTCAGTTATTCTAAAAAACGTTTTTTTAAGGTTTATCAATTCAGTTTCTAACCCGTCCCTATATTTTATAAAAATTACAATTGTTTTAATTTTAGATTTATCCACAAAATGAAGTGTATCTACTATTTTTTTTAAATTAAAATTGTCAGAAATTAATTTTAAACAGCTTACACCTAAATTATCAACATTGATCTCCAAAAATTCTTTTAAAGTTAAAATTGGTAAATTTAAATCTAAAGTTATAGTATCAATTCTATAAGGACGATCAAAATTATTGCTTATTGCTGGATATAAATTAAGGTCATTGTCTATAATAACTAATTCATTTTTTAAAAAATAGCGAATATACTTCTTTAAAATAGTTTTATCATTTTTAAAATCTCGGAATAGATCATATACTTTCTTTCCCGAATATTCATTTATAAAGTCAATTATTTGATTGGGCAATATATAATAGTTTTTTCTCTGAAGATCTAGTATTAAGGCTCTATTTATACCTTTTACCGAAAAGCAGTTTGAAAAAAGTTTGAATTTTTTATCGATCATTGGTGTTTCTTAAGTAAAGTGGTTTGTAGAATTCATTACATATTATTTTTGAAGTTTGATAAAATTTTGACTCTACATATTTTCTGCTATTTTTTAACTTAGTTAAAACAAAGTCTTCTTTTGTACATTCGGCAATAACTGGAAGGCTTATTTTATATTTATTTTTCATTTTTTAAAATTATCAAATTTTGAGCTACGGTTTTATGTAAAGGATAATTACATGGAAAAGAAGTCATTCCAAATTGTCCAGAAGGATTTACTTCTAAAAAATAGTATGTGCCATTTTTTGAAGATTTAAGAATGTCTATTGAACCTGTATTTAATTCTAGTTTTTTCATCAACAAGTCTATCTTCGTTTCTATTTCTAGAGGTAATTGATACGGTATAAATCGATTGGGAAAATCCCAATCGTAAGCACGAAAATCCACTTTAGTTTGAGGGTTACTTTGCGAAAATATTGCCATTGAATAGCATTTACCCATTATATAAAAAACCCGAAGTTCAATTTCTTTCTCAATATATTCCTGAAAAAGTGAAGGACTAAAATTTTTATTTAGTTTTTTTACTGTTTCAACTTTTATGGTACTTAATCCTACACTACTATTTGCTAATTTAACATGTAACGCTTCTGCTATAGGCTTGGTAATAATAGAATAATTATTTTCTTCCAAAAAAAATTTCAGTTTATTTCTTTCAGTAGTGATTATGGTTTTAGGTATTTGCAAACCTACATTTTTAGCTAAATTTAAAACTTCTAGTTTTGATTTTTTTAAACTTCTTTTAAATAGCCATTTTTTATCCTTCAAAAGGCTTAATATCAATTCACGTAGATCTTTAAACTCGTCATTTAAAAAAAGAGTTAAATCTCTTACAGAATCTAATACCGCTTCGTAATCTCTTAAATAACCAAATTTCCTAAACCAAACAACAGAAATATCTTTCAAATAAACTCTTTGTGTTGAATTTTCAAAATACGAATTTTCAGTGAAATTAGAATCATATGAAAAGATAGTTATTCCTTGCATCAACTCTTCGTCATTTATTCTTAAAACTGGAGTCTTAAAAAAATTTAACCATTCAATAACTAAATCGGTATCTCTATCGCCTGGTTTGCTTAATATGAGAATCATAAAAAATGTTTTATAAAAATATTTAGGCATAGTATCTATGCCTAAATATTTAAGTTAAAAGAATTGTTAAATCATTTTCTTATGATTAATCTATACCATCATAATCATTACCTACTTGGCCTCTAACCGCAGTCCATGTTTGAACATCTGCTGGCGCATCACCTCCATAAATAGTATTAATCTCAACTTTTTCACATTCGAAATCCTCTAATTTTTTCATAATTTTAATTTAGTTATTAAATATTTATTTTAAAAATTATTATCACGATCATACTCCTCCATCAACCACGTGCACTTAGTTTTTTTTAGAAAATAACAATCTAAGATAATTTTTACCAAACATATAAATAAGGAATGAAATATAGATACAGCGAAAACAACCTTTAACAAATGAGGTAGTTTAACAGTAAACTCTGTTAAAATTTATGCTAGCAGTATTAAATAAACCCTTGTTTAATGGCCTCTTAAACCAAACCGGTATCATCTGTCACATCAAAAGCGTTTTTCATATGAATGATGCGTTTTTCAATGGCACTTGTTGTCAGGTAAATAATTCGGTTCTGTCGCAGCTGTCAATTACAAATCTACTTATTATTGTTTTCGGTGGGCTATGCTACCAATGAATAGAATGATTTAAACATAGTTATACCAGGATTAATCATCTGTTTCTTTCTTAACATATGTACAATTTCAATTCCACTTAACGTTCTTTTAGCTGATTCAAAAGCTGCAAATCCTAATCCATTTAGAATTCTCCACTTGATAAAACGATGATCTTGTTCGACAATGTTGTTCGACAATGTTGTTCAAGTATTTTAAGTAATATATCAATACAATTTATTACCTTTACAAGACAATGATTTAAGGCCCTGAAAGTTAAGTGACCCTATAGGTGACCCTGTCAAAAGTAATGTATCGTAACCCTTGTATTTACTGGGATTTTCATAAAGGCATCGGAACCTCTTTCTCCGCTTAATTCGTAACCCCCAACAAACGTTGGGGGTTACGTCGTTTTATACCGGAGCTGTTTTCTCCGCAATCTAAAATTCACAAAAATTTATAAAACTGTAAAAGCCCGTAAACATTGCCCTTGCAGGCTTTTTATCTTTTTTGGTTAATTGGTAATGATATTCAAAGGGCCAACCAAAGTGACCCCTATAGGTGACCCTATTTTTTTGATTTTTACAAGTATTTAATTATTAAATTATCATAATTTTAACATTTCAATCAATTCCCCGGGAATTCCCTTAAAATCAGTATATTATTTGTTCTTTTAAATTAAATTTAACTACAAACCTAAAAAACAAGTAGTTATGCTAAGTATTTATTTTTATCTCAAATCAGGTAAATTTAATTGGAAAGGCGAATCTCCAATTTTTGTACGCATCTCCTACAATTAGAAATCCACAACAATGACAACTGGGAAATCAATAACAAAAGAAAGATGGGAATTTACCAATAAGCTTAGAAATCTTTTAGAGCTTGAAAAAGAAAAAACAATAAGAAACAGTTTAGATACACTTCAGCTTAACATTGAAAAAAAAATTAATGAAATGGCAGCAGTACATCCTGATGCTTTATTGGTACAACTTAAAG
>NZ_JBLVPW010000053.1:0-9725 GCF_048286715.1 Flavobacterium kochi
AGAGTAGCGTATTTGATAGTTAGTTGTATCGAAAGATATGAGCTGATAATAACAAACCAAAGTCTTAATCGGAGGCCCTTTAAAAAGGCCTCCTTTTTTATGGTTATTTCTCCCGTATTGCTTTTTAAAATATTATAAAAATTAAATGTTAATTACGAGTTAAAGTATTGTTTTGTACTTGTTTGAAGTCGAATTCGCCTTATCTTTGAGTATGATTTTGGTTTGTTCTTGAGTATGGCCATCTGCAAAGAGTAGCGTATTTGATAGTTAGTTGTATCGAAAGATATAAGCTGATAATAAACCAAAGTCTAAATCGGAGGCCCTTTAAAAGGCCTCCTTTTTTATGGCTGGATGCCAAAATATTAGTTTTTTTATTTTGCTTTTTTTCTAATATAATTGGATTAGAAACTTTGTTTTATCAATATGTTCTGATCTAATTTTAGCTGGTAATATTGTCTTTAAAGCTGTGGCTTCAGTTTTGTAAAACGGTACGTTAACTATTAGTTAAAAAGCTGATTTATAGTTGTCATGATGGAAGTAAATTGTATCTTTGAGTGTGATTCTGATTAATTACTTGATATATCAATCTTGCAATAAGATATGATGATTCAATAGTCAGCTATACTAGACAAAGTATAAGTTAGATAATGGTAAATCAGAATCAACAATTGGAGGACCGTAAAGGTCCTCCTTTTTCGTATAACTTATCAGTGCTTCGTAACACTTTTTAAATTGTCTGGAAAATACAAATCAGATAAATGGGTAAATTCATCACCGCGCATAAAAATGTTGATATCAACATCAGTAAAACTTTTTTTACCGGCGGCAGCCAGAAGTTCGTTAGCAGCATGTAAGGTGTTTTTATGAAAATAAAAGACCCGTTCTGATTTATCTGTTACGACCAATCCTTTCATCAGCATTTTGTTTTGGGTGGCAACTCCCGTAGGACATTCATTAGTATTGCAGCGCAAAGCTTGAATGCAACCCAATGAAAACATAAACCCGCGTGCGCAATTGCACATATCAGCACCAAGCGCAACAGCTTTAAGAATGGAATAACCGGATATTATTTTGCCACTACAAATAATACGTATCTTGTCTCGGATGCCAAAACGTACCAGTGTTTTATTGACAAAAATGAGTGCGGGTTCTAACGGTATTCCCACACCATCGGCAAATTCAAGAGGAGCGGCTCCCGTTCCGCCTTCGGCACCATCAACAGTAATGAAATCAGGAAAACAGTTTTGAAGTATTATTTCTTGGCAAATCAGTTCAAATTCACTGGTTTCTCCAATACATAATTTGAAGCCAATTGGTTTTCCATTAGACAGCAACCGTAATTTTGCAATGAATTCCACTAACCCTTTTGCATCTGAAAATGCAGAATGGCTTGGTGGAGAAAGAATAGTAGTGTGTGGTTGAACACCCCTGATTTTAGCTATTTGCTCGGTGTTTTTTGCAGCCGGTAAAACACCACCATGTCCAGGTTTTGCTCCTTGTGATAATTTTATTTCTATCATTTTTACTTCTGGTAAATTTGCTTTTTCTGTAAATCTCCCTCCGTCAAAACCACCTCTGTCATCACGACAACCAAAATAACCGGTTCCTATTTGCCAAGTAATATCGCCACCCTGCTGGTGAAATTCGGTTAAGCCACCTTCTCCAGTATTGTGATAGAATTTCCCTTTGAGGGCTCCTTTGTTTAGAGCCATGATGGCATTTTCGCTCAGGGAACCAAAGCTCATCGCAGAAATATTTAATAACGAAGCGGAATAGGGTTGCGTACAATCAGGTCCGCCAACTAAAACTCGAGGAAGTTCTTCATTGACTGTAGCAGGGAAAATAGAATGTTTGATCCCTTCGTAGCTTGATCGATTGAGGTTTAATTGTGTTCCAAATGGAGATGTTGAATCAATATTTTTAGCTCTTTGATAGGCTAAAGTTCGCTGATTTCTGGAAAAAGGTTTTCCATCGGTGGAACGTTCGATAAAATATTGCTGAATTTCAGGCGCTATCATTTCAAATAAGTACCTAAAGTAACCGAATACAGGAAAGTTTCTTAAAATGGCATGCTTATGCTGGGTACTATTAGCTAAACCTACAATTAATAGTATTGTTATAAGGACAATGAAAAATAGTCCTGTATTAAAATAGAAATAGATAATTGAAGTAATAATAAGTACAGTAATTCCTAAAATGAAAAATTTTTGTCTCATAGTGAAAGTATTTCAGCTACTAATTTACTAAGAATAGTAAAGATTTTGTGATTTTAATGCTGTTATTTGAAATGGATTGTTTTATTTCACAAAATTAGAAAACAGTAAAAAGAAATTTAAAAAACTAAAACACTCTTTTTAACGTAACTGTTTTTGCCTAATTGTAATTTGTTAAACATGAGTAAAAAAAAATGCATTCGGGTTTCTAATACTTTGGGGTTATTGTTTTTCATGTTGTTTTTTACAGATACGTATTCACAATATGTTTTTAGAAGCAATGCAATTCCTGAAGAAATTTCGTTGCACAACTTTACTACAATTGCTGACGTTGATCAAAGAAATTTAGATATTCAATTTGTAAGCGCGAATTTTAATTCATTGAGTCCTACAAAGCTTAAAACCGAAAGCGATGATTTAGGTTTTACGCAAAATAATTTTTGGTCGAAAACAGAGCTTGAGAATACTACAAACTTAGCTTTGGACTATTACCTGGAAACAGCCCGTCCCATAACTGATTTAATTGAGTTGTATGCTATTGATGGAGGTTCTGGTAAAATTATTAAAACGGTAAGTGGCGATAACATTCCCTATTCCAAACGAAGTTTTGATAATAATCGAAAGACTATTTTTAAAATCAAGATTGCGCCAAAATCCAACTTGAAATTGTTTTTGCATCTAAAAAGTGATGGTGAAGTGATAAAAATACCGATAAAGTTGTATTCATCGGAAAGTTTCATAAAGATGCTTTTAAAAGAACAATTGATATATGGCATTTTCTATGGCATTTTAGTTATTGTAGCAATTATTTACTTCTTTTTCTTTTTTGGTTTACGCGAAAAAACATTTTTGTACTATAGTTTATATGTTGTTTTTGTTGGTTTGTTGCAATTTTCTCTGGATGGTTTTTTCTTTCAGTTTGTTACGCCTCATGGTGGGTGGTTTTCAAATCATGCGGTATTGTTTTTTGCGATAATTGCAGCTTTTTTATCGGGTAAATACAGTGAGGTGTTTTTGAAAATAAAACAGCATAGCAAAACATTTTATAGGCTGTTTACTGTTAGCTATGCATTACTGTTTGTTTTATTGTTTTGTGCCATCCTTCTTCCTTCTGCTTTATTGTATTGTTATATGTTGGTGAATGTATTGGCATTGGTATTTTTGATTTTGATTATTTGTTCCATTGGATACCTTTATTATAAAAAGAAGCCAATCGACTCTTTATTTACGATTGGCATTTTCTTTTTAATTTTAGGATTTGGAGTCTTTATTCTGAACAACTTTGGTCAGGTTCCTAATAATTTTTTAACCGAAAACAGTTCTAAATTGGGTACTGGTTTAGAGATTGTTTTTCTTTCTCTCTCGATGTCAAATTTAATTCGAAATCTTAAAAACGAAAAAAATGAACTCACTCGTAACGCTTTGATTCGTTCCGAAGAAATGAATGATTTAAAATCGTATTTCTTGTCAAATATAAGTCATGAATTACGAACTCCATTGAACGCCATTATGAATTTAACTGATTCTATTTCTAATGAAGTTCAGGATGAAAAAATTAGAAAAAATTGCCAAATCATTAAGTATTCTTCCCATAGTTTATTGAGTTCTGTCAATGATATTTTGGATTTTTCTAAAATAGAGAAAGGGGAATTGAGGCTGGAAAACAGTCAGTTTGATCCGATACAGGTTTTAGAGCATTTGAAGAATAATGCAGTCAATGTCGCCAGAGATAAAGGATTAGAATTTCAATTTTCAAAATCGGATACTATTCCTGATTTTTTAGTTGGAGATGTAACTCGATTGGTTCAGGTGATGAACAATGTCTTGAATAATGCCATTAAATTTACAGCCACTGGCTCCGTTAAATTTACTGTCGACAGTGAATTGAAACCGAATAATAAAGCCAGTCTGATTTTGACTGTTTCGGATTCTGGTGTGGGAATTTCCAAAGATAAAATGGATCGCATTTTTGATTCTTTCTCTCAAAATAATATCGATAATAAACGAAAATTTGGCGGACTTGGATTAGGACTTTACATCGTTAAGACTTTGGTTGATATGCAAAACGGAACCATCGTAATGAATAGTAAAATCAATGAAGGGACCACTTGTATTATTACAATTGATTTTGATGTATCACCAGAAAAGAAAAAGGTTGAAGTTGCTGCTAAAGTTGTCATTGATGATTTGGAAGGGAAATCCATTTTAGTAGTTGAAGACAATCCGATTAATCAAATGGTGATAAAAATGATCATCAAAAAATGGTTAAATACGACTGTTGTCTGTGCCAACAATGGTCAGGAAGCTTTAGAAGCATTTAAAACAAATCAATTTGATATTGTGTTAATGGATCTTCAAATGCCTGTTATGGATGGTTATGAAGCAACAATCGCAATTAGAAATGGTGAAGCAGGGGCAGCTAACAGCACTATTCCAATCATTGCGGTAACCGCTGATGTGATGGAAACCACAAAGCAGCGTGTTAAGGAAATAGGGATGAATGATTATTTATCTAAACCGATTAAGAAAGAAGTTTTATATGAGGCAGTTAGAAGGTTAATTTAACTGTAGCGCAATCGAACATAAACGTGTTTGATTCCTTTTTTATCTGAGTCTCTTTCATCGATTTCAAGAATATCCGTAAGGGATTTTAGCATAGGGGTTAATTTAGCAAATCCATAATTTCTTGGATCGAATTCGGGTTTTTTCTTCACAATAAGATTTCCTACATCACCAAGAAAGGCCCAGCCACTATCGTCGGCGATATCTTCGATGGTTGATTCTATGAGTTCAATCGTATGCAAATCTACTTTGTTTAAGCTTTTAGGTATTGCTTTTTTAGTATCTGTTGCTGTTCTTTTTGGTAATTTCTTTTTAATGGCGCCATCCAAAACTTCAATGTAAATAAATCTATCGCAGGCAACAATAAAAGAATTAGGTGTTTTTTGTTCCCCAATTCCAATGACTTTCATTCCGGATTCTCTCAATCGGATTGCTAAACGTGTAAAATCGGAATCACTGGAAACAATACAAAAACCATCTACTTTATCCGAATACAATAAATCCATGGCATCAATAATCATCGCTGAATCGGAAGAATTTTTACCCACGGTGTAACTGTATTGTTGAATAGGAGTAATGGCATGTTCCAATAAAACACTTTTCCAGCCTCCGGCATTTGGTTTGGTCCAATCGGCATAAATACGTTTGGTTGTGGGTGTTCCAAATTTGGCGATTTCTTCCATCATTCCTTTCACATTACTGTATGGAACATTGTCAGCATCAATGAGAACGGCCAATTTTAATTCTTTTGTATCTTGTGACATTTTATTACTATTGTTGGTTTTTGTATTTAAAGGTACAGATTATTCTTTTGAATTGTATATTATTTAATTTTTCGTAGCCAAATCTTTAATTGAAACTCCATTGATTCGTACATCTTTTATGACAGATTCACCATTTTTCACTGCAACTAAGGCATAGGTTTCATTCTTTTTTTTGATTGAAAACTCTTGATGGATTTTCTCGGCTTTTGATGCTGTATTTTCATTCATGTACAATCGATTAAAAGGAAAATCAAGTGCTATTTTAGAATTGTCTAAAACAAATCCGATTTTCAATTTAAGATACGGTTCACTATTTGTAGGTCTCACTTTAGCAATGGAACTAATTTTGGCAAACCCATTTTTGCCCGTAATGATGGTTGCGAAAACCGTTTCCCCGCTGCCCCATTTTTTAGCATTTTTTACCCTGATTTCTCTTTCTTTGAAGGATAATGTAATGTATTTTCCTCTGAAGGGATCGTAGGGATCAACTGGAGCCGTTTGAAATTTGAATTCCTTTCCGGTTTTTATAATATTTTCCTGATGGACTATCATTTGGAGAGGGACAAATAATTGAGCTATAGCCAACAGCGTAAAAAGCAGAATGACGATTTTCTTATTTTTCATTTCTATTTCTTTTTTTTAGCATAAAATAATTGGCTAAGAAGAATCCTAAACCTATTGTGATAAATAGAATGCCCCGAAGCACAAAACTCAAATCACTATCAAAAAAGCGACATGTGACAAGAACGGTTATTAATAGTAGACCAAAATTTAATATTCCCAGGTGGTTTAATTTATTTCCCCGTTTAATTTCTGCTATACCAATGAATAACACGATTAGGTTTGCTACTATAGAAAACTCATACCCATTAATAAAATGGAGAATATTGGTTAAGAATACGAGGTCCAAAAGAGAGAGTTCCCTTAATTTTTTTTTGTTGTTTTCTTTGTAAAACAATATGGCAGCAATCAATGTCAGTACTAACGCAATTATGAATTCTATAGAAAGAAATGTTTCAGATAAAGAAGCCGTTTTGTAAATGGACTTCTCCCAGAACCATTTGAAGCTGTAAAGCAACAAAAGATAGACTATGCCTAATTTTCCAATAATCAGAAAACAATTGTTTTTTAATTTTTGTTTGTCAAAGAATGGGATTTTACCAATGAAATAAAAAATGGTAAATAAACTCATGTAGCTCAAATACATTAAATTCCCATACTCATTGGCAATCGTACCCAGGCAAATTACAATTGATAAAGATACAAACCAGTTATGGAACAGTGTAAAATTGCTTTGTTTTTTGGTTTTTAAAAGGCCATAATAGTGTGGAGCGATTCCCAAAAGCAGTATCCAATAGTAATAAGAATTGGTTTTTGGATAGGTAAAATAATTTGTGTTACATCCGTAGTACGTTATTCCTGAAATGTATAGCAATGAAACAATAGAGGATTTAAGCAAATAAACTAGCGGTAAACTCAGCAACATCCATGTGATGAGGAATGAATCGATAGTCCCGGGAATATTATACACTTGCGCAATTAGTGAAATGCTGGCGCCAATAGCAAAAAATAAAAAAACGGACGATGTTTCTCTCCAAACGGTACTTTCACTTTTTTTTAAAAGGGAATAACCACATAAAAGTTGACCAGTTATAAGTGGAAGAAAGGATACTATTGTTTTCGTTGCTTGGGAAAGATTGTGCCAATTGTGTGCGAAAACAAGGATGATACCAAGTCCGACAAGGATTGCTCCCAAATTCCAAAAACAGAAGAAATTTTGTTTTGGTTTCCCTGCTCTTTTTGTCGGAAGTACTGCCTGATTTTTTCGGCAGTTTCTTCCGTGACTATATCGGCTTTGAGCAGTTCTCTTAGTTCACTTGTAATTTTGTCAGACATAAACTATGTTTTCTATGATTCAAATATACAAAGTTTATCATCGAAAACGTTTTTTTAGCTTTGATTGAAACCGCAGCCCTCTATGCCGATTTTCCTTGGCACAAAAGAAGGAGTGTTGGAGGAAAATAGCTCCCCCCTTCGACTTCGGTCCGGATAGTAAACGTTGCTTTTTACATGATACAAAGTGGATGCGAAAATAAATTTACTTTCAATACCATTATACAATTTAAATAATTATTTTTGCAACTTCTTAAAATTAAAATTATTACTTGATATATTATGGTAAAAGATTTATTCGAAAGGATTCAAAACAATAAAGGACCATTAGGAAAATGGGCTTCACAAGCCGAAGGTTATTTTGTTTTTCCTAAATTAGAAGGTGAATTGGGTCCAAGAATGCAGTTTGATGGGAAGGATGTTTTGAACTGGAGCTTGAATGATTATTTAGGTCTTGCCAATCACCCTGAAGTCCGCAAAGTAGATGCTGATGCTGCTGCACAATATGGCGCTGCGTACCCAATGGGTGCCCGTATGTTGAGCGGGCACACTAAATATCATGAACAATTGGAGAACGAGCTGGCTGCTTTTGTAATGAAAGAATCAGCTTATTTATTGAATTTTGGGTACCAGGGAATGGTGTCAATTATTGATGCCTTGGTTACTAAAAATGACGTGATTGTGTATGACGTAGATGCCCATGCTTGTATCATTGACGGGGTTCGTTTACATATGGGAAAACGTTTTACCTATAAGCACAATGACTTGGAGAGCATGGAGAAAAATCTTCAACGTGCCACTAAATTGGCTGCAGAAAATGGAGGAGGTATTCTTTTTATTACCGAAGGCGTTTTTGGAATGCGTGGCCAACAAGGAAAATTGAAAGAGATTGTTGCTATGAAGCAAAAATATAACTTCCGTTTGCTTGTAGATGATGCACATGGTTTTGGAACCCTTGGAGCAACAGGTGCAGGAGCAGGTGAGGAACAGGGCGTTCAGGATGACATTGATGTTTACTTCTCGACTTTTGCAAAATCTATGGCTAATATTGGTGCTTTTGTAGCGGCTGATGCAGCAATCATCGATTACCTAAAATACAATTTGCGTTCGCAAATGTTTGCAAAAGCATTACCAATGATTCAAACAATTGGTTCGTTGAAACGACTGGAATTGTTGCGAAATTCATCAGAATTAAAAGATAAGCTTTGGGTGATCGTAAATGCTTTACAAAGCGGATTACGTTCCAGAAATTTTAATATTGGTGACACTAATACTTGTGTAACACCAGTTTATCTTCAGGGAAGTGTGCCGGAAGCAATGGTTATGGTAAATGACTTGAGAGAAAATTACGGAATTTTCTTGTCGATTGTGATTTATCCTGTGATTCCAAAAGGAATTATTTTATTAAGAATGACACCTACAGCTTCACATACTTTAGCTGATATTGATGAAACATTAACTGCTTTTGAAGCAATCCGTGAAAAACTAGAAAACGGAACGTATAAAGAAATTGCATCACGAACTAAAGTTGATTTGGACGCTTAGTCATTGTTGAACTACTATATAAAAATCCATCAGTCTACTTGACTAATGGATTTTTTTTTTCGAATGAATCAGCTGAGAATTCGTACATTTATAAAACTAAATGGAAATTTATGAAAAAAGTAATTGTATTAAGTATTGTATTTATGAGTATTCTGGTTTCTTGTAAAAAAGAAAAAACTACAGCGCCAGCACCAGCTGAAAAAATAGTTATTGATGGGCCTGTATCTGAAGAATGTTACCGTGCAATTGTAAAAAAGGATACGATTTCAATGACTTTGACTATAAAGGGTAATCAATTGGCTTCGGGGAAATTGAGCTATAATTTCTACGAGAAAGACAAAAGCTTTGGGACATTAGTTGGAAAAGTAAAGGGAGATACGCTTTTTGCAGATTATGCTTTTATGTCCGAAGGCCTTGCTACGGTTCGCCAAGTTGCTTTCTTGAAAAAAGGAAATACATATGTTGAAGGGTATGGGGAGGTTGTAGATGATAGTAAAGGAAAAGTAACTTTTAAAGATCCAAAACAATTGAAATTTGAAGGAAACATTGCGCTGTCAAAAGTGGATTGTCAAAAGTGACTAATGTTTTAAAAATACAATTGTCTGAAACTAAGAAATCCATCAGCTGCGGCGAGGCCACTGAAAAACATCGCCTATTTTGATTAGTGCCGTTTTTTAGACAATAAAAAAACGCTTGTAACAGGATTTTAAACATCCGTTATAAGCGTTTTTCTTTTTGCAACTGTTTT
>NZ_JBLVPW010000054.1:0-8581 GCF_048286715.1 Flavobacterium kochi
CGCATTTTGAATTTTCGCAAATACAATTTACACCTTTTTGGTGAGACTATGACTGCCCTAAAGCTTGATTTATCAACACTTTGGGGCTTTTTATTTTATTCAGTTGCGACTACTGGGTAATAGCTCGATTTGTTTAATTTTTGGATTTGCTTTTAATGCCTGATTTTACACGACTAAAAAAAAACCGGGCTAATCCATTGTTATCTAGCTATTTTTCTTGTTTAAGTTGACGCAATAAATCAATTCGCAGTTGTTTTTGGGCATTTGTCTATTAATTTCAATTTTAAAGTTCTGTATTTTGCCGTATGTAGTCAAGATATAAAAGAAGAATTTTCAATTCCAGTACTCTCATGCAGTGAGCTATAGCAGTAATAGAGAATTTGTCCTGCAAAAACAAGCCTTTATATTTTTGAATGAATGAATTAATTTATTTTTATTTCTTGATTTTAAGACCAATAGCCATAATGTATTTTGTAATCCATAACTGTTATGAGCAACGCGATTAAATATTATGTAATTCTTATCGGATTACTATTTGCTTTTAGTGCAAAAGCTCAGGTAGGAATCGGAACGAATGAGCCGAATGATAGTGCACAACTTGAAGTGTTGTCTACTTCTAAAGGGGTGTTTTGGATTTTGGTAACCGTAGTCACTAAGTGGTCATGGATATTTTGCTTTTTTGGATTTGGTTCAAAATACCTTAATAAGCCGAATACGGTGTTGGCATACTGCAATGAGGCTGTTTATCCATTCTATATTTTACATCAAACCGTAACGATAGTTCTTGGTTATTATGTAATGAATTTAGATTGGGGCTTTCTGCCCAAGTTTTCATTTTTAAGTTTCGGAACTTTTATTATTTCATGGTTGATTTATGAATTTTTAATTCGACGAAATTTTTTACTGAGGCCATTTTTTGGATTGACAAATCCTAAGAAAAAAAGTAAGTAACAGTGCTTACCTAGAGAAAATGTCAGCAATCGCACAAATAGTACAAGACTTAAGCAATTTTAATCACATTTTAAATGCAACATCAATGGTAAAAGAAATCAAAACAGAAATTTTAATCGATGCCACTCCCGAAAAAGTGTGGACAATTCTCACCGCATTTGATAATTATCCGATATGGAACCCATTTATAAAATCAGTGCAAGGAGAAGTAAAAGTTGGAAGTATAATCACCGCGAGAATTGAACCACCGGAAACGAAAGGAATGACCTTTAAACCAAAAATTCTAACGGTTAAAACTAACAAAGAATTAAGTTGGCTTGGTCATTTATTCTTTGCGGGGCTATTTGACGGAGAACATAAATTTGAACTTATTGACAACGGAAATGGGACAACAACTTTTAGACAAAGCGAAAAATTTAACGGAATACTTGTGCCATTATTCAAAAAACAACTGGACAACAATACTAAAAAAGGATTTATAGAAATGAACAAAAAATTAAAAGAATTAGCGGAACAATAATAAACACTACCGACAGGAGTGCAATATAAATACTATATTAAAGAATTACTTGAAAAATAGTATGATGGAAGTTATAAAATTTTAGATTACTTCAAATAAAAACTGCTGCTACAGCCAGAACAAAAGTTTTGCGGTATTTCGGTTTTTGGGTTTAATTTGGATCCACCCCACTAATTTCATCAATCCACCAAATTTTGATTGATGTAAATTACTGGGGTGGATACACTATATGGGTACCACTTCATTGTTAAACAACATCATAATCTCTTAATAGATTTTTAGCAAAATTTTTGATACCTGGATTATCAACCATTTGAGCACTAACAACCCATTTTGACAACGAGCCTGATTCCTTCCTTTGAATAAGTGCTTAAATTGTTTTTCCAGTATCCCAATCTACTTAATTTCTGGAGTTGTTTTTATTAAGTCCTGATTTTACGTGACTTATAAAAATCGGACTAATCCATTGTTATCTAGCTATTTTCCCCGTTTAAGTTGATGCGAATAAATCAATTAGCAGTTGTTTTTAGACATTTGTCTATTAATTTCAATTTTAAAGTTCTGTATTTTGCCGTATGTATTCAAGGTATAAAAGAAGAATTTTCAATTCGGGTGATCTCATGGCTATTCTTGGAATTAAGTTCCTGCAAAAGAATAACCATACAGAGCAATATATAAATGACATTAATTCAATGTGTATTTATCAAAAACAGGCTTTTATATTTTTGAATAATTTAATTTATTTCTATTTCTTGATTTTAAGACCAATAGCCATAATGTATCTCGCAATCCATAACTATTATGAGCAACGCGATTAAATACTATGTAATTCTTTTTGGATTACTATTTGCATTTAGTGCAAAAGCTCAGGTAGGAATCGGAACGAATGAGCCGGATGATAGTGCACAACTTGAAGTACTGTCTACTTCTAAAGGGGTGTTGATCCCACGAATGTCGCTTTTGCAACGTAATGTAATCAATAATCCTGCAAATGGTTTGTTGATCTATCAAACTAATAATTCTCCAGGTTTTTATTACAATACTAATGGTCAGTGGCAAAGACTGGCAACCAGTTCGGAGTTGAAAGCAGGAGGCGGAGGGACGAATGTTAATACCATTTTAAGCGGAGGGACTAATCCTTCGTCAGCAATTGGTGCAGATGGAGATTTTTATCTGAATACTAACAGCGCCGTTCTATATGGACCAAAAATGTCAGGAAGTTGGCCTTTAAGCGGCATAACATTGGTTGGACCAAAAGGGGAATCGGGTAGTGGTAGTGGTACTGCGCCCGTTCTTAGTTTTGACTCTGCGTATAACTTATCAATTAAAGATGGGAATTCGGTAAGTCTGAGTGATCTTAACCAATCGCTAAGTCTTGCAGGTCCCATACTTTCCATATCTGGGCCAAGAAATAGTCAAGTGGATTTTTCAGCATTGATTGGCGGCGGC
This sequence comes from Flavobacterium kochi, assembly GCF_048286715.1. NCBI lineage: Bacteria > Pseudomonadati > Bacteroidota > Flavobacteriia > Flavobacteriales > Flavobacteriaceae > Flavobacterium > Flavobacterium kochi. Next base: position 2,921 of record NZ_JBLVPW010000054.1, read on the forward strand.
GGAAAAACCTTGTCTGATGCTTCGCTCGTTGGAAATGGTACAGCATCCAGTTTGTTGGGATTATCAAATACAGGCGTTAATGCGGGAAGTTATACAAGTGCGAATATTACAGTTGATGCAAAGGGAAGGATTACCGCTGCAGCTAATGGCTCGGGTGGTGGAGCGGCAACTAATTTAACCTATACCAATTCCGCAACTAATGGAGTGGTAGTCTCAGATACCGGAACGGATGCTACAATCCCTGCGGGATCGACTGTCGAAGCAAGTTTGATGCTCCCTGCCGATAAAACCAAATTAGATGCCATATCAGGAACCAATACCGGAAACAATGCCGCAAATACTAAGTATGCAAATGATTATAGAGCCGCTAATTTCGTGGGAGGAACAGACTATTTGCGCCCAACAGGAAGTGCAGCCTTACTGACCAATTTCCCGACATTGAATCAAAACACGACGGGTACTGCAGCAGGATTGTCTGGAACTATTCCTGAATCACAAGTTTTAAATTTAACATCGGATTTAGCAGGCAAACAAGGTAGTATATCGCTTACTTCATTTGGAACTAGTGGTCCTTCAACTTTAACAGGAAACACATTAAATATTCCGCAATATTCTGGTACAGCCGCGGGAGTAAGCTCGGTTGCACTGACAACTGCTAATGGTATCTCTGGTGTTGTTGCCAATGCAACAACAACGCCAGCCATAACGTTAACGTTAGGGGCTATCACACCGATATCGATAGCTGCTACTGGAAATGTGACCGGAAACAATTTATCTGGAACCAATACCGGAGACCAATTAAATATCAGCGGTAATGCAGCAACAGTGACAACCAATGCCAACCTATCGGGCGATGTTACCTCTTTGGGCAACGTAACCACGATTGCCAGTAAAGCCGTAACCCTTGCCAAAATGAACGATGTGGCAACAGGTACCGTTTTTTACCGAAAAACCGCCACGGATGGAGTTCCAGAAGTGCAATCCCTAGCCATCCTCAAAACAGATTTGGGACTAGCTGGGACCAATTCCGGAGACCAAACAAATATCCTCGGTAATGCGGCAACCGTTACCACCAACGCCGACTTAACGGGAGATGTAACCTCTTTTGGTAGCAACGCAACCACGATTGGTGCAAATAAAGTAACCTATGCCAAAATGCAAGCCATGGCCACCAATAAATTGTTGGGTTCTGGGGCCGGAACTACCGTTAGCGAAATTATCCTGGGTACTGGATTGTCTTTTACGGGCAGTACACTGAATGCAGTGGGGGGGGGATTGACTAATTTAAGCTATACCAATTCCCCAGCTAATGGAGTGGTAGTCTCAGATACCGGAACGTCGGCCACAATCCCTGCGGTTACTCCTGTTGCCGGCGGCAATATAGCAGGTTTGATGATTCCCGCCGATAAAACAAAATTAGATGCCATATCAGGATCTAATACCGGAGACCAAACAACAATTACGGGCAATGCGGGAACGGCAACAACTCTGCAAACCGGTAGAACTATAAGTACCTCTGGCGATGTCGTATACACTTCACCTGTTTTTAACGGCAGTGCAAATGTCACGGCTGCGGCCACTATTTCTAATGGTGCAGTCACTTATGCTAAACTTCAAAACTTAACTACAAACCGGTTGTTAGGACGTAGCACAGCGGGAAGCGGGATTGCAGAGGAAATTACCCTAGGTACTGGATTGTCTTTTTCAGGCAGTACCCTGAACGCGACAAGCGGAAGCGGAACCGTAACAAATGTTTCAGTGGCTCCAGCAAATGGAGTTACTGGAATCGTTGCAAACGCAACAACAACACCGGCCATAACTTTAACTTTAGGCGCAATCACCCCAACATCGGTAGCTGCTACAGGAAATGTGACTGGAAGTAATTTGTCTGGATCCAATACCGGAGACCAAACAACAATTACTGGCAATGCGGGTACGGCGACAGCCCTTCAAAACGGTAGAACAATAAGTGCCACAGGTGACGTCGCATACACATCGCCTCTTTTTACTGGCACTGGAAATATTACAGCTGCGGCCACAATTACGCCAGGTGCGGTCACTTATGCCAAAATGCAAGCCATGACCACCAATAAATTGTTGGGTTCTGGAGCCGGAACTACCGTTAGCGAAATTATCCTGGGTACTGGATTGTCTTTTACGGGCAGTACACTTAATGCAGTGGGGGGATCGCTTACGGATTTAACCTATACCAATTCCCCAACCAATGGACTGGTAAACTCAAGTACCGGAGCGGATGCCACTATTCCTGCGGGATCAACTGTTGATGCAAGTTTGATGCTCCCTGCCGATAAAACTAAATTGGATAAGATGGCGGCTATAGCAGGTGCTTCTGATGCCAACAAAGTCTTGACCGTAAACGCGGGTGGGACTTTAGCAACATGGGTTGCCCCCTCCGGAGGGTCGCCCGTTGTTACCTATCACCCGAATGGCAACGCTAATTACTTTGTCCGGGCAACCGGTCTGGGTGTCACGGCTGTTTTGACTGGTGCGAGCTTGGTGATAACCGTCCCTGTGGGAGTAGACCTGGACTATTTCAAATTTTCCACCTCTAAGGCTGCATTGGGTAGTCCCGCTGACAACAAAATGGACATAACAATTACTGATACTGCGGCTCGATGGAACAACGACCCAACCGATGTTGTTTTGCCATTGGCTCTGATTGCCGACAACAATGTAATTACTCCCATTGTAAACTCAATACAAAGTCCGGCCACTACTAATTTCAGCTGGACGGTAACTAATTATGGGGCAGGGAGCATTACAGTGCAGACAGCAAGTCTAGGCTCCCATACCGGTACAAATGGTTTTTATATAGTATTAAGACCTTAATGACAGAAAAAAGATGAAATTATTCAAAATTTATATTATAGGTTTTATTTTATTGTTTTTTAACTTGTCAAGTCAGGCGCAAACCTTAAAGCAATTTAACGGACAATTAAACATCAAATCTGTCACTGCTCCAGGAGGCATGAATTATCTGATAAAAGGAGATTTTATTGATCTTTCAGGCTCATTCGACGCTGGAGGTGTGTCCGTTGGAGATCGAATTATAGACGCAAATGGGAATACTTTCGAAATAATGTCGTTAACTGTTGATGGTTCTGAGATTAGCACCACCTCAAAGGCCTTTGACGCACTCGCACCGCAATTAGGGCTTGGGATTATTTATAGCCCCACCGATAGCGGATTCCCTTTAATTACAACTAATACTCCACAGGGTGCATTTATCGCCGCTTTAAACACAGCAACCCTCGCCATCGATGCAAAATTACCAAAGTACAGCTCGGGGACTTCCGTACCTGTTAGTTCTAGTGTTGTCGGGGACGTGATTTTAAATACCAGCGATTCTAAAGTGTATAAATTAACGGGTTCCGGATGGGTGGTGATAACTGCTATTCCGGATGACTATAGCTCTCCCGTTTCCAGTGCGCCTCCCGGAACCGTAGGCGACGTAATTAAATCATTTTGGGATGGTCAGTATTACTTTTTTGACGGCGTCACTTGGATATCCCCCGCAACGCTATCTTCGTTACCGACGACTTACAAACTGGGGGACATTTTTTATGCCACCGGGGAGAAGGCATTATATATGATGAATGCAGATTCACAATGGTCCAATATCAGCGGCGCTACCACTGCTGGCGGCACGGTGGCAGATATGCCAACAGGGGGTAAGCCGGGGGATCTTTTTTTTAATACGGATCTTAATATATTGTACGTTTTGGATGCTAACGGGAATTGGGTAGAAGTATCCACCAATGGGTCGACACCATCAGGTACGGTCAATCCGGATCCATTTGTAATAAGTATAAAAGAAGGGGCATTATTTTATAACACTTCAGATCACAAGCTATATGTATATAATGGAACTATTTGGATACCAGTGGATAATACTCTTCCGAGCGGACGTATATTTGTAGGCAATTCTTCTAATGTAGCGGTTCCTGTTCTTCTATCTGGTGATGCAACGATGGCCAGCAACGGAAACCTGACGATTAAAAATAGTGCCGTTACCGAAGCCAAGCTAGATAAGGCAAATATAACGCTCGATGGCTTCGCAAATCCCGCCAATAATGTCTCTTTGGGTGACGGGATTATAAATCATAAAATTATAAATCTTGCCAATCCATCAACAGGAACCGATGCAACGAACAAAAGCTATGTCGATGGACTATTTGTAAGTCCTACTCTACTTGCATTACCCAACAATAGTTTGTTTGTGGGGAATGCTTCGAATAAAGCGGCGGCCGTTTCAAAAAACCTTGTCACAATTAGTGGTTTTGCAAGCGCAGTCGCAAATATTTCGTTAGGTAATGGGATAACAAATTATAAAATTATCAACCTGTTGGATCCCACCTTGGCGCAGGATGCAGCCACAAAATCTTATGTGGATACCAAAGCGTTTACTCCATCTAATATTAGCCTTCCCACAGGAAACCTTCTCATTGGAAATGCAATAAATAATGCATCTGCCGTAGCAAAAAACATCGTTCCGCTAAGCGGTTTTGGAGCGGCAATAGCAAATATTTCCATCGGAGGATTCAATGTGAACAACCTTGCAGAGCCTACAGTCTCTACGGATGCTGCGACAAAAAACTATGTGGATAACAAAATTGTTCCTGCATCCAGTATTCCCCTTCCCTCAGGAAATCTGTTCGTTGGAAGTGCCACAAATACCGCATTTGCCGTGGCCAAAAACACCATTCCTCTAAGCGGTTTTGGTGCCGCAGCCACCGATATTTCCTTCGGGGGGTTCAAATTGAATAGCCTCGCCGATCCGGCTGCAGCACAGGATGCGGCGACGAAAAAATACGTGGATGATCTTTTTATTACCCCTGCCTCGCTGCTTTCTTTACCTAAGGGCAACCTCTTTGTAGGTAATGCAATGGGAAAAGCGGCTGCAACTCCAAAGAACCTCATTCCCATCAGCGGTTTTGGCACAGCTACCGATGATATTTCTATGGGTGATATTGGAACACAATTCAGAATCAGCTTTTTAGCGGAGCCAGTATTCGATCAGGATGCGGTGACAAAATACTATGTCGATACCAGAACGGCAACGCCAGCTTATCTGGACTTGGCAACGGGTTATGTGCTTGTAGGGGATTTATCAAATAAGGCCACGTCGGTGCCAAAGAGTGCCATTCCATTGAGTGATTTAGGTGCCGCAATAGCGGACATTTCCATTGGTGGTTTCAAAATTAATAACCTTGCCGATCCAGGATTGGCTACGGATGCTGCGACAAAAAATTATGTGGATACCAGGGTTATCACACCGACAGATATTAGCCTGACTGCAGGCAACCTTTTTGTTGGGGATATTACAGGGAAAGCATCCGATGTTTCGAAAAGCACCATTGCATTAAGCGGTTTTGCAGCGGCGATAGCTGACATTGATTTAGGAACGAGAAAAATCGTAAACCTTGCCGATCCCACAACAGCGCAGGAAGCGGCAACAAAATATTATGTGGATACCAGAACGGCAACGCCGGCTAATATGGACCTGACACAGGATTATGTGCTGGTTGGAAATTCATCAAATAAGGCCGCTTCGGTGCCAAAGAGTGCCATTCTGTTGAGTGATTTAGGTGCCGCGACAGCTAACATTGATTTAGGAACCAAAAAAATCGTAAACCTTGC
>NZ_JBLVPW010000055.1:0-7945 GCF_048286715.1 Flavobacterium kochi
AGATATTCTCTGAACACGACTATAAAATATTACAAATTTAGAACATGAAATTACTGAAGTTACTTAAAAAACTCTGTGGGGTAAGGGGGCATTGTGAACGTTTGTGATTAAAAATGAACCTTTCTTGAAAAAAACAACAATCTTTATCGGAACAAAAAATCTTTTTACCCATCAATAGTTTTGTTGCGACTTTTGGGTATTACTAAAACAATTTAAGGACTTATTCAAAAGGATGGAACCAGGACTCGTTGTCAAAATGCTTCTTAATACTCAAATAGTTGGCGTACTATTTAAATTATAGACAAAAAACCTTTGAATCTATTATCGCTGTTTTTTGTGCACCACTATTGATTTCAGTAAAGGACAAGATTCAACACCCAACTTTTCTAATAAAGGCTATTTTGAAATGCGGGAAGGATGCCTTATTTTAAAAGTTATTTAACAGATATAGACACGTAAAATACTTACCTTTAATACGATACAGTTAACTATGTTTTTTTTTAATCAACAGTTAATTAAACAATTATTACTATGAAAGCAACGGCTAAAATTTTTATTCTGTTCCTTGCTGTCAATTCGGTTATCTTAATGGCACCTCAAAAAGCAGCTGCACAGGTATCCATTAATTTCCAGATTTTTTATGACGATTTAAGCCCATACGGTGATTGGATTGATACCCCGGAATATGGATATGCTTGGGTCCCTAATATATCAGCTTCCTTTATTCCTTATAGAACTAACGGTTATTGGGTATTCACCAATGTCGGCTGGACTTGGGTTTCTAATTATTCATGGGGATGGGCACCTTTTCATTATGGACGCTGGTATTATGATCCTTATTATGAGTGGATCTGGGTTCCTGGTTACGAATGGGGTCCGGGATGGGTGACCTGGAGAAGATCTGCAGGTTATTACGGATGGGCACCGATAGGACCTGGTATTAGCATTACTATTGCCTATGGCAGTGGTTATCGGTTACCCTATAATTATTGGACCTGTGTAAGAGACAGTGATTTTGGAAGAAGTAACATTTATAATTATTATGTTCCTTCATCAAATAATGTTACTATCATTAACAATTCAACTGTGATAAATAATATTCAGAGAGACTATTCAACGCAGGTAAGATACAATGCAGGGCCCAATAGAACTGAGGTTCAAAGCCGAACCGGTACAACAATCTCCCCAGTAACTGTAAGGGAAAGAAATAGACCGGGTCAGAATCTGAGCAACAAAGAACTTCAGATATACAGACCACGGGTAGAAAAAAACAGGACTGCCGGACGAGGACCTGCCCCGTCCAAAGTGCGGGCGATGAAAGATCTGAAACCGGCTGTGCAAAGAAATGGTAGAACTCAGCCACAGAGAGAAAACCAACCATCGAGACAGCAGCAGCCTCAACAGCAACGTGATAACAGGCAACTTCAACGACAGCCTGATGATCAGCCAGCCAGACAGCAGCAAATTCAAAGGAAGCGTAATGACCAACCAGTTCAAAGGCAGCGTGATGATCAGCCAGACAGACAGCAGCAACGAATGCAGCAGGAGGCTAAAGAACAGCAGGCCAGACAACAACGAATGCAGCAGGAAGGTAGAGAACAACAGGTCAGACAGCAACGAATGCAGCAGGAGGCTAAAGAACAGCAGACAAGACAGCAACGAATGCAGCAAGAGGCTAACGAACAGCAAGCCAGACAGCAACGAATGCAGCAGGAAGCTAAAGAACAGCAGGTAAGACAGCAACGAATGCAGCAGGAGGCTAAAGAACAGCAAACCAGACAACAGCAAATGCAGCAGCAAGCCAGACAGCAGCAAGCCAGACAGCAACAAATGCAACAGCAACGAAACGATCAACCGAAACAACAACAAAAACAGAAACACAATGAGTAAGCGAAGCAGGAGCCGCATTAATTAGCTCCATCACGCAATTCAATGACAGCCTTACTATTGAGATATTAAAAGTGGACAATTTGAATCGTCGCAAACGACATTTAGAAGCATTAAAGAAACTTATTTTTTAAATAAAGCATCATTGAAAAATGAAATAAAAAAGGAAATGATTATTCACTTAATATCAGTTAGATGTCAGGTAGCGATAATTCCATTAATTGAGAGAAAAATTTAAATGCAATATTAAATCATAATTATCGACGATTTAATTTTCAGTCCATACTTAACTTACGGAAGTAATCGTATAATTAAAAAAACCGCAGCAAAATAGTTTTTTGTTGTGGTTTTTGTTTGGCGAGCCAGGTCATGACAGCTGTATTAATATCTTGTGAAATTGAGCTGCTGCTTTCGGCGGTAGTGTTTTCAATTTTTAAAGCATTTCAATAATTTGAATATTATTTCCACAAGTATCATTGAAAATAGCGATTTTCACTGTGCCCATTTCAGTTGGTTTCATGCTGAATTCAACTCCTAGGCTAACGAGTCGCTCATATTCTAGCTGAACGTTGCCCACATTGAATTGCGTATAAGGGATTCCTGCGTCAAAAAGTGCTTTTTGATATATTTTGGCTGGCTCAAAATGGTTGGGAGACGGCTCCAACAAAACTTCTGGCCCATCTTGTTCTTCCTTACTTACCACAGTTAACCATCTGCTATCTTCTCCTATTGGTACATCTACTTTTTTCACAAAACCCAATTTTTCGGTATAGAACGCTAATGCTTTTTCTTGGTCAAGGACTGGAATACCTATAACTTTTACTTTCATTTATTGAGATTTTAGATTTACTATTCCAAAGTTTCATAATCAGAATTAAACCGACTTTAAAAGCCCGAAAACTTCTCATTATTTGATTATTTCCGATTTTCAGTAATAATTTACTTAGATTTTTTTTCAATTTTAAATATAACAGTTAACTTGTTTATACTAGTCACGAAGTAATTACAATACATCAAAAAAATCAGGTTGGCTCCATGAGAATAAATAGTAGTCCGATTAATAAAAGCAAAAAAACTCACTCCAAAACCATCTCTTTTGGTCGATTTTCCAATTCAGCTAACTTTTTTCATATTTTACTTCAATATTTGGGTTAATTTCGGTTAGACTGTCTATGAAACCTTTTTTGTCTTTAGGAGAAACTAAAACACTATCAAATTTATTATAGATAATTTCCAGTCTATCAATTGATGTCGCTGCTGAACTTAAAATATTATTTGTTTCTGAAATTTTAAGAATAGTTTTAATACCTATATTTTCATTGAAAAGAAAACCACATTTTATGTTTAAGTTTTCTTTTTCAATCCTATATTTTGTTGTAATAAACATATGAGATATAAATGAGACGACGAGAAAAGTGAAAGCTATTCCAATCCAGCTTTTCTCTAATACTACTTTAATTGTCAATCCCCCAAATACTATTATAATTGGAATTACTAATTCAGGACCCAGTTTTGATTTGTAAGTTTTCATTTTTTATAAATCTGTTTTTGTTAATTTATTTACAAAGTAAATATATAAGATTTAAACTACAATTATTTTTTTTTTTAAAACTCCGATTCCTTCAAGTTTTCATTATTCGTAGTATGCACATAACGAAAACTTAGCTGTATGTATCTGCCATACTTATCCTATCGAGTTGTTCTTTTAAAACTTTCGACAGTATTTAAAATTTTATTTGGTGTAGCGCCACTGATGAGGCGGCTGCAAAAGTTCTATAAAATTACCGGAAGGGTCTATCAATAAAATTTGAGAACCACCAGGTCCGGTAATAATCTCATTACGAAAATGGAGTCCTTCTTTTTTAAGTCTGGCAACTTCGGCATTTATATCTTCAACAACAAGTTCAATACGGTTCCATCCGCCTGGAAAAGGTAGCGTTCCATCTGGCATAGCCCTACCGGCTGAACTGGTTCTTCCGCTAAGTAATAGTCGCAGGTTTCCTCTAACAACAGCTGCAAAGGCAGGTGCACTGTCCGTCACAACAGAGAAACCAAGATGTTTTGTATAAAAGGCAACAGCAGCGGCAACATCCTCTACCATATACCTGACGTTCACAAGGTTACTATTTGCATTATTCATTTTATTCTGTTTTTGACTTATTTGACAATAAAGCTTTTGAAGAATGAAAGAAAACTAGTAAAGAAAGATGCTGTCATTAAACTATTGGAGAACTATCTGAGAAAAAAATATGGGGTGTGTATGGGGTTTTGTTCGTCTACCTTAAAAAGTTGTTCACAAAAACGATTCACTAAATGATTTAAGCATCCGGAATTTCCGGCTCAACTAATTTAGCCAATTTCTCTAATGATTCCTGCCATCCTAAATAACACATTTCTGCCGGTATAACTGAAGGAATGTCTTCCTGAATGATTTTAAGTTCAGTGCCGCAAGAAACTTTCTTGAGCCAAATTGAAGTGGTCATTTCTCCCGGTAAATTAGGGTCGTCAAATTTATCAGTGTGCTTTAAGAATTCATTCGGTTTGATTTCCAAAAATTTTCCACCAAAGGAATGTCCGTTGCCCGTAGAAAAATTGGTGAAGGACATTTTATAAGTACCGCCTATTTGTACATCCATTTGATGAACTACAGCTAAAAATCCATAAGGAGGAAGCCAAAACGACAAAGCAGTAGGTTCGGTAAAAGCACGGTAAACTTTTTCGGGAGTTGCTTTAAGAACTCGATGTAATGTTACATTGTTATTTGACATATGATTTTTTTTTATAAATTATCCTACTCATTTGGCTTTTCGGTGTCGCCCTTTTTTAGAGTGGTTTCTGCTCCACTTTTATTTTATCAATTGTTGTCGTCACTTACTTTTTTTTTCTTCGTCAATAATTAGTTTCAAAGAATTGATATAATCGGTATCAAATTCTATAACTCTTATTTTGCTTTGCTTAAAACTCATTTCACCATCAAATTCCCCTTCGGGTCCCAAAAAATCTATTACCAGTTCTTCCTCATTTAGTTCTATGAGTTTACCGAGATAAACAGCTTTATCTGACTTTTTTGTAATCTGAAAAATCTCATATTTATCCGCTAGAAAATTTATAATTGAAGATAAATCTTTAAGCGGAATTATTTCCTCTGCGCTTGTTTTTAAACCTTTAAGTTTAATTACTCTTTCTGTGAATTCATGATCCTTATCTTGAATAATTGACTTTACATTTATGTTTTTTAATATCGTATAGCCATCAATTATAAAATCAACAGGATTGTTTTTTAGTAAAATCCAATCTTCAGTCCAATCAATGAGAAAACCACTAAAGATTTCTTTTTTATCGTCAAATTCTATTGAAATTAATTGTCGTAAGTATTTCTCCATTATATTTTTTTAAGTTTCGAGAGCAGTTTGCTTCTGCCGTCAGTACGTTTAAAAACTCCAAACGAACTATATTATTAATCAGAAAGTAAATATAAGAGATTAAAACTTTATTTAAAATTCTTTCTTTAAAAAATCATCTTATGCTTCTAAAAAAACAATCCGTAAGAAAGCGTTAAAAAGGGCTGTTTAAGTCCAAAAATGAAAGCCCCTTTTTAGATATTCTTTTTAGTCTTTAGTCGATTTTGGTTAAAGTTAAAAATCCGACATTAATTATAAGTTGAGAAAATCAATTCTACATCTGTCGATGGGCATTTGGTGGTTTTCTTCACCAAAATATTATAAAACTCCCATTGCTACTTTATCACTCCAACCAAGTCCCGGGTTTGAGCCCTAGTTTATTCCACAGGCAAAAAGATATGAAAAAGATATGAAAAAGAAACGTACAAATACAGCAAAAACAGCGTTGAGATAGCAGCTGTTGACAGTAGTATTTTACTTAATATTAAAAAACCGTGCGGCATTGTTATAGAAAATATTATCTTTTTGTGTCTTGTTTAAGAACGGAGCATTCTCTATGTTTTTTATAGACAGCGGTATTGCATCTTCCCAAATCATTTGGTCAGAACCATACATTATTCGGTTATCAAAACCAGCTGTAATCAAAGACTTTAAATAGCTATAAAACTCTTCTTTAGGAACTAACCAGTCAATAGCGGATATATCTACATATACTTGTGGATATACATACATCAGAGCTTTTGTCTCCTCCAAAAAAGGAAACCCCATGTGCATAAGCTGTATTTTTAGTTTCGGGTATTTATTTAATATTGGTTCAATAAGCAAAGGCCTGCCACTTTCTATTCTAAAATTTGGACAGCAGGTATATGGAGTCTTTGGAGCAGCGATTCCGGTGTGAATAGCTACTGGAATTCCTAATCTTTCGCAGATAGCCAAATAGGGCTGAAATCTTGATTCACTTAAATTTTCGCCGTCATACTGCAATCCAAGTTCTCCAAAAACTGCAAATTTATTTTCTTCATATAGTTTCTTAAATGTTATTGTATCTGGCAAATGATTATTTTGATGATCGGGATATTCTAATGAACTAATAAATCTTGAGGGATCTTTTACGATGTAATCTGAATTTATCTGGAGTGTTCCCGAACAAATTGCTTTTACAACATTATATTTTCGAAGTAATGCAATGTTACTATTGTATATTTCATCATTGCTTTGAGCATTGGGTAGTTTTCCTGTTATTGGGTTTGGGGGAATAGATGCACCATAGTCACCAGCAGAACGAGTATGAAAATGAACGTCAATTATTTTTCTTTTTTGAGAAAAAATGTTTTGAGAAAACAAAAATTGAATTAAGAATACTAATAAAAATTTATCCATTTTGATTTATTTGGGTTATACTAGTACTATCAAACAGCAAGTTATAAAATTATTTCATTCGAAAAACATGAATTAAACCCTGATGATCAGTATTTTAAAAAACAACTATTAGACAAACACCGCCCCTTAGAAGTCCTTAAACGAAGCTGTTTTTTCTATTTCTATTATGATTTAGATTTTTATAAGGCTGTTGGCAAAGGTTACTGCTGTTGGCGGTTCTTTTTTTTATCCTGTCTCTGTTAGTTATTATTTATTAAATTTGAAATCCACTTCCTGCAATTATTTTCCATGAATTATTAAATAATTTCCATATTCTTAAATATCTAAATTTTCCGTCAATAATTTGGTCGCCATATTTACCTTTTAAATGAACTGTAACCGCAACAGTAGAAATATTTTCAATAGTTTTTATTATTTGGTCAGTTGCCGAAATGTCATGAATAGTCATAATGCCCGAACGATAATTTTCAATATCCATTGATTTGGTAATTGTTTCTCCAGTAGCGATATTAAAAATTAAACTGTCGTGCAAAAGCTCTTCAAGAATCTTAATGTTGCCAATTTTGATTGCTTCTAAAAGTTTATTTTCACAATCAATTATTTGCTTTTCTTGTGTCATAATTTGTTTTGTCAAATTTCGTTCTTTTTCCGTTTTCGAGTCGCTCTACATGAATTACCAACGTCCCTGTGCTACAAAGGGTTTGGGACTAATTTCAGATTTACTTTTGGTTATCACTAAACTCCAAACACAAAACCATTTTCAAATTACGCCAGTAACCCATATCAATTGTAGCTGCTGTGCTTGTTGCACAACTTCAAATATATTAAAAATTAGTTGCATAAAAATACGAAATTTCGTATTTTTAAATCATACAAAAAAAGAAAAGGCTCTACCTAAAAATGTTTCCTAGCTCATTTGGATGATTTGGTAATCGCTGATAATTACTATAGACTACTTGAAAAAGCAATGATTTTAGATTTTTGTAAAAGGCTACTTGCCAAGTATCATGGCGATGAGGGTCAAGAGAGTATAGACCCAGACATTCGTTTACATAAAAAGGCAGTGCAAATGCACTGCCGCTCTTCATACATATTAGTCCAATTATTATTCTTTTTCTTTAAAATAATTAGCTCCCCACCTGTCATATCTCTTTTTCATCGTCTCTATTTTAGTTTGAAAAGAAGGCCAGTTTTTATTTTCCTTTGGAGACCATAACACTTCGCTCAAAGCACTCAAACGCGGAAATATCATGTATTCCACTTTGGCAGCAGTAGGC
>NZ_JBLVPW010000056.1:0-7689 GCF_048286715.1 Flavobacterium kochi
TTGTGATGCAGATCCTAAAGTTACTTTCAACGAAGTTAGAACTGACGGAAACTGCGCCAGCAACTATACGCTAACCAGAACCTGGACTGCGACTGATGTTTGTGGCAACACGGCTTCTAAATCGCAAGTGATTACCGTTCAGGATAAAACTGCTCCGGTATTGAGCGAAGCGCCTGCTGATGTGACCGCAGAATGTTCTGCAGTTCCTGCTGCAAGTACTTTAACCGCTACTGATAATTGTGATGCAGATCCTAAACTTACTTTCAAAGAAGTGAGAACTGACGGCGACTGCGCCAGCAACTATACGCTAAGAAGAACCTGGACTGCGACTGATATTTGTGGCAACACGGCTTCTAAATTACAAGTGATTACCGTTCAGGATAAAACCGCTCCGGTATTGAGTGAAGCTCCTGCTGATATAACCGCAGAATGTTCTGCAGTTCCTGCTACAAGTACTTTAACCGCTACTGATAATTGTGATGCAGATCCTAAAGTTACTTTCAAAGAAGTTAAAACTAACGAAAACTGTGCCAGCAACTATACGCTAACCAGAACCTGGACTGCTACAGATGTTTGTGGTAACACGGCTTCCAAATCACAGGTGATTACCGTTCAGGATAAAACCGCTCCGGTATTGAGCGAAGCTCCTGCTGATGTTACCTTAGAATGTGGTGCAGCAATTACCCTAGCAGCTGCCTTAACGGCTACTGATAATTGTGATGCAACTCCTAAAGTTACTTTCGACGAAGTGAGAACTGAGGGAGACTGTGCCAGCAACTATACGCTAAGAAGAACCTGGACTACGACTGATGTTTGTGGCAACACGGCTTCCAAATCGCAAGTGATTACCGTTCAGGATAAAACTGCTCCTACTTTTACACCACCAACAAATATTACAATAAATAGTGGTGAGAATTGTATCGCAAATACTAACCCAACTATTACTGGTAATGTAACCAACATAAATGATACCTGTGATTCTAATCCAACAGCAACGTATTCAGATACAGAATGTTTTGGAGTTACAGAAAATAACGGATCAATAAATGCTGGAAACGGTAATTATTTCCCATTCACCATTTCAGGATTTGATGATTTATCAGCAAGCAATATTGAAAAAATCGCTTTGTCCTTTGCAACAAATCAAGGAAAAGGAAGAGCTGAATTCACCTTAGTTTCACCTAGTGGACAAGGGGTAATATTAGTTGGTCCATATTGTTCTGGTGGAAATTGTGATGATGAAAGCTCAAATACTAAAGAATTGTATTTAACTACATTTTATCCAAATAGCTCAGGTTATACCAAATGGAATAATGCTAATTTTATTCAAGAAGGAGTAAATCAAAATATGACTCCAAACGGAGGAACAACTTCTCCAAATAATATCAATGGGTTAACCTCTTATGTTTCCAGTTTTGAAAATCTTACGGGCCCAATGAATGGAACTTGGTTTATCTATTCAAGAAAACAAGCCAGTGTTAATGGTAGCATTGATTTTAACAGTGTTTGTCTGACTCCGGCTAGTTCTTGTCCAAGCAATAAAGTTATTACAAGAACATGGACCGTTACAGATGCTTGTGGCAATTTTTCCAAAGCAACTCAAACAATAAAAATTCAGGATAAAACCGCTCCGGTATTGAGTGAAGCTCCTGCTGATATAACCGCAGAATGTTCTGCAGTTCCTGCTACAAGTACTTTAACCGCTACTGATAATTGTGATGCAGATCCTAAAGTTACTTTCAAAGAAGTTAAAACTAACGAAAACTGTGCCAGCAACTATACGCTAACCAGAACCTGGACTGCTACAGATGTTTGTGGTAACACGGCTTCCAAATCACAGGTGATTACCGTTCAGGATAAAACCGCTCCGGTATTGAGCCTAGCTCCTGCTGATATAACCGTAGAATGTTCTGCAGTTCCTGCAGCGGCTACGCTAACGGCTACTGATAATTGTGATGCAGATCCTAAAGTTACTTTCAAAGAAGTTAAAACTGAAGGAAACTGTGCCAGCAACTATAAGCTAACCAGAACCTGGACTGCTACAGATGTTTGTGGCAACACCGCTTCTAAATCACAAGTGATTACCGTTCAGGATAAAACCGCTCCGGTATTGAGCCTAGCTCCTGCTGATGTGACCGCAGAATGTTCTGCAGTTCCTGCTACAGCTACTTTAACTGCTACTGATAATTGTGATGCAGATCCTAAAGTTACTTTCAAAGAAGTTAAAACTGAAGGAAACTGTGCCAGCAACTATACGCTAACCAGAACCTGGACTGCTACAGATGTTTGTGGTAACACGGCTTCCAAATCACAGGTGATTACCGTTCAGGATAAAACCGCTCCGGTATTGAGCCTAGCTCCTGCTGATATAACCGTAGAATGTTCTGCAGTTCCTGCCACAGCAACTTTAACCGCTACTGATAATTGTGATGCAGATCCTAAAGTTACTTTCAAAGAAGTTAAAACTGAAGGAAACTGTGCCAGCAACTATACGCTAACCAGAACCTGGACTGCGACTGATGTTTGTGGCAACACCACTTCTAAATCACAAGTGATTACCGTTCAGGATAAAACCGCTCCGGTATTGAGCCTAGCTCCTGCTGATGTTACCGCAGAATGTTCTGCAGTACCTGCCACAGCAACTTTAACCGCTACTGATAATTGTGATGCAGATCCTAAAGTTACTTTCAACGAAGTTAGAACTGACGGAAACTGCGCCAGCAACTATACGCTAACCAGAACCTGGACTGCGACTGATGTTTGTGGCAACACGGCTTCTAAATCGCAAGTGATTACCGTTCAGGATAAAACTGCTCCGGTATTGAGCGAAGCGCCTGCTGATGTGACCGCAGAATGTTCTGCAGTTCCTGCTGCAAGTACTTTAACCGCTACTGATAATTGTGATGCAGATCCTAAACTTACTTTCAAAGAAGTGAGAACTGACGGAGACTGCGCCAGCAACTATACGCTAACCAGAACCTGGACTGCGACTGATGTTTGTGGCAACACAGCTTCTAAATCGCAAGTGATTACCGTTCAAGATAAAACTGCTCCGGTATTGAGCGAAGCTCCTGCTGATGTAACCGCAGAGTGTTCTGCAGTTCCTGCTACAGTTACTTTAACCGCTACTGATAATTGTGATGCAGCTCCTAAAGTTACTTTCAACGAAGTGAGAACTGACGGCGACTGCGCCAGCAACTATACGCTAAGAAGAACCTGGACTGCGACTGATATTTGTGGCAACACGGCTTCTAAATCACAAGTGATTACCGTGCAGGATAAAACCGCTCCGGTATTGAGCGAAGCTCCTGCTGATGTTACCGCAGAGTGTTCTGCAGTTCCCGCTGCAGCTACTTTAACCGCTACCGATAATTGTGATGCTAATCCTAAAGTTACTTTCAAAGAAGTGAGAACTAACGGAAATTGTGCCAGCAACTACACGCTAACCAGAACCTGGACGGCGACAGATGTTTGTGGCAACACGGCTTCTAAATCACAAATCATTACCGTTCAGGATAAAACCGCTCCGGTATTGAGCGAAGCTCCTGCTGATGTTACCGCAGAATGTTCTGCAGTTCCTGCAGCGGCTACGCTAACGGCTACTGATAATTGCGATGCTAATCCTAAAGTTACTTTCAAAGAAGTGAGAACTGACGGAAATTGTGCCAGCAACTACACGCTAACCAGAACCTGGACGACGACAGATGTTTGTGGCAACACGGCTTCTAAATCACAAATCATTACCGTTCAAGATAAAACCGCTCCGGTATTGAGCGAAGCTCCTGCTGATGCAACCGTAGAATGTTCTGCAGTTCCTGTAGCGGCTACGCTAACGGCTACTGATAATTGCGATGCTAATCCTAAAGTTACTTTCAAAGAAGTTAAAACTGAAGGAAACTGTGCCAGCAACTATACGCTAACCAGAACCTGGACTGCTACAGATGTTTGTGGCAACACGGCTTCTAAATCACAGGTGATTACCGTTCAGGATAAAACCGCTCCGGTATTGAGCCTAACTCCTTCTGATATAACCGTAGAATGTTCTGCAGTTCCTGCAGCGGCTACGCTAACCGCTACTGATAATTGTGATGCAGATCCTAAAGTCACTTTCAAAGAAGTTAAAACTAACGAAAACTGTGCCAGCAACTATACGCTAACCAGAACTTGGACTGCGACTGATGTTTGTGGTAACACGGCTTCCAAATCACAGGTGATTACCGTTCAGGATAAAACCGCTCCGGTATTGAGCCTAGCTCCTGCTGATATAACCGTAGAATGTTCTGCAGTTCCTGCTACAGCTACTTTAACCGCTACTGATAATTGTGATGCAGATCCTAAAGTTACTTTCAAAGAAGTTAAAACTGAAGGAAACTGTGCCAGCAACTATAAGCTAACCAGAACCTGGACTGCTACAGATGTTTGTGGTAACATAGCTTCCAAATCACAGGTGATTACTGTTCAGGATAAAACCGCTCCGGTTATCGCTGCATTGCCGTCTGCTTCGACAATCTCTTGTCCAGCAATACCTGCATTTGCGACTGCTACAGCAACCGATAATTGTGCCTCGGCCGTTAACTTGACTTTTGCAGATGCAACAACAAATGGTCAATGTGCAGGGTCTTATTCTGTAACTAGAACTTGGACTGCTACCGACACTTGTGGAAATACTGCTAAAGCTACTCAAACTATTAATGTTCAAGATACAACCGCTCCTACAACAACCACTGTATTTAGCCCAACGATAGATGTGAATTGTGATGCGGTTCCTACCAAACCTGAACTTGTATTTGTTGACAATTGCTCTGCAGTTGCTCCAGCGGTCTTTACGGAGAAGATCATTAACAGCACTACAAATTCCTACTCCATTGTGAGAAAATGGTCTGTCGCTGATTCTTGTGGAAATACATCAGAATTTACACAACTCATTAATGTTAACGTTAGTAATGGTATTGTAGCATTAGTTAGTTCAATTTGTAACGATGGAGAAATTACAACTGCTAACCTAAACGATCTATTGCCTGTTGGTACACCTACAAACGGAACCTGGACTGATGTGAATAATTCAGGTGCCTTACAAGGAAATGCAATAAATGCTTCTAGCCTAGCTGTTGGTGATTATATTTTTGAATATAAAATTAATGACGGAACTTGTCCAAAAACTATAAAAATTACGATGACAGTTACTACTGGTTGTGGCGGTATTGTATTGCCTTGTGGAACGGTGCTAGTTCATAATGCCTTCTCTCCTAATGGAGATGGAATTAATGAAAACTTCGTAATTGACAACATTGATGATACAAATTGCTATCCAGACAATACGGTTGAAATTTACAACCGTTGGGGTGTATTGGTTTATGAAACTAGTGGTTATAACAATACCAGCAAAGTGTTCAAAGGTATCTCTGAAGGCAGAACAACTATCAGTCAATCATCAGGTTTACCAACCGGTACTTATTTCTATATCTTAAATTATACCTCTGTTGATGGTGTAGGAAACATTATAACAAATAAAAAAGACGGATATTTATACCTTACTAAATAATTAAAATTGACTGCCTGAGGACTTTTTGTCCTCAGGTTTAATAAAGATAATACCAATAGCCCTATTTCTTGAACGATAAACCCTAATCAAATTTATCAATTAACCTGTCGAATTCTTATAAAATGAATTCCCTAGATAATTAAAAAATAAATATCTACTATGAAAACAAAACTATTTTCTTTCGTTTTGATGTTTACAGCCATTGTAAGTTTTGCGCAACAAGATGCTCAATTTACGCAATACATGTACAACACGATCAATATTAATCCCGCCTATGCAGGATCTAGAGGTGCTTTAAGTATTTTTGCCTTACATCGTACCCAATGGGTAGGACTCGACGGAGCTCCGGTTACTAATGCTGTATCTATTAATACGCCACTTAACTCAAATAATTTAGGATTAGGGGTATCTATTATAAACGATAAAATTGGTCCTACACGTGAGAATACTATCTCGGCTGATTTATCTTACACCGTTCCAACTTCGGAAACTTTTAAACTTTCATTTGGTATAAAAGCAACGGCTAACCTTTTTGATTTGGATGTTACCCGATTAAATCCAGCTGATGATGACCCAAGCCTACATGATTATCATAATAAATTTTCTCCAAATATTGGCGCTGGTGTGTATTGGCATTCGGATAAAGCTTATGTTGGGCTTTCCGTTCCTAATTTTATAGAAACCAATCGTTACGATGACAACGAAGTGGCTATATTTAAAGAACAAATTAGTTACTATTTGATTGCTGGTTATGTATTTGATTTGAATAATTATATTAAGTTCAAGCCTGCTGTTCTCACCAAAATGGTAAAAGGTGCTCCGCTTCAAACGGATCTATCCGGCAATTTTATGTTCAATAACAAATTTATAGTTGGAGTTGCCTACAGATGGAGTGCTGCAATGAGTGCAATGGTTGGATTTCAGGTTTCTGAAGGTTTGTATATTGGATACGGGTATGATCATGAAACAACCAATTTAAACAACTATAATTCCGGATCGCATGAAATTTTCCTGCGTTATGAATTATTCAAAAACAACAACAAAATCACAACTCCTAGATTCTTCTAAAAACAAATATTATGAAAAATAATATACTCCTTTACATAACAATAGTTACTCTTTTTTCTTTTAATATTTATGCCCAAAAGGCAAGACTAGTTGCAGCTGATAAAAAATATGACAACTATGCCTATGTAGATGCCATAAAAACCTATGAAAGGGTTGCTGAAAAAGGTTATAAGTCTGCAGACTTGTTTAAAAAAATGGGGAATGCCTATTACTTCAACGCGGAGCTGGACAAAGCTGCCAAATGGTATGGTGAATTATTTGCTATGGACACCACCAATTTAGAATCGGAATATTATTATCGTTATGCCCAGTCTTTAAGATCCATTGGCGAAAACGATAAAGCCAATGAGATGTTAGAACTATTCAATCAAAAATCAGGCAACGATAGTCGAGGAAAACTTTTCAAAAAAAACACCAATTATTTAGAAGCCATAAAAGCTAATTCCGGTAGATATCAGGTGGAAGATGCTGGTATTAATTCAAAATACTCTGATTACGGAACTGCTGTATATATGAATAAAATTGTATTTGCTTCAGCAAGAGATACAGGAAGTTTAGGACAACGAAAAAACAAATGGACCAATCAATATTTTACAAATCTGTATAGTGCTGATTTAGGGGAAAACATGACTCCAAGCGCTCCAAAAAAGTTTGATAAAACCATAAATTCTAAATTTCATGAAGCTACCCCTGCTTTTACAAGTGATGGAAAAACCATGTATTTTACCCGAAACAACTACCTTGATGGTAAAAAAGGAAAAGATGGAAATAAAATTACTTTAGTAAAAATATACAAAGCCAGTTTAGAAAATGGCAAATGGACAAATATAGCTGAACTGCCTTTTGACAGTGATAATTATAGTACGGCGCATCCTGCTTTAAGTCCGGATGGAAAGATATTGTTTTTCGCTTCAGATATGCCAGGAACAATTGGTCAATCTGATTTATTTAAAGTAAAAATAAATGATGATGGTAGTTTTGGCACACCGGAAAACTTAGGAACTACAATCAATACCGAAGGAAGAGAAACCTTTCCATTTGTAAATGATGAAAATGAACTTTATTTTGCCTCAGACGGG
>NZ_JBLVPW010000057.1:0-7492 GCF_048286715.1 Flavobacterium kochi
CATACTTAATCGAATTTAATTGCAAATTTTCCGAATGTCAATTTACGTTACTAATTTACGCAATATATTCACGTCGCGGGAAAAACTCATGCGGGTTTGCGTGCGTTAAATCATGGTTCATATGCTATAATTAAGGATCCAAAGGATCGATTGGATTTTGATGAAGCGATGCTATACTGGGAATGAACTCTATAGTAGTCGAATTTACTCTTTTTAAAATGGTTGCCGGCAAATATCCTAATTCTTCTAAACAGCGGGTCTCAAATTTTTTATCTCCCACATAACTACTGTGTTCCCTGTTGGTAACTACGAGACTTTTCTTATTCATCGGAATTTGGTGCGCCGCCATCAATCGGCTGGCATTACGCAAATTGGTGGTAGTATGTCTGGCATAAGGATCAATAAGAATGTTTTCTTCGGGTATATTATAGACCTGCATTAATTCTTTTTTCATTTCGATAGCCTCACAAAAGGGAGTCCTGAACGGATGGGCATGCCCTCCCGAAACAATAATTAATGGGGCTTTTTTAGCCTTATATTCTAATACACCCAGTTCTATATTCAATTTCCCTAATGCAGATAACCGGTCCTGATAATTTTCGGGTCCATTACCTAATATTAAAATGGTTGCATAGTCAAAAGTATTAAAATTTAGGTGCTTTAAATTTGCAATAGCTTTCTTATTTTCATTTTTATCCAAAGGTTCGTCACGTGCCGCTTCGTCCCGATGGTTCAGGTACAACAGGGATAACGAAAGATCTAAACTGGTCTGAAAAAACAAGCTGTTTTCTTTTGTTTTTTTATGAGCTAAAAAATCACTCCACATATAAAGTGTGCCTTTATAATAATGAGATTTTACATCGTAGGAAACAGAATCAATTGCAGCATATTGTGGGGCTTCACCAAGTCCATAGACAGTGATGATGCGATTTATTCCCTGAGCGCAAACTAGCCAGGCTTTTGCCAATAAGGCTGCATCGGCACTGTTTTTAAAAGATTCATACCTACCGGAAGGACGTAAATTGTTTTTCACGAAATCCTGTAAAACTTTTTTTTCTTTTACCAAATCCTGTAGTTCATCCGCTATGATTTTAAGATCGGCTTCTTTAAATTGGTAGGCCTGCAGGAAGCCCTTTGGATTATCTTTGTAAGAATCTAGTTGGGTCGCAATTTCTAATTCTTGTTTCGTATAAATTGCTTTTAAAACGGTATTGTTTTCTAAGATTTCACTAACCGCTTTGTCTTTCTGAATTGCGGTCAATAAATAAAAATTTTTATCCTGAACCAGGGAAGTAGAATGGGAAAGTTTAAAGCTCAAATCAAATCCTTTTCCCGTTTGGCTATAGCCTGAAATAAATCCAAGCAGTACCATAATACAAATTATTTTTTTCATCTTTTTGTACTTAAGAAATAGGGCAACCGTATTGGATTGCCCTATTTAATTTAATTTTTAATACCCGCTGTTTTGGGTTATCGTACCCGGTGGCAATGCATCAATGTAGCGTTGCGGGATTGGAAAGTACTCATTTTTTCCTTTGATGAATAGCGCATTAGTCAAATGGGTTCTCCGCGTTTTTTCTACAGTCAAATAATTATTTAAAACCGTGTCGGCTTCTCCCCATCGTACTAAATTAAAGAAACGGTGGCCTTCCATAGCAAGTTCTAAACGCGTTTCTAAACGAACCGCATTTCGTGCTTCGGTCTGAACAGTCCAAACTAAATTATAAGTGCTTATGTTGTAATTAGCTGCGTTGGCGGTTCCGTCTAAAGTTTTTACATAGGCGGAATTAGCAGCGCGCTGTCTGATTTGATTGACCAAAGTTCTTGCTTCTTCTAATTTACCAATTTCTACTGCCGCTTCCGCTCTCCATAATACCACCTCTGCATAGCGTATTATATAATAGTTTAAAGCATTCACATAAGGCCAAACTGTTACATAATAAGGTGATTTTGCAGAAACGATACGCTTTTTAGGGGAAAACGAACCATAAGTTGCCAAATCCCTTGCCCAGGTATCTTGATACAAAATCCCTAAATCCTTATACGGTATTCCTGGACGGCCCACTGTAATATCTAAACGAGGATCCACATTGTCAGATGCAGTAACGTTTACATTATTTTCCAATGGCAATCCATTAGCATCTGTTTTAAATGCATTTACTAAATTTTGTGACGGGCGGTGGAAACCATATTGTGCATAAAACGGTCCTCCCGGAGCAGACAATCGGTCTCCTATACTTCCATTATAATTGTTGGGCTGACCATCTTTTACCGAATGTTGTACAGCAAAAATAATTTCTTTGGAATTGTCATTTTCCGGCAAAAATACTTGCTGGAAATCCGCTAGCAAGCCATAGCTGCTGTTAACCACTTCAGTGGTTGCGTCATAGGCTAATTGCCACTTGTTTTCAAATACATAACATTTTGCCAAATAGGCTTTAGCGGCAATCTTTGTTGGCCGTCCTGACTCTGCTTGTGCAGCCGGTAAATCGGCATAAGCTTCTTTAAAATCAGTTTCAATTTTTGTCCATAATTCTTCTGAACTAAAAGTGGTATTCGATTTTGCATAATCGGTAACTGTTGCTGCCGTCTCATCGATATACGGAATATGATTGTATATTTTTTTTAGTTCGAAATAAAAATGACCTCTTAAAAATTTTAATTCTGCCATTCGTTTTACTTTTAAGCCCGGATCGAAATCTGTGGAAGCATTCAATAAACGCATGGCTTCATTACTTCGTTTTACACCTTCATAAAGTGCCATCCATTTGCGCTCTATGTCAATGGTGGTCGAATTGGCTTTGTAAATTTCCATCTGATGGATGTTGTTCTGATCTCCGGTCCCTCCGCCGCCTTTGTAGGAGTCATCTGAAGTTACATCGCCAAAGCTCCAATTGGAATCAGGTGAATTAAGTGCATTGCTGGCCCCATCCATCTGACCATTCAGTATGCTGTACGCTGATATAATTGACTTTTCCACATTTGCTGGTTTAGTCATTTCGGAAGGATTTACTTCCCCATAGGTAACTTCCTCTAGAAAATTATTTGAACAGGAACTGCTCTGTAAGCCTATGATTACAAGAACTGCTATTTTTATGGTGTTTTTTATTTGCATCGTCATTAAAATTTAAAAGTTTAAATTACAGCCTACTGTGAATGTTCTTGAAGGAGGATAAATTCCCCTATCGATACCTATGTCAAGGTTTCTATTACTGGAAGTATAGCTTTGAAGCCCAATCTGGGGTGTCATACCACTATATTTTGTTATGGTAAATACATTACTGGCCTGAGCATACATGCGTAATTTGATTCCGTTTAAGGGCTCAGGACTAAAAGTGTAGCCCAGTTGTAAATTGTTTAATTTAAAATAAGAGCCATCCTCAACATAATAAGTAGAAGGACGAATGTTGTTGTTTTTATCGTCTAAGGATAACCTTGGAATCGTAGCATTCGGATTGTCTACGGTCCAGGCTCCTAATAAGGTAGCTTCTTTGTTATAAGCCGACTGATTAAAGAAACCCGTCTTATACTTGGTCAAATTGTAGATGTCATTCCCAAAACTTCCGTTGAAAAACATTCCCAAATCAAAGTTTTTATATTTTAAGTTTACATTAAAACCAAGCATTACATCCGGATGTGGGGAGCCTATGAACGTTCTGTCGTTAGTATTTACCACCCCATCACCATTAACATCCTTAAACCTGATGTCTCCCGCCTGCGCATTGGGTTGCATCGCATAATCGGTAACTTCCTGCTGACTCTTGAACAGGCCATCAGCAACATAGCCATAAAATGAACCTACAGGCTGACCTACCGCACTTCTTGATATTTCCTGATCAAAGTTGACACTGTGCAAAGAAGAACTGGGAATTCCTAAATAGGCCACATTAGTCAAAGCCGTCAACTCATTTTTGTAACCGGTCAAATTCAATGAAAGATCATAACTAAAGTCATGGGCCTTTTCAGCAAAATTTAAATCCAATTCAAAACCATGATTTTTCATTTGTCCGTCATTAATCCATTGTCCGTCATTAGTCCCTCCATATGTTAATGGAATTACATTGTACACAAGAATATCATCAGTAGTCTTATTGTAATATTCCGCGGTAACATTCAATTTATTATTAAAAAAACCCAAATCAAAACCTATGGTTTTTTGTGTAGTGGTTTCCCAAGCCAAATTAGCATTAGCAACACGTGTCTGGGTTAGACCGGTTGAAACCGTATTTTGGCCTCCTCCAATAGCATAATCGGAATAGTTGTTGTTGTTTGAATAACTGTCTACTGTAGAATAAGAAGGCAATTGTTGGTTTCCTGTTTGTCCCCAACTGGCTCGCAATAAAAAGGAGCTAAAAGCCTTTCCAAAATCAAAGAAATTTTCCTTGTCTATTCTCCATCCTGCTGAAACAGCCGGAAAAGTCCCCCAATTGTTATTCGCTAATCTTGAGGTTCCATCATGTCTTACGGTAGCGCTTAGTAAATATTTTTGATTGAAATTGTAATTGACCCTGGCAAAATAAGAGTTCAATGCCCATTCATCAGCGGTACCAGTGTTTAATTGATTTTCAGAACCATAGCTCAAATATCTAAAATTTGGATCTTCATAAAGAAAATTTTGGCGAGAGGCTCCGAAACCTTCATAATAATATTTAATGGCCTCTTGCCCTAAAAGGATATCAAGGTTATGTGCGTCAAATTGTTTTGTATAATTTAAGGTATTGGATAGCGTCAGTTGATAGTTAAAATTGTTAGTGGTAGTTAAAGAGTTTTTAACATTTTGAGTCAGTATTTCATTATAGACAGGGGAGAAACCTCTGAAATTATAATTTTGAAAATCGAGACCCAAAGAGGTTTTGAAAGTGAAATCACTAACTTTTACACTGGCAAATACATTTCCTAAAGCTTGAATCCTCTTTTGTTCATTGTCTTTAGCACGGGTTAAATTACCTAATGGATTTGAAATATCATTGATAGGATTTCCTGCAAAATTACCGTTGCTATCATATACGGGAATAATGGAAGGAAATTGTAAAGCATCATAGACGATACTTCCCAAAGCAACATTTGTTCCTGTTGCAACCTGTTCTGTATAAGACGAGGTAAAGTTTTCTCCAATGGTCAAAAAGTCAGCGACAGTATAACTGGAATTGAATCGTGCTGAGTAGCGTTCAAATCCGGTATGTCTTATGATTCCTTCCTGGTTGAAATATCCCAATGAAAAAGCATGTTGCCCATTCTTGTCTCCTTTAGATAATGACAGGTTGTAAGAATGAACAGCGGCGGGTTGCATAATTTCATTTATCCATTTTGTATCTGCGCTTGGTATGGTTTGTGCTGCATTGAGATAGGCTGGAATGGTAGCCATAGCAGGATTGTTACCATAAATGGCACTAGAGGGAACTTTACCGTCGTTTTTGTTAGCCTGCCATAGCAAATCACCGTATTGCTGTGCATTTAACATGGTTGGCAAATTAAAAGCAGACTGAATACCGGAATAGCCATCAAATTGAATCTTATTTTTTCCGTTTTTATCTCCTTTTTTAGTCGTGATAACAACAACTCCATTCGCAGCTCGTGAGCCATAAATAGAAGCAGATGCCGCATCTTTTAATACTTGTAACGTTTCAATATCTGCTGGATTGATTCCGTTTAAACCGTTTGAAGCCGGTACTCCATCTACAATCACCAGCGGATCATTATTGTTGATCGTACTAAATCCTCGAACTCTTATAGAGGTGCCTCCTCCCGGGCTGTTGTCACTCATGATTTGGACACCAGGCAAACGACCTTCCAACATTTCTACAACATTTGATTTTGGCTGGGATTTTATCTGTTCCATTTTTACTGATGAAATGGAAGCGGTAATGTTTCTTTTTTTCTCTGTACCATAGCCAACAACTACGATTTCTTCCAATTGTGAAGCTCCTTCTGATAGCACAACACTAATTTGATTTTTGTTTTCTATGTTAACTGTTTTTGTTTCGAATCCCATATAGCTAAAAGATAAAACAGTTGCATCAACAGGAATATTTAAAGCAAACTTTCCATTACTATCGGTCAATGTTTCTATTTTCGTATCTGCTATAAATACAGAAGCTCCAGGAATAGGTGCATTAGCCTGATCCAAAACAGTACCTGTAATTTTTCTCGTATCCTGTGCATATTTTTGTTTTGTAGGGTTAAGTTCCTTAACCAAAATTCCATTTTTAGTAATCTTAAAATCAAGATTGGCCTTCGTTTTCAAAACTTCCAAAACTTGGTCTAAATCTTGATTGTTGACGGCAATGGTTATTTTATTTTCAAGAAATTTTTGATCAGACATATAAATAAACTTGTTATTTGTCTGTTGTTCAATAAGATTGAAAATTTTCTTTATCGAAACATTTTTCAGGTTTAAATTAATTATTCCGTTTTTAGGTGAATTTTCAGCAACTTCGAGCGTTTTTGGAGTATTGGAATAAGTGGTCCAAACACCTAACTGAAGTAACAAGGATAAGGTTACTATAATTTGTTTTTTCATTGTATCTATGATTGTTTATTTTTAAATTTTAATGTCCAAGCCTATCTTAAGAAAGATGGTCTTACGAATTAATTAAATGCTGTTAATTATTCCCCTTCTGTCATAAGCCGCCAAAGCCTTACTGATGTATTTAAGGGCAAGAGCAATATGGTTTTCAACCGTTTTGGGAGTGATACCCAGAATTTCGGAAATCTCTTTGTATTTTAATCCGTCAATCCTGCTGAGTTCAAAGGCTTGACGTGACTTTTTGGGAATGACATCCAATATTTCGCGAATCATATTCATATTCATTTCCTTTTGTTCGTTGTCAATAATCTCTGCCTCTATACTGGGGATACTCATAGTATTAATGATTTTTGTTTCGTCAATTTGCTGATGAAACGGCTCTAACTTCTGTACTTTTTTTAAACTGTTTTTTACTACTACATATATATATGATTTGGGGTTCCTAATTCTGTCAAGAATATTCCTGTTATTCCATAATTCAATAAAAACGTCAGCTACTTTTTCCTCCACCAGGCAATAATTCGATTCATAACCTAGTCCAAAGCGACACAGCCGGTTGTAATATCTATTGAATAATAATTCCATTGCCTCTTGTTGGCCATTTCGTATTTGCTGAAATAAATAATCATCCGAAACACTGTCACTGCCACCTATTTTTATTTGATTATTTTTCATCAGACTTGGTTATTTCAAAAGTATTGTTCCCGTTTTTAGCTATATGCACATTCGATATAAATTCTAATGAAGCTATAAATTCATCTATTTTTTGATCTTTAAAGGCTCCCTTGATGCGCTGGTTTGCAATGGTATTATCCTTAATGATAAAATTTACTCCGTAGAATTGATTTATTTTAACCCAAGTTGCAGCACAAATGTTAAATAAAAGTTAATTTTGATTATATTTGTAAGATATTACCCTGATTAAAGAGTTACTGTTTTGAAGAAAGCCAGTAAAATGGGGCTTTT
>NZ_JBLVPW010000058.1:0-7367 GCF_048286715.1 Flavobacterium kochi
CGGCTGAATAGGTCAATTTACAAAGATTCTATTTTTGATAATATATTCAAACGATTAGTCTCACATCCGCATCGGGGCTGGAAACAAATCGTAGTGATTAAGTAAGTAACTCGAAAATTATATAACTCTAACCAACAACTTATCTACGGAGTGCCAGTTCATCAATATTGGACTGACGAATTGGAATGGCCAGTGATTCAGCATGGGCAAGGAATAGTAACTATTAATCAAACAGAGGAAAAATATACTTGGAATGACTTTAAAAAATTAATATTAGAAACAATTGATTTTTTAAAAAGCAGTTATGAAAATGAAATAACGATTAATAGAATAAGTTTAGAATATGTAGATGCTTTTGATATGAGTGATTTTGAATCATTGTCATTCATTGAAAATAATTTGCAAACAAGCATAAAAACTAAATATGACTTACCTGGAAAATTGACTAATATTAAGATCAATAGAAATTATATTCAAGATGACGGAACATATCTAAATATCAACATTACAGATGCCGTAAACAATTCAACAAATAAAGATGCTGTCGTAATGATAACATCAGCAATCAAAGAAATTGCAGATCTGAACAACAACTTTGAAAACAATCTTGAAGTTTTGCATAATGTTTGTTCCGAAGTATTTAAAGCTATATTAGATAAAGACTATTATGGAAGCTTTAATTAGTAGTTATACAGAAACAGAAACTTTCAAGCCGCAGGTAGCTAAAGTTAGTTTCCAAATAGGTTTTCAACCTAAGAGACTAAATTCAATTGTTATTTCTGTGCGAAGAAGATATGGGATTAATGAAAGGATATTGAATTTATTAAAAAGTTTTCGAAAATTAAATGACAATTGGGATTTTGATGATGCTTTAGCTCCAAGTATTAAAGTTATTAATGTGTCAGAATTAATTACTATGACATTTCAGAAAATAGGTCAGAAAATTTATCATACTGCACCTGGACCTAATGGAGAAGTTATGTTGGATATCAGGGATTCTAAAAATTCTAAATCCATTGAAATTATAATCTATGATGATAAAATCAATATCGTTTTTATACCTGAAAAAGAATTACCTACTCAAGAATATTTTGAATTTTCGAAACTTAAAAACTACCTGAATTGGTTAAATAAAACATCTATTTATGAATAGAGGCGAAAAAATAGATTGGGCTGAATTATTATATAGAAGAGGTTATAATAGACCTGAAAAAAAATATTTAAATCCAGACGGAACTGCAACATCAAGAGTTTTTAAATTGAGAGCCAAAGATAATGGAAAACTTTCTGTCGATTTAGCAAGATTAACCACTCCAAAAAAAAACTGTTTTAAATTCATCTCAATATAATTTATTTGAGATTCAGAACGCTACTGTTGAAAAAATTGACCTTTGTACAATTTATGATGCGGTTTTCACTACGGAAAACAATTCTCATAGCTTAATTATTGGGATGGACATTGAAGATGAAACTAAGCCTTCCTATTTAGCAAAAAATTCGAGAAAAATATATCCATAATAAAACTGAAGTCAATAAGGAAATTGATCTATGGTAAAATTTTGCCTTCCTACTGGTACAGCCGAATTGATTAACATAAATAAATTTTCATTGGTTTTAAGTGCTATCCCGGAAAATTCACTTTCCAAAGGTTTATACACAGTCAAAACACCTAAAGTCAATAATAGTTTTTCTAAATCTATTGGTGTCTCAGTGCCTAATCGCAATTCTCTTCGAAATTTACTTGCCTTGGCTTCTAATATTTTCTCATTTAAATGCCATGATACAATCGATTTGTCTTAATATAATTTTTTACGATTTTTCCAAAATCAGAAAGCTTTTCCATATCACTTTCATTGACCGAATCTTTTCTAAATGTAAAAACAACTTCTGTCATAGCTTCTTCTATGGTTTCGCTAAAAAAAATAGCTAATTCTACATCAAACAAATCCGATAATTTTTCTAAAATTTCTAACGACACCTCCCTTTCATTAAACTGACCATTTCCCTTTTTATATCAAGAAAACTAGCTAGTTTTTCTTGTGTATATCCATGTATTTCACGCAATCGTTTTATTATCAATCCTGTAGTTTCTTCCATGATTTCTTGAGTTTTGATTTAAATGTATTCTTTTAAGGATTAATTGTATGTTACAAAAGTAATAGCTTTTTATAAATTATAAAAAATTGTACAAAAGTATAATAAAGCTTTTTTGTATTTAGCTTTTCCTGT
Source organism: Flavobacterium kochi (assembly GCF_048286715.1). Classification (NCBI taxonomy): domain Bacteria; kingdom Pseudomonadati; phylum Bacteroidota; class Flavobacteriia; order Flavobacteriales; family Flavobacteriaceae; genus Flavobacterium; species Flavobacterium kochi. The sequence goes on from NZ_JBLVPW010000058.1 coordinate 2,230, forward strand.
CAATAAGTTAATTTGGTTTGTCGTATGCTCAATCCCAATTTCAGAGTTAACTCAGCAGTATGCCAATTGGGTATTCCAGTCCAAACTGGGTCTACTTATTCCGATGAAAGTGTGCTGTTTTAAGTAGTCGAAAATAGAAAGCTTATACAAAACCTGTGAAAGAAAAAAATCGCCATCTCATCAACAATCTGCGCGTTCAATAGATTATTAATATTAACATCCGATGGGATTCATTTATCTGAGCCTAGGATAGAAAATTTTGGTTTTATTTATATGGAACTAAAAGGGAATCAAACTATAAAACTAAATTAAAAGCTTAAAGTTTTCGACCTTTTAATTCCTATACTTTGTATTATTGTAGAAAGATGCTACCTAAAAGTCGCAACATAACATTTTATAGGTAAGAATGATTTTTGTTTAGGTAAAATTATTGCTTTTCTTCAAAAAAGCCTGGTTTAAAATCACAAGCGTTCACAGTACCCCCTTACCCCCGCAGGGATTTTTTTGGTAACTTCATTAATTTCAGGTTTTAGATCTGTAATATTTTATAATCTTGTTCCGAGAATACCTGGAGCACTCTTTGTCTTGCGTGATTTATAAAGGTTGAAGCGATGGTTATGTAATTAAAACAAATTGCTTTCACACGCATATTGAGCTTGATGTATTTGGTTTGGTTTTGTACCAAAATCTTTTTTGTCCATTCAAATAGAACAGAACACATTGCCATGAGATACATAAAAACGGTATTGCTATCCATATCAGGAAAAGGCAAATGATGTACGTTAAAATCATTGAGTAAGTAGCGATTAGAGTTTTCTGCATCCCCTCTGTCGTTATAGAACTCTATGATTTCCTTGTTGGAATAGGCAATATTATTAGTCATAATACCATAATAATTATAAGAACACTCTGAGAGTAAGTCGATTTGACGATCTTCTCTTAAAGAGCGAGTAACTACAATGCGATACGATTTATCGCCGCCAAAAGGGGTGTGATTTGTGGTCACCACTTCTTTTTTTTCAAAGTTAACTTCAATGGTTTCCCATGTTTTTATCAGAGCACAATGTTTTCTAAAGGATTCAGAAGTTACATTTCGGATATAAAAACAAGTAGCTCTTTGACTTACCAATTCAACAACCGATTGTTGGTAGGATGCTGAATCTGCTCTAAAATGCCCAATCTTCACTTTATTGGTATCCAAATTATCGAAACATCTTTTCAAAGTTTCGCTTTGTTTATATTTTGCAGGAGTGTTCCCATTATGATTTTCGATATGTACCGGTAAGCGGCCAATGAAAGCAAAGTTTGGATGATATCCCTTTGTCATTTTGTAACTCTTTTTGGTATCTTGCTTTTCTGTTTCAACTACCACATTATCAAAGTCTAAAGTGTAGTTTTTAATCATTGGGTCTAATTGTTTTGTTTTTACACAAAGGGCCACAATAGCATTGTTTAGGTCGTTATTGAAGTTGATCTCATGTATAACTCCTGTATTGGTAACCTCCTTAATAGTTGTTGTTTTTAATTCTTGACAAGCATATTCAACGGTGTCTACAGAGAGAATATTAGCGAAGAATTGTTCGTTAAATTTGGATTTAAACTGCTTTAAATCAGAAATGTAGTCGCCTTGACAGACAGCGTTTCCGAATAAAGATAAGACGATGTCGGAATAGGAATATTGTGCCTTAAAATGACGCAAACCTATTTGATTATCAAGGAACTCAGCAATGCCTGAGCGATTTATTGCATTATAAATTAAATTTAATCCTCCAAAAGGAGTGACATTCTTCGAAGATGTTATAACTTTGTCCATAGTCGCATTTTGAATTTTCGCAAATACAATTTACACCTTTTTGGTGAGACTATAACTGCCCTAAAGCTTGATTTATCAACACTTTGGGGCTTTTTATTTTATTCAGCTGCGACTACTGGGTGTTATATAAAAAAATGTAAACTTACATACCGAAAGGATAGGTTTCGGGAATTTCGTGTCCATCCGGTTGAATATGTATTGGATGTAATGCACTTGTTTCATCGAGAAAAATAAAGGCATCGTATCTTTTTGGCAGTAGTGTCGGAACGTAATTTCCGAATCGTTCATGTTCTGGATTATACACTACCCCAATGGCCCGATGTCCTATATAGGAAGAGAGGCATTGTTCCTCTTTTAATTTATTCAGCAGTATCAATTTATTTTTTCCGTCACCGGCAAGATGAAAAGCATGTTCCCAGCTTCCAGCGACTGCTTCCGGAACTTTTATTTTTCGCATGGAATCACCCCATTCCCGTCCGGCAACCACACTTCCTTTATAGGATCCAAATCCTACCGCAATCACGCCATCACTCATGTGCTGTTCTCTTACCAACTGCCCCACATTTACCATACCCTGGGACGCCATTTCTGTAGCACGTGCATCGCCAATGTGCGTATTGTGTTCCCAGACTACTATTTTTGCTTCTTTTCCATGGAATTTCATGAGGCGTTCTATAGTGGAAACCATGTGTTCGTCCCGAATGTTCCAGGATGCGGAACCTCTTTTTATCATGGCGCGATAATATTTTTCAGCGTTGCTGGCAACGAATGCATTTTGTTCGGTACTTAGCGCATTTTCCGAATCGTGATTGTAGTTGGGGACATTTTTTACTATTTCCTTGAGCAGGTGCAGGATTTCTTTTTCACAGAGTTCCGGCAGGAATGAAGAAGCTCTGGCGTAGGTTTGGCCTTCGTCTCTGCCGTAAGGCTCAAAGCATTTCATGGCTGTTTTTGCAACTGCCAGTGCTTTGGGGTCGTTCTTTTCTAAGTATTGGATGATGGAATTCATGGATTCCCTGAAGCTGTATACATCCAGACCATAAAATCCGATTCGCTTGTCAGCGGCGAAATCTTCGTTATAGACCTTAAGCCAATCGATGAAAGCTGCAGTTTCCCAATTGGCCCACATCCAGGTCGGCCATCGTTTGAATTCATTCATGACGCTGTAGATGTCTGTTCCGGAATCTAAATATCCTTTTGCAAACCGATTCAAACGATAGCAGTCGGGCCAGTCGCCTTCGACTCCTACAAAAGAAAAGCCTTTTTCCTTTATTAGTCGCTGTGTGATTTTAGCTCTCCAGGTATAATATTCATGTGTTCCGTGTGAAGCTTCACCTAAAAGGACATATTTAGCGTCTCCGATAGCATCGATTAATGGATCTAAATCGGTTGAATTTTCCAATGGAGAGGACGTTTTGCTCAATAATGCTACAATTTCACTAGAATTATTTAAATTGTTACGGTTTTTTAAAGGGTCCATCGCGTTTTTATTTTTTTTAATTTATAGTTTGAATAGTGAAAATTTCCAATTAAAAAAGATACGAAATAAAGGGTATTTTTAGGAATAAAAAAATGAATATAAAGTTAGTCTATATTATTGATAATCAGATAATATTACATAAATTATTCGTCTTAATTTATTTGGTTTTAGTTTGAAATCAACAGGCGGGAGTCTAGGATATAATACTGGCAATCGGTTGGTTTTGATGCTAAGGGAATCGTAAAAAATAGTAAATAATGTAAAAATAAATTATTAAAATAGCTTAAATGTTGTGTTTGATAAAAAAATATAACGTTTTCGTTAATAACATTCATTATTTTCATTAAATGATTACAAAAGATAGAATATATTTGTATTTTAAAATTTAAATTTTAGTATTATGAGTATAATTATCAAAATTCACGCAAGACAAATTTTCGATTCAAGAGGAAATCCTACAATTGAAGTAGATGTAATTACAGACAATGGTGTTTTAGGAAGAGCTGCTGTACCATCTGGAGCTTCAACTGGAGAACACGAAGCAGTTGAATTACGTGATGGAGGAAAAGCATTTCTTGGAAAAGGAGTTTTGAATGCTGTGAAAAATGTTAATACCATTATTTCTGAAGAACTTGTTGGAGTTTCAGTTTTCGAACAAAATCTTATTGATCAGATGATGATCGATTTAGATGGTACTCCAAATAAATCTAACTTAGGCGCAAATGCAATTTTAGGTGTTTCTCTTGCTGTTGCAAAAGCTGCTGCGAATGAATTAGGTTTGCCTTTATATAGATACATCGGTGGTGTTTCTGCGAATACATTGCCAGTTCCAATGATGAATATCATCAATGGAGGTTCTCATTCTGATGCGCCTATCGCGTTTCAGGAATTTATGATTTTCCCTGTAAAAGCAACTTCTTTTTCACATGCAATGCAAATGGGAACTGAAATTTTTCATAGTTTGAAAAAAGTGTTACACGACAGAGGTCTTTCCACTGCAGTGGGTGATGAAGGTGGTTTTGCACCAAATCTTGCTGGAGGAACTGAAGATGCTTTGGATACGATCAAAAAAGCGGTTGAAGCTGCAGGATATACTTTTGGAGATGAAATCATGATCGCTTTAGATTGTGCATCTGCAGAATTTTATGTAAACGGAAAATACGACTATTCTAAATTTGAAGGTGAAACAGGTAAGATCAGATCTTCTGCAGAGCAAGTAGATTATTTAGCAGAATTAGTGGCTAAATATCCAATCATTTCTATCGAAGACGGTATGGATGAGAATGACTGGGACGGATGGAAATTACTTACTGAAAAAATTGGAGACAAAGTACAATTAGTTGGAGATGATTTATTCGTTACCAATGTAACACGTTTGGCTACCGGTATTGAAAAAGGAATCGCTAATTCAATCCTTGTAAAAGTAAACCAAATTGGAACGTTGACCGAAACTATTGCAGCGGTTAACATGGCTAAAAATGCTGGGTATACTTCAGTGATGTCTCACCGTTCAGGAGAGACAGAAGATAACACTATTGCAGATTTAGCAGTAGCTTTGAATTGTGGTCAAATTAAAACAGGTTCAGCTTCTCGTTCGGATCGTATGGCTAAATACAATCAATTGATAAGAATTGAGGAAGAACTTGGAAATACAGCTTATTTTCCTGGAAAAAACGCTTTCAAAATAAAATAAGTTCATAATAGATTTTAAATAAAAGCCATTCATGTAAAGTGAGGGCACTGAAAAAGTCTTTTTTAAGGATTAATTGTTAATAAAAAGGAGTAGAAAACCTCGGTTTTTCTGCTCCTTTCTTCGTACATTTAACTGTAACCATAAGGCTTTTT
>NZ_JBLVPW010000059.1:0-5291 GCF_048286715.1 Flavobacterium kochi
AAAAGAATAAAGAGTAATAGAATCGAAAGATTTGAAAAAACCACTAGAGAATTTAGTCGAATATAACAAAGAGTTCAGATTTATTTGAATTCGCACAATATACGATGAAGAGTTTGATCCTGGCTCAGGATGAACGCTAGCGGCAGGCTTAACACATGCAAGTCGAGGGGTATAGTTCTTCGGAACTAGAGACCGGCGCACGGGTGCGTAACGCGTATGCAATCTACCTTTCACAAAGGGATAGCCCAGAGAAATTTGGATTAATACCTTATAGTATATATGAATGGCATCATTTATATATTAAAGATTTATCGGTGAAAGATGAGCATGCGTCCCATTAGCTAGATGGTAAGGTAACGGCTTACCATGGCAACGATGGGTAGGGGTCCTGAGAGGGAGATCCCCCACACTGGTACTGAGACACGGACCAGACTCCTACGGGAGGCAGCAGTGAGGAATATTGGACAATGGGCGCAAGCCTGATCCAGCCATGCCGCGTGCAGGATGACGGTCCTATGGATTGTAAACTGCTTTTATACAGGAAGAAACACTACTTCGTGAAGTAGCTTGACGGTACTGTAAGAATAAGGATCGGCTAACTCCGTGCCAGCAGCCGCGGTAATACGGAGGATCCAAGCGTTATCCGGAATCATTGGGTTTAAAGGGTCCGTAGGCGGTCAGATAAGTCAGTGGTGAAAGCCCATCGCTCAACGGTGGAACGGCCATTGATACTGTCTGACTTGAATTATTAGGAAGTAACTAGAATATGTAGTGTAGCGGTGAAATGCTTAGAGATTACATGGAATACCAATTGCGAAGGCAGGTTACTACTAATTGATTGACGCTGATGGACGAAAGCGTGGGTAGCGAACAGGATTAGATACCCTGGTAGTCCACGCCGTAAACGATGGATACTAGCTGTTGGGAGCAATCTCAGTGGCTAAGCGAAAGTGATAAGTATCCCACCTGGGGAGTACGTTCGCAAGAATGAAACTCAAAGGAATTGACGGGGGCCCGCACAAGCGGTGGAGCATGTGGTTTAATTCGATGATACGCGAGGAACCTTACCAAGGCTTAAATGTAGATTGACCGGTTTGGAAACAGACTTTTCGCAAGACAATTTACAAGGTGCTGCATGGTTGTCGTCAGCTCGTGCCGTGAGGTGTCAGGTTAAGTCCTATAACGAGCGCAACCCCTGTCGTTAGTTGCCAGCGAGTCATGTCGGGAACTCTAACGAGACTGCCAGTGCAAACTGAGAGGAAGGTGGGGATGACGTCAAATCATCACGGCCCTTACGCCTTGGGCTACACACGTGCTACAATGGCCGGTACAGAGAGCAGCCACTGGGTGACCAGGAGCGAATCTATAAAACCGGTCACAGTTCGGATCGGAGTCTGCAACTCGACTCCGTGAAGCTGGAATCGCTAGTAATCGGATATCAGCCATGATCCGGTGAATACGTTCCCGGGCCTTGTACACACCGCCCGTCAAGCCATGGAAGCTGGGGGTGCCTGAAGTCGGTGACCGCAAGGAGCTGCCTAGGGTAAAACTGGTAACTAGGGCTAAGTCGTAACAAGGTAGCCGTACCGGAAGGTGCGGCTGGAACACCTCCTTTCTAGAGCCTGACTGTTAGTTGTGCAAACAACACTTTCAGGAAAGAAGACGAAAGTTCGAAGTGGAAACAAATAAAGAAATTTTATTACTCTTGCTGTTAGTTCAAATAATACCATTTAAGAATAAGAGTGTCTCGTAGCTCAGCTGGTTAGAGTACTACACTGATAATGTAGGGGTCGACAGTTCGAGTCTGTCCGAGACAACTATTTTAGGCTTAAAACAAAGGAAATTTTAGAAGTATGAGTACGAATTACTGTAATTCAAAATTCAACATTCATAATTTAAAATTAGAAATGGGGGATTAGCTCAGCTGGCTAGAGCGCCTGCCTTGCACGCAGGAGGTCAACGGTTCGACTCCGTTATTCTCCACAGATCCGCAAGGATATAAGTTCATTGACATATTGAGATAAGAAAATAATAAAAAGTAGAAAGCATTTTTTAGTTGTTTATCATTAGACAAGTAAAAGAAACGGTCATAATTAATTTTATGATTGGTACAATAAGCAAAATAAGGGCGTATGGGGGATGCCTTGGCTCTCAGAGGCGATGAAGGGCGTGATAAGCTGCGAAAAGCTACGGGGATTGGCACACACGAATTGATCCGTAGATACCCGAATGGGGCAACCCACTATGTTGAAGACATAGTACACCGATAGGTGGGCAAACCCGCTGAACTGAAACATCTAAGTAGGCGGAGGAGAAGAAAACAAAAGTGATTCCGTAAGTAGTGGCGAGCGAACGCGGATTAGCCCAAACCAATGTTGTTACGGCAATATTGGGGTTGTAGGACCACGACATTTGTTGCGGATAGAATTAGAATCTACTGGAAAGTAGAGCCAAAGAAGGTGATAGCCCTGTATAAGTAATAGAAGATAACGATAGTGGTATCCTGAGTAGGGCGGGACACGAGAAATCCTGTCTGAATTTGGCGGGACCATCCGCTAAGGCTAAATACTCCTGAGAGACCGATAGTGAACCAGTACCGTGAGGGAAAGGTGAAAAGAACCGTGAATAACGGAGTGAAATAGATCCTGAAACCATACGCTTACAAGCGGTCGGAGCCCTTTAGTGGGGTGACGGCGTGCCTTTTGCATAATGAGCCTACGAGTTAACGTTGCTGGCAAGGATAAGTGGTTAAGCCACGGATCCGTAGCGAAAGCGAGTCTGAATAGGGCGCTTTAGTCAGTAGTGTTAGACGCGAAACCGTGTGATCTACCCATGGGCAGGTTGAAGCTGTGGTAACACACAGTGGAGGACCGAACCGGTTGACGTTGAAAAGTCTTCGGATGACCTGTGGGTAGGGGTGAAAGGCCAATCAAACTCGGAAATAGCTCGTACTCCCCGAAATGCATTTAGGTGCAGCGTTATGCGTAAAGTTATATAGAGGTAGAGCTACTGATTGGATGCGGGGGCTTCACCGCCTACCAATTCCTGACAAACTCCGAATGCTATATAATGTTTCATAACAGTGAGGGCTTGGGTGCTAAGGTCCAAGTCCGAGAGGGAAAGAACCCAGACCATCAGCTAAGGTCCCCAAATATATACTAAGTTGAAAGAACGAGGTTTGTCTGCCCAGACAGCTAGGATGTTGGCTTGGAAGCAGCCATTCATTTAAAGAGTGCGTAACAGCTCACTAGTCGAGCGGACGAGCATGGATAATAATCGGGCATAAGTATATTACCGAAGCTATGGATTACCTATTTATTTAGGTAGTGGTAGGGGAGCATTCTAACAGGGTAGAAGGTGTGTCGTAAGGCATGCTGGACTGGTTAGAAAAGAAAATGTAGGCATAAGTAACGATAATGCGGGCGAGAAACCCGCACACCGAAAGACTAAGGTTTCCACAGCTATGCTAATCAGCTGTGGGTTAGTCGGGACCTAAGGCGAACCCGAAAGGGACAGTCGATGGACAACGGGTTAATATTCCCGTACTAGTTATTACTGTGATGGGGTGACGGAGTGATGAAAGCGCCGCGAACTGACGGAATAGTTCGTTGAAGTACCTACCTATAAGCTGCGCAGGCAAATCCACGCGGCTTGGGGAAATACGATAGTACTCGGAGTCTTCGGACAAAGAGATAGTGCGCCTAAGGGCTTCCAAGAAAAACCTCTAAACTTCAGGTAATAAGTACCCGTACCGCAAACCGACACAGGTAGTCGAGGAGAGAATCCTAAGGTGCTCGAGAGATTCATGGCTAAGGAATTAGGCAAAATAGACCCGTAACTTCGGGAGAAGGGTCGCCAGCAGCAATGCTGGCCGCAGTGAAGAGGTCCAGGCGACTGTTTATCAAAAACACAGGGCTCTGCAAAATCGTAAGATGAAGTATAGGGCCTGACACCTGCCCGGTGCTGGAAGGTTAAGAGGAGATGTTATCTTCGGAGAAGCATTGAATTGAAGCCCCAGTAAACGGCGGCCGTAACTATAACGGTCCTAAGGTAGCGAAATTCCTTGTCGGGTAAGTTCCGACCTGCACGAATGGTGTAACGATCTGGACACTGTCTCAGCCATGAGCTCGGTGAAATTGTAGTAGCGGTGAAGATGCCGCTTACCCGCAGTGGGACGAAAAGACCCTGTGCACCTTTACTATAGCTTAGTATTGACCTTGGATAAATGATGTGTAGGATAGGTTGGAGACTGTGAAGTGGCGTCGCTAGGCGTTGTGGAGTCATTGTTGAAATACAACCCTTTGTTTATCTGAGGCCTAACCCCGCTTTGCGGGGGACATTGCTTGGTGGGTAGTTTGACTGGGGTGGTCGCCTCCAAAAGAGTAACGGAGGCTTCTAAAGGTTCCCTCAGTACGCTTGGTAACCGTGCGTAGAGTGCAATGGCATAAGGGAGCTTGACTGAGAGACATACAGGTCGATCAGGTACGAAAGTAGAGCATAGTGATCCGGTGGTTCCGCATGGAAGGGCCATCGCTCAAAGGATAAAAGGTACGCCGGGGATAACAGGCTGATCTCCCCCAAGAGCTCATATCGACGGGGGGGTTTGGCACCTCGATGTCGGCTCGTCACATCCTGGGGCTGGAGAAGGTCCCAAGGGTTGGGCTGTTCGCCCATTAAAGTGGCACGCGAGCTGGGTTCAGAACGTCGTGAGACAGTTCGGTCTCTATCTACTGTGGGCGCAAGAAATTTGAGTGGATCTGATTCTAGTACGAGAGGACCGAATTGGACAAACCTCTAGTGTATCTGTTGTTCCGCCAGGAGCATCGCAGAGTAGCTACGTTTGGAAGGGATAAGCGCTGAAAGCATATAAGCGCGAAACCCACCACAAGATGAGATTTCTTTTAAGGGTCGTAGGAGATGACTACGTTGATAGGCTATAGATGTAAAGGCAGTAATGTCATAGTCGAGTAGTACTAATAACCCGTAAGCTTATGTACGCTTTTCCCCGGGGCAACCCGGGGAAGAAACTTTCTCAAAACTTTTTATTTTCTTTATCTCAGTATGTTAAGATATTATGTAATTGATACTTGTCTCAGGATAAGTAACAGTACAGTAATTGCCCAAAGCAATTATAACCTCTTAAGGTGGTTATTGCGGCGGGGCTCACCTCTTCCCATCCCGAACAGAGTAGTTAAGCCCGCCTGCGCAGATGGTACTGCAGTTATGTGGGAGAGTATGTCGTCGCCTTTCTTTAAAGAATCCTCATCATTTACTTGATGGGGTTTTTTTTT
>NZ_JBLVPW010000060.1:0-3919 GCF_048286715.1 Flavobacterium kochi
TGCAGTTAGCAAGATCCAGAGCAAGAGGTTATAGAAATCCCGAGAATTTTATAAAAATGGTGTATTATTTAGGAAATACCTAAAAAATGCAAATCCACTAATTTAGGCGAAGAACCAATTTTTTTCATAAAAGCTAAATTACAATTAAACCTTATGCAATTAAAACTGTCTTACTTTTATTTTAACACAATAGTGCTCACAAAAAAACAAGAATTCTTTGTCTTAATCTATTTAAATCCTATAAGTATGTATAAAAGAATTTTCTCATTAGTATCAGTAGTTACAGTATGTTTGGGACTACAAGCTCAGGAATTTCAGGGTATGGCGGTTTATGAGTCAAAAACCAGTATGTCTGATTTCAAAACGCGCATGGAGGGCAATAAAGATATCACCCCAGAAATGCAGAAAAGAATGGAGGAAAGAATGAAGAGAATGTCCGAAAAAACATTTATTCTCCATTTTGATAAATCAGCATCAATATATAAAGAAGAAGAAAAATTAGAAACGCCGGGTCAAGGTCAAGGTGGCGGCGGAATGCGAATGATGGCTTCGATGGCTGGCGGCGGCGGAACTTTCTACAAAAATGTAAAAGACAAATCCTATACTGTTGATAAAGAATTTATGGGGAAAGAATTTTTAGTAAAGGATTCATTACCGAATTTGAAATGGAAAATGGAAAGTGAAACTCGAGTTATCGGTGGATATAATTGTTTTAAGGCGACTGCTACACGTGCTGTGAGTAAAACAGATTTCAGAAATTTTAGACCAAGAAGGGATGAAGCTACAGCGGCTAAAGTGGCTGATGCAACAAAGAAAACGAATTTCATGGATGCTGTTGAGATGCCTAAAGAAGTAGTAATTACCGCTTGGTATACTCCGGAAATCCCTGTAAATCAAGGTCCGGAGGGATATTGGGGACTGCCTGGTTTAATCCTTGAGATAAACGATGGTAAAACAGTTATTTTATGTTCTAAAGTGGTTTTGAATCCTAAAGCCAGAGCCGAAATAAAAGCGCCGACAAAAGGAAAATTAATTGCCCAGAAAGAGTTTGACGAAACGGTTATTAAAAAAATGGAGGAGTTTAGAGAAATGAACCAAGGGCGTGGTGGAAATGCGGGAATGCGTATGAGAAATGGGGGATAGTCCTAAATAAAATCAGATTTTAAATTAATTACGAAGTGCCAATTATTGCTTAAATGAAAAAAATAATACTAGTAACCTTCTTCTGTATCAGCTCAATTTCCTTTTCGCAATCTGTAAAATTAGAAGGTCTTGTAACGGATTTCAAAACAGTTGGATTGGAAATGGCTAATGTTATGGCGGTTAATCAGGCAACTAAAGCAATGGATTCCTATGCCATTACAAATGACAAGGGAAAGTTTGTGCTTGCTTTAAAACCTAATACTGGCTACACTCTTAAAGTCAGTTATCTGGGAATGCAAAATAAAGAACTGGAGATTGTTACTGCTACTGAAAATATCAATAAGACCATTGCCATGCAGGAAGGTGGAATTGAACTCGATGGTGTTGAGATTGTTCATGAAATGCCAGTTTCTATTAAAGGGGATACCATAGTTTATAATGCAGATTCTTTTAAGTCCGGAACAGAGCGAAAACTGGAGGATATATTGAAAAAATTACCAGGTGTTGAGGTAAATGCTGATGGGGAAGTGGAGGTAGAAGGCAAAAAAGTTACTAAATTAATGGTGGAAGGAAAAGATTTTTTTGATGGAGATACAAAGTTGGGAGTGAAAAATATTCCGGCTGATGCCATTGATAAAATTCAGGTATTAAGAAACTACAGCGAAATTGGGGCGTTAAAAGGTGTTGAAAACAATCAGGACAATGTTGCCATGAATATTAAGCTAAAATCAGGAAAGAAAAACTTTTGGTTTGGAGACATGACTGCAGGAATCGGAGTGGCCCATGAGGAAAGTCGGTATTTGATTAATCCTAAATTGTTTTATTATAATCCAACCTATAGTATTAATCTGATCACTAATTTCAATAATATAGGTGAATTGCCATTGACCGTTCAGGATTATTTTAAATTCACGGGCGGTTTTAGAGGTCTGATGCAAAAAGGAGGGTCCAGTTTTAATGTTGCTTCCAATGATTTAGGGATTTCGCTTTTAAGAAATAACCGAGCCAAAGAAATCGAAACCCAGTTTGGCGCAACAAATTTCTCCTACAATGTAAATAAAGCATGGAGTTTAAGTGGTTTTGGAATTCTTTCGGCTTCCACTACTGATTTGGAAACAGCGTCGCAAACCAATATTTTAGCCTCTAATTCTTCTCAAATCCAATCAACCGAAAATCGACAGGAGATGGCGCATCAAAAAAGTAGTTTGGGATTGTTCAAATTGAGTTCAAGTTATAAGCCATCGACCAGGTTTCAGTTTGATTATGATATTTTAACCAAACTGTCTAAACAAGAGGAGAATAATTCTTTGCTGAGAGAATCAATTGTCAACAATAATGCATTAACTGAGCATATCAGTACGCTGAAAAAACAAGATCCAATTTCGGTGAATCAAAACCTGAGTCTGTATTACACCCAAAGCGATAAAAATATTTTTGCTTTCGAAATGCAGCATTTGTATCAGGAAGAAGATCCTTTTTATAATGCAAATTTGCAATCTCAGCCTTTTAATTTGACCGAGTATGTTTCAGGACAAGATAGAAATAACATCAGTCAAAACCGTTTGGTGAAAACCAGTAAAATAGATGCCAAACTGGATTATTATTATATGGTTACTGCTAAAAGCAATGTTAATGTGACCGTAGGAAACACCTATTCGGATCAAAGTTTTAATTCCAGAATTTTTCAGGTTTTAGACAATGAAACGATCAATAATTTGGATGATACGGCCAATACAAATAATGTAAATTATAATTTCAATGACACCTTTTTGGGATTGCATTATAAGATTTTAAATGGGAAATTTACATTTACACCAGGTGTAAGCCTACATGCGTATAGTATGACAAATGAGCAATTGGGAACCAGTACTAAGCAGGATTTTTTCAGAGTATTGCCAGACTTTTTAGCAATTTATCAAATTAAAAAGGCAGAAACGGTAACGTATAATTTTTCCTATACCAATAATTTTACCGACATCAATCAATTGGCGGAAGGATATGTTTTATCCAATTACAACAGTCTGACTAAAGGAAACAGGCTTTTGGAAAATGCAACGGCACAGATGCATTCCTTGCGTTATTTCAAGTACAATATGTTTAATTTTGAAAACATTACTGCTTTTGTATCCTATTCAAAAAGAACTGATGCGGTAAAAACGCGCGCCTTTTTTAATGGAGTAAATCAGACTTCCTCTCCTTTCAATTCTGATTTTGCCGATGAAACCCTGTCAGGAAACGGTTCTTATGGCCGTTCTTTTCTAAAGAATTATAAAGCATCTTTGGGAACAAATTTAAATTGGTCGAAATTTAATAATATTCAGAACAACGTCTTGTCAACAAAAGAAAGCTTTACACAAAGCTATACTTTGAAAGCTTCAACAAATTATAAAAACAGGCCGAATTTAGAATTAGGGTACAATGTAGTGGTTAATGATTATAATAATGCTACTTTTTACACGGAAAAGCCATTTGCAAAACTGGATTATTTTTTCTTGGAAAATTTTTCATTTGTAGTAGAATATGAATTCTACCATTATTATAACAATACCAAAACAGTAAAAAATGAATATGATTTCTTGAGCGCAAGTTTAATTTATCAAAAGAAAGGAAGTAAGTTAGAATACAAAATTAGCGGAACTAATTTGTTGAACACAACATCATTAACCCAAGTTGCAGCACAAATGTTAAATAAAAGTTAATTTTGATTATATTTGTAAGATATTACCCTGATTAAAGAGTTACTGTTTTGAAGAAAGCCAGTAAAATGGGGCTTTTT
>NZ_JBLVPW010000061.1:0-3756 GCF_048286715.1 Flavobacterium kochi
TACATCGTCTGTTTTTGTACACCCATTTGCTCCTGTTACCGTTACGGTATAAGTTGTTGTAGTAACTGGTGTGGCTGTTGGAGTAGCACTATTTGTTGCACTCAATCCCGTTGCCGGCAACCATGAATAAGAAACTCCTCCTGTCGCACCTAATGTGGCACTTGGAGTGGTACAGTTTATCGTTACATCGCTTCCCGCATTGGCCGCCGGTAAGGCTTTGTCCACAGTCACTATTACATCGTCTGTTTTTGTACACCCATTTGCTCCTGTTACCGTTACGGTATAAGTTGTTGTAGTAACTGGTGTGGCTGTTGGAGTAGCACTATTTGTTGCACTCAATCCCGTTGCCGGTGACCATGAATAAGAAACTCCTCCTGTCGCACCTAATATTGCACTTGGAGTGGTACAGTTTATCGTTACATCGCTTCCCGCATTGGCCGCCGGTAAGGCTTTGTCTACAGTCACTATTACATCGTCTGTTTTTGTACATCCATTTGTTCCTGTTACCGTTACGGTATAGGTTGTTGTAGTAGCTGGTGTGGCTGTTGGATTAGCACTATTTGTTGCACTCAATCCCGTTGCCGGTGACCATGAATAAGAAGCCCCTCCTGTCGCACCTAATGTTGCACTTGGAGTGGTACAGTTTATCGTTACATCACCTCCCGCATTGGCCGCCGGTAAGGCTTTGTCTACCGTTACAAGTACACTTGCCTGTGCTGAACATCCATTGGCTATACTGGTTTTTGTAACAATATAGCTTGTTGTTGACGCAGGATTTGCTGTTGGATTGCTCGCCGTTGAAGAAGTCAAACCGCTCGCTGGATTCCATAAATAAGTTGCTGTTGGATCGTTTGTTTCACCGATTGCTATTCCATCCGGATTCAAAGCACATGTCTTAGTAAAGGGAGCACCTGCACTTACTGTTGGCGCTGAAGAAGACCCCACAGTTCTGGTTTTAGTTGTAGAACAGCCATTAGCATCTTTAATGATAAAAGTATGGCTACCAGCTACTAGATTTGAATATGATGTTGAAGTCGTAAATAGAGACCCATCTATAGAGATCAAGTAAGGAGCTTTACCTCCAGAGGGAGACACAGTAATTGAACCTCCTGTAGTACAGGTTGCATTAGTAGTTGCGAAGGTTGCATCTACACCAACACCAATTGGAATAAAAGGTAATGTTCCACATTTAGGATTAATCGTTGAAGGGTTGTTGAACAGAACATCGCAGGTTTCGCTAGGAGAAGCTGAAGTCCATGCTAAATATAAATCAACAATTTCCAATGATTGATTACAAGCAATCGCTATATCTGTGGTTCCGTATGTAGCTGGCAAAAAATTATCACTTGATTTTTTTACATCAGAAGCACAGGCAAAAATTTTCATCCCTATTGGTTGTCCTGCAGGAATCAAAACACCACTAGCATCAACGGGATCACCATTAGCATTTCGTCTAATCAAAGTACCCCAGAAGGCAAAAGAGGTTCTCGTTGAGCCCGTTTTATTTCTAATACCTAAAACTAGTTTTCTGGTGCCAGTACAATTACATAGATCATTAGCAGGGGCTGGCAATGTGACGCTAATTAGTTCCAAATCCTTTGATGTACAAGAACTTAAACCAGGAAAAGTTTGCGCAGTTGCGTTTGTAAAACCAAAGAAACTTACTAATACAAGCGCAAGTATATTTCTAAATGAAGGGGCTAGCCCGCCATATCCCAATTTTGAAATATTGTTATGAGAAAACCCTTTTATAAATATAGAATTTTTGGGTTTCGAACTAAAACAGAAGAAATTAGACATAAAAAAACTTAGTGTACAAATTGTGTTTTTCGGTAAAAAGCAAGAATTAATTTTGCATAATAAAACTTCGAAAAACGTCAGAAGTGAATTTTTTTCCATGATAATAAAGTTTTAATGCCATACTTGTTAAAAGAAGGAAACTAGCAGACCGGGGACTGAAAACTTTTAGAAAAAACAAAACACCTTCATAAACTACTTTATGAAGAACTCCATCATCAAAAGCGCATTTTATTTTGGGGGAATAAACAAACTTTTATTAACCAAAAAAGGGCTTTAAAGAAACTTAAAAACCTAATTTTTAAATTAAAAAGGTAGAATAAGAAGAACAGAAAGTTTAGGTTTTGAGAATTAAAACTTGCTATAATAACACACCTTCATAAACACTCTTATGAAGTACACCATCACCAAAAGGATATTGTATTGTGGGGAGCAATAGCTAAAATCTTTTTATCAACCTGTAAGCAGTTTAAAAAAAAACAGCTTGGAATTTGATTCTTTTTTTGTTAAATCAAAGTTAATCAATGTGTTAAAACATTAATTAAGCAGTAATAATAAATCAGATAAAAAACAAATTTATCCGATAAAAAACCGTCAAATCGAGAAAATTACTACATAAAAAAAATGCTTATATTTAACAAATAAATCTTGCAATATATTGAAAAACAGTGTTTTACACATGCATTATGTTGATTTATCATTTTATTTCTGCATAAATAAGCAAATAATAAAAAAACCTCGAAAATTTTCACTTTCGAGGTTTAATTTTATATTCTAATCCTTTTTATTTTTAGGACTAGATGATTACTAAAAAACTACTTGGAAGTCATTACTTTTTTCACACTGCTTCCTCGATCAGTAGTTACTTTGACAATATAAACTTGTTCCTGTCCTTTATATGAATGAAGGTGCAACGAAATTTCTTTGTTCAAATAACTATTGGTATCTGTTTTCGAAAGTACTAAAATCCCTTGTGCGTCAAACACATCGATTACCACATCAGACACATAATCAAAATCGTATCTAATGGTCAGCTTATCTTTAAAAGGAACTGGATAAGCAGTAAAGCCAGCGTTAGTACTCAAACCCACTTCTTTATGAGTAGCGGAAGTAGCTCTAGTTCCTCCCAAAGGACATCCTGTATTGTTAAGAATATCCAATTGAGTCGCCAATGTTCCAGGTGCAGTTCCTCCAGCTAAATACGCTGCATTAACAGCATCAATTACTGATTGAGTATTAGTACCATAAGGCGCCGGAAAATCAACTTCATCACTACAAACATTCAATAAAGCAGCTACGCCTTGACGAGCTAAATTATAAATACCTCCGCCTCCTAAATTTAGAGCTTGCAATAAAGTTAAATTAGCAAGATTAGACGGTGCATTTACAAACACACTACCAAACAACATTGAAGGAGTATAAGAAGAACACCATCTGTCAGTATGGTTTTTCCAATATCCTAAAGTACATCCTTCACATGCAGTTACTATAATACTTTGGCTGCATGAAATTGATGTATTACCACAAGCATCGGTAGCAGTCCAGGTTTTTGTATAGGTCACTGAGCCGTCCGCATTATTTTTTGTAGTAACACCCAAATCATTAATAATTGGATTTGAATCACAACTATCACTTGCTGTTGGAGTACCAAAGACTGGTGTTGTACCACAGGCAACTGTTTGACCAGCTGGACAACTAAGAGTTGGTGGTGTAACATCATGAACATTGATGGTTTGTGAAGCAGAAGAATGATTGCCACAATCATCTGTAGCAGTCCAGGTTCTGGTTACACTGTAATTACCCGGACAGTTGCCTGGAGTAGTTACATCAGCAAAGGTCAAAGTCACTGAAGCATCACAAGTATCAGTTGCTGTTGCTTGCGCAAAGGCTGGCAAGGCTGGACAATTGATAGTGGATACAGCAGGTAAAGCTGCGATTACCGGTGCAGTAATATCCTGA
>NZ_JBLVPW010000062.1:0-3708 GCF_048286715.1 Flavobacterium kochi
GCTTTATCCGTTTTAAATCAACTAACTCTTCCTTGGTTAAATTTACCCGATAGCTCATAATATTCAAAATTATGAAGCAAATATACATAATCGTAATTATTAAAGCAAATTAGTATAACTCAAAAATGATTTTTAAAATTTATACTTCTCTGTTGCTGTAATCATTTCCCAATCATCGGTTCTGAATGGCGATGCAGGAAATTGTTCCTCGTTACAAAGATTCGCTTCACTTGCATCATCCGCCCAGCCGTAATGTATCGCAATAGGTTTTAGTACATTTTTACTAAAAACAATTAATTTGTTACTCTTAATAATAGCTTCTGCAGAATGAAAAACTTTATCTGCTCCTGCGATTTCAAATCCTTTTAAATTTTTACCATTATCAGACGTTGACAATCCGCTACCGATGTTATCAAAGGTTAGAATTATTTGGTTTCCTTTTATTTCTAAGGATTTATAAGTAGGTCCGCTATAAATCGTTTTTTTGCCATAAACGTTATGCAGAGCAATCGCAGCCAGTCGTTTACCAACATCTTGTTTGTTTGTTGGGTGAATATCTTTTGCGTTACCAATATCAGTCGTTACGGCCATTCCTGTATTTGGCAATTGCAAAGTTTGGGTTTGGGCTTCACGAAGTTCAGCCCATTTACTGCCATTTTTACTGTTGCCATTAAACTCATTGAAGGTAGATAATTGGACAAAATAAAAAGGGAAATCACCTTGATTCCATTTTGTTCTCCAATCGGTTATCATCAAAGGGAATGCTTTTTTGTATTGATTTGCTCTACCCACATTGGCTTCGCCCTGGTACCATAAAACACCTTGAAAAGCATATGGAACTAATGGATTGACCATTGCATTGTACAACAACGAAGGATAACTATTGGGAGATAAAGCAGTTTTTACTACAATTACTTTATATTTCCATTTTCCTTCTAAAGGAATTGTTTTGTTGCCAAGAGTCAGTTTCAAATCCGAAGATTCTCCATATATTCCCCCGCCGCCGCTATTATCGACAATTCTTACGGAAATACTATTTGCGCCTTCTTTCAATATATTTGCAGGGACCGTATACACTCTTTTGGCATCCCAAATGGTATTTCTCCCCACTTCAATTCCGTTTACATAAGTGATGTCTTCATCATCAATTTTGGATAAACTTAAAGTTCCGTTTTTGATATCTTCAGCCGAAAGGGCTATTGTTTTTCGCATCCAAACTACACCATCCAGATCACCCAATGGTTGGTTTTCCCATAATCCAGGGACGTTGAGTTCAGACCAGCCAGAATCATTAAATCCTAATTCTTTATAAGTGATTTCGTTCGCTGCACTTACTTCAGTTCCTTGAATTTTTTCGACTCTTTCTCTCATTGTTTTTGCGTACAATTTTGAAATGGAATCCATATTCAGCAGTGGCACATCGGCAATCATTCCTTTGAATTCATCACTTTTCTCGAATGCCTGACGGCTTGTCCAGGTCTCCACACAAGTTCCGCCCCAAGAGGTGTTTATGATTCCGATTGGGATTTTTAATTCGGTATATAATTTTTTGGCAAAAAAGTAACCCACAGCCGTAAAATCACGCACCGTTTCCTTACTACAAACTGCCCATTTTCCAGCTTTTAAATCTTCTTTTGGTGAACCGCTCAAATACTGGGCAACACCAAAATGGCGAATCATGGGATAATTGGAATCGCTTATTTCTTTTTCAGAATTCAGCGTTTTATACATTTGAAATTCCATATTGGATTGTCCACTGCAAATCCAGACCTCGCCAACCAAAATATCTTTTATAACGATTTTATTTTTTCCTGTAATAGTTAATTCAAAAGGACCGCCTGCTTTTTCGGAATCTAAACGAATCATCCATTTCCCGTTTTTATCGGCTTTGATGGTTTTGGTCTGTTTATTGAAATGGACTGCGATTTTTTCATTGGCATCAGCCCAACCCCAAACCGGAATTGCCTTGTTGCGTTGTAGAACCATTCCGTCGGAAAACACTAAAGGCATTCTGGCATTGGCATTTGCAAGTATGCTATATATCAAAAAAAGAAATGCTATATTTTTTTTCATTTTTTTTATTTTAAAAAATTATAATGGATTCCAGGTTGCCTTCAATAATTTACTTCAATCCATCAAGTAATCCGGTTAAAGCCTGAGTGTCAAATACGGTATTATTGGTTCTGTTAAAAATAGCCGAACCGTTATCAGCCATACCTCCGGCATCCCAATAAAAAGGCAACATTCCGTTTATTTTTGCCTGTTTTACAACATATTTTAAATAATACGCTCTTGATGCCAGATGTAAAGTTAAAGCATCTCCTGTTAAACTAGTACGACGTATCGCTCCAAATTCACCTAATACAACGGGTATTCCTTTATCTACAAATTGGGTTTTCATTGATTTGAAAAGATTATCTAAGTCTGCTTCTTCTCCATAAGTTGGATTGCGTGTAAGATCGGTTGTTGAGTGATAATTAACTCCCCAATAATAAAACATTTTTCCCCAATTAGCATCTTTGTCCATCAGACAAAAATTATAAGGGGTGTAATAATGAACTTCCACCATCATACGATTAGCCACTTTATCAGTAGGCAAAGTCAGCATTAATTTATTTGTTTTTTCGATATCGGTTGCTGGACCTTGAACGATCAAGGTACGATTTGCATTTTTACCTCCAGTGGCACGAACTGCATCAATAAAGGTTTGGTGATAGGATGTTAAAACTGCCATCTGAGTTGAGTTGTCCACATTTGGTTCATTAGTACTGGCAAAAAGCAAATGCTCATCAAAACCTCGTAATTGGGTTGCTATCTGTTCCCAAAATGCTTTTTGTTTGGCATTATTAGCTTCTTTTTGGGCTTCGGTGCAATTATTTTCAAGCCATCCTCCATCCCAATGGATATTGACAATAACATACATATCATTATCGACGCAGTATTGAACTACTTCTTTAACTCTATTTAACCATTCTGTCTTTATTTGAGCAGTGCCGGTATTGGCTAAATTTTGATTCCAGGAGCAAGGAATTCGAATTGCATTAAAGCCACTTTGTTTTACAAGATCAATCAATGCTTTTGTAACCTTTGGATTTCCCCAAGCTGTTTCTCCACCGGTTGCCTCAAGTGTATTTCCAATATTCCAGCCTAAATTTATTTTGGCCGCAAGTTGAACAGCGGTACTACTCATTCCAGAAGCATCGGCAGCAATAGGATTTGTATTATAGCTTGGATAAAGTTCGGTAGCGACAACAGGTAAAACTCCTAGTTGTGTCAAATTAACCTGAACTGAGGCAGCTTGGCTTGATTTGATGGTTATAACCGCTGAACGTACAGCACTACTTGTATTTTCGGATACAGATATATTGACCAATGTTGTACCTGAATTTCCCGAGACCTGACTCAACGTTATCCAACTTGCATCAGCGCTAGTAATGGTCCAGGTATCAACATTGGCAGTAACAGTAACACCAGCACTATTTACTGTGCTTTGAAATTCGATTTTGTTGGTGTCTACAGTAAGTGATTTAGCTAGTACCACTTCAGGTGATGCATCTTTACTACAAGCATCAATTGCTACTAAGAATAAACTTATCGAGTTACTTACTTAATCACTACGATTTGTTTCCAGCCCCGATGCGGATGTGAGACTAATCGTTTGAATATATTATCAAAAATAGAATCTTTGTAAATTGACCTATTCAGCCG
>NZ_JBLVPW010000063.1:0-3205 GCF_048286715.1 Flavobacterium kochi
AAATTGAAATATTATCCGTTTACTAAAAAGTCTGTAGTACACAAACTGGAAATAAAAAAAAGTGAATCACTTATAGACAGTGGCAGTTCGGGCTAAAGACCTGCAACTTGGGTTAAATCATTTCCTTTTCATTTGATTATCCTATTCCAGATACTTTGTATTTCCTGTTATTATATAAAACTGAATTTCCAAAACATTCTAATTGCTTTATAAAAAAACTCCATTCCAATAAAAATTGAAATGGAGTTTTTAAAACCTGTTTATAAACAACCTTTATTCTTTTATCAATCTGATTGTTTTTTGGTTAATACCCTGACTAACTATCGCAATGTAGGCACCTGATGGAAGCCCATCTCCAAACTTGATTTGTTGTCCATCACTATTATCTATGTGTTTCACCATTCTTCCAAGTGAATCATATACTAATACTTCTACTTTTTCATCGCTACCTCCTTCTACAATCAAGGTAAATTGATGATCCGTTGGGTTTGGATAAGCTATCACATCAAATGGAGTAGACTCTACAAGTTTTTTATCAAGTTTAACCATTTTTGTATGTATCGTAGGTGTCACACACAACGGTAAACAACTACCTATATAATCGCCATGATCTAAATGAGATTGAACAGCGGATTGATCAACGCACAATTCATGACATGGATCATTACTATTACCCGTTCTATGGCAAATCTTAACTTTTGCATTACCACTATTACCGGCAAAGCAACGATCGTCTTCTGAATATACATCAGTAGTTTTTGATACTGTACATCCAATGGCATCGGTAACAGTTACAGTAAATCTAGCATTTGCCATCAAAGTTGCAGTAACTGAATAAGAACCTCCAACAGGTACATTCGTTGCTGTAGATATTGGTGAAGAACCAGATGCTGGACAAGTGTTACCTACTGAAGCACTTGCAGCGGAACCTGCAGGAGAACCAATACTAGCGGTCCAATTTTCATTACCTGAACTTGAAACTACGTTACAATTAAGTATTCTAGAAGACATATCTAATTTACTCATAGTGATACAAATTTTATATGGTGCAACTCCTCCAGACGGTGTTCCTTTTATAATAGAAGACTGATCAAGTGAATAGCCATAGTAAAGTTGTGGGTTGTTATTATTGACTGTTACATCCAATGTTTTAGTAACGGTTACCGTAAAATTACAAGTGGAATTATTGCCACATGCATCACTTGCAACTGCAGTTACTGTCGTTTCTCCAGTGTTAAATATTACATTATCAAGTGTCGTATAAGCACCTGTTGTTGATGTGGTAGCACCACTTAATGTATACTTAATAACTGTACTGCTACAATTATCTGTTGCAGTAGCATTCCACGCTGTGCCAGAATGTTTGTAAGTACATGAAGCATTGTTAGGAACAACAGATTTGTTTGCTGTGCATGTAATAGATGGAGTAATGTTATCACTTATGGTAATTGTCTGTACTTGATCGATGGCTAAGTTACCACAGTTATCAACCAAATGCCAGGTTCTTTTGATTACTTTACTTCCCAGACATGAACCATTAGTTACCACATCAGTAAATGTTGAATTTAATCCAGTTGAGCAGTTGTCTGCTTCATTGGTTACATCTCCAGTTACTATTACACTAGCGTCGTAAGTACAGGTTGCTGTTGTATATATAGTTTTATCTACTGGACGGGTGAAGGTCGGCGCGGTAGTATCAAGAACTGTAATGGTCTGTACCTGGTCTGCTGCTGCGTTTGTGCAGTTATCAACCAAATGCCAGGTTCTTTTGATTACTTTACTTCCCAGACATGAACCATTAGTTACCACATCAGTAAATGTTGAATTTAATCCAGTTGAGCAGTTGTCTGCTTCATTGGTTACATCTCCAGTTACTATTACACTAGCGTCGTAAGTACAGGTTGCTGTTGTATATATAGTTTTATCTACTGGACGGGTGAAGGTCGGCGCGGTAGTATCAAGAACTGTAATGGTCTGTACCTGGTCTGCTGCTGCGTTTGTGCAGTTGTCTACCAAATGCCATGTTCTTTTGATTACTTTACTTCCCTGACATGAACCATTAGTTACTACATCCGTAAATGTTGAATTCAATCCAGTTGAACAGTTGTCCGCTTCATTTGTTACATCTCCAGTTACTATTACACTAGCATCGTAAGTACAGGTTGCAGATGTGTATATAGTTTTATCTACTGGACGAGTGAACGTTGGTGCGGTGTTATCACGAATAGTAATGATTTGTACCTGGTCTACTGCTGCGTTTGCGCAGTTGTCAACCAAATGCCATGTTCTGGTGATCACTTTACTTCCCTGACATGAACCATTAGTTACTACATCAGTAAAGCTTGCCTGTAATCCGGTGGAGCAGTTGTCTGCTTCATTGGTTACATCGCCGGTTGCTGTAACTGTCGCATCGTATCCGCATGTCGCATCGGTATAGATGGTGATGTCCGCAGGACGGGTGAAGGTCGGTATGGTAGTATCAAGAACTGTAATGGTCTGTACCTGGTCTGCTGCTGCGTTTGTGCAGTTGTCAACCAAATGCCATGTTCTTTTGATTACTTTACTTCCCTGACATGAGCCATTAGTTACTACATCCGTAAATGTTGAATTCAATCCAGTTGAACAGTTGTCCGCTTCATTTGTTACATCTCCAGTTACTATTACACTAGCATCGTAAGTACAGGTTGCAGATGTGTATATAGTTTTATCTACTGGACGAGTGAACGTTGGTGCGGTGTTATCACGAATAGTAATGATTTGTACCTGGTCTGCTGCTGCGTTTGCGCAGTTGTCAACCAAATGCCATGTTCTGGTGATCACTTTACTTCCCTGACATGAACCATTAGTTACTACATCAGTAAAGCTTGCCTGTAATCCGGTGGAGCAGTTGTCTGCTTCATTGGTTACATCGCCGGTTGCTGTAACTGTCGCATCGTATCCGCATGTTGCATCGGTATAGATGGTGATGTCCGCAGGACGGGTGAAGGTCGGTACGGTAGTATCTATGATGGTGAAGGTCGCGTCTTTTGTAATTGAGTTTCCACATAAATCGGTAAGTGTAAAGGTTACCGTTTCTGTTCCTGTTGCTCCACATAAATCGCTTAATCCTGTACTGTCATTTGTTACTGTCGCTGTTCCGCAAGTATCGCTACCAGAGAAGCTCGCCAACCATGTTGTAAAGGCTGCCGCATTTCCAGAAGGATTA
>NZ_JBLVPW010000064.1:0-3064 GCF_048286715.1 Flavobacterium kochi
TTTGAAGTACATCTTTCAAAGTTCTGATAATGAATCTAAAAGAACAATAGCTCGCTGTGTACTACAAAGTGAATCGGAAAATAAAAAGCCCCATTTTACTGGCTTTCTTCAAAACAGCAACTCTTTAATCAGGGTAATATCTTACAAATCTAATCAAAATTAACTTTTATTTAACATTTGTGCTGCAACTTGGGTTAAAAGCCTTTTCAGTTTGATTGATCTTTAATTTTTATTACTTTTAATAAAAATTAATAACTATGAAAATTATCGCTTTTGCAGGAAGTCCCAGTAAAAACTCCATCAATAAAAAATTAGTGACTTATGCTGCTCATCTTTTCGAAAATGCCGAAGTTGAGGTGTTGGATTTAAATAATTTTCAAATGCCATTATTTAGCGTTGATATCGAAAAGGAAATCGGTCAGCATGAACTGGCAAAAGCATTTCTGGCTAAAATTGCCAGTGCCGATATTTTGGTAGTTTCACTTGCCGAAAATAATAGTAATTATTCTGCAGCTTTCAAAAATGTTTTCGACTGGTGTTCCAGGATAACAGTAAAAGTTTTTCAGGAAAAACCAATGCTTTTAATGGCAACTTCACCGGGCGGAAGAGGCGGAGCTAACGTTCTTGAAATTGCCAAAAATGCATTCCCTCGTTATGGTGCCGATGTAAAAGCAACATTCTCCCTGCCTAGTTTTGATGTTAATTTTGATGTTGAAAACGGTAAAATTTCCAATCCCGAATTGGATAAACAGCTGAAAGAGACTATTAGGAATTTTTAAATTTTCGCAACCTTTTGTACACGTATTCTGAAATCTGTAATCTAATAGCTGCAATCTTTTTTTTGTCAATATCATTCTTAATAACTTTGACGGTTTCCTATTTTAAATTTTATCGAATTACACTACATTAGCACAAAATCCACAAAATTTACAATGTCCGATCAAAATCAATATACCGAAGATAATATTCGGTCGCTCGACTGGAAAGAACATATTCGCATGCGTCCCGGAATGTACATTGGGAAACTTGGTGATGGTTCCTCTCCGGATGATGGTATTTATATTCTTCTGAAAGAAGTACTCGACAACTGTATCGATGAATTTGTCATGGGTGCAGGTAAGACAATTGAGGTAACTATCAAGGACAAAACTGTTACAGTTAGGGATTACGGTCGTGGAATTCCATTGGGAAAAGTGATTGATGTAGTTTCTAAAATGAATACAGGAGGAAAATATGATTCTTTGGCATTTAAGAAATCCGTTGGTTTGAATGGAGTCGGAACAAAAGCAGTGAATGCTTTGTCTAATTACTTCCGTGTAGAATCCGTTCGGGACGAAAAACAAAAAGCGGCTGAATTCTCTGCCGGAAATCTGGTTCTTGAAGAAGGTATTATTGAAACTACAAAGAGAAAAGGAACTAAAGTTACTTTTATTCCGGATGAAGCCATTTTTAAAAATTACAAATTCAGATTTGAATATGTAATCAAAATGCTCAAAAACTATTGTTACTTAAATAATGGTTTGACTATTTTGTTCAATGGCGAAAAATATTTTTCGGAGAATGGTCTGAAAGATTTATTGGAAGAAACCATTCATGCCGATGATTTGGAGTATCCAATCATTCATTTGAAAGGAGATGATATCGAAATTGCCTTAACACATAGCAAAACACAATACAGTGAAGAATACCATTCCTTTGTAAATGGACAAAATACGACACAAGGAGGGACGCATTTAGCAGCCTATAGGGAAGCGATTGTGAAAGCCATCCGAGAGTTTTACAATAAAAGCTTTGAGGCATCGGATGTTCGAAAGTCCATTGTTACAGCTATAAGTATTAAAGTAATGGAGCCGGTTTTTGAGTCGCAAACCAAAACCAAATTAGGTTCAACGGATATGGGTTCTGAACCGGGAATGCTATCAGTACGTACTTTTGTAAATGATTTTGTAAAAACGAAGTTAGACAATTATTTACATAAGAATCCTCCAACTGCAGAAGCATTATTGAGGAAAATTCTTCAGGCAGAGCGAGAACGTAAAGAATTATCCGGTATTAGAAAATTAGCGACAGATCGTGCCAAAAAAGCGAATCTGCATAACAAGAAATTAAGGGATTGTCGCGCCCATCTTCCAGATACTAAAAACCCTAAAAGTTTAGAAAGTACCCTTTTTATTACTGAGGGAGATTCGGCTTCCGGGTCAATTACTAAATCACGTGATGTAAATACACAAGCCGTTTTCAGTTTACGTGGAAAGCCTTTGAATTCGTATGGAATGAGCAAAAAAATTGTTTATGAAAATGAAGAATTCAATTTGTTGCAGGCGGCGCTGGATATTGAAGATGGATTAGAAAAATTAAGGTACAACAACATTGTGATCGCAACAGATGCCGATGTCGATGGAATGCACATTCGCTTGTTATTGATTACTTTTTTCTTGCAGTTTTTTCCTGAATTAATAAAGGAAGGCCATCTGTACATTTTGCAGACACCACTTTTCAGGGTGCGAAACAAGAAAGAAACGATTTACTGTTATTCTGATGAAGAGCGAAAAGATGCTATTGAAAAATTAAAACCAAAACCGGAAATCACCCGATTTAAAGGATTGGGAGAAATTTCTCCAGATGAGTTCAAGAATTTCATTGGAGAAACCATTCGTTTAGATCCTATCATGATGGATAAAAATACTTCGATTGAGCAATTATTATCTTTTTATATGGGTAAAAATACTCCAGACAGACAAGAGTTTATCATCAAGAATTTGAAGGTGGAATTGGACGTGATTGAGAAAGTTTAAAATTCAAACTGATATAGAATAATATGGAAAATCAAGATGTTCGATGGAAGCAGAGGTTTCAACATTATGTAGGAGCTTATGAGCAACCCAAAAGTCGCAACAAAACTATTGATAGGTAAAAATATTTTTTGTTCTGATAAAGATTGTTGTTTTTTTTCAAGAAAGGCTCATTTTTAATCACAAACGTTCACAATGCCCCCTTACCCCACAGAGTTTTTTAAGTAACTTCAGTAATTTCATGTTCTAAATTTGTAATATTTTATAGTCGT
>NZ_JBLVPW010000065.1:0-2545 GCF_048286715.1 Flavobacterium kochi
GATTGCAGCACCAACGGCAGCATTGGCAGTAACTACAACAGTTACACCGATTAAATGTAATGCAAATGGAAGTGTAGTGGTTAATGTTACAGGTGGCTGGGGAGGAAATACCTATACCCTGACACAACCGGATGCTACTGTTTTAGGACCACAAGCAAGCAATACATTTACAAACCTGACTCAAGTAGGGCTTTACACAGCACGTGTTACCGATGCAAATAATTGTATCGTAACAGCTACATTTACTTTGACTACACCAACACCTCCGACGGCAAGCATTGCAGGTTCAGATTTATGCTATGATACGACCAACCAGGCAACACTAATAGTTACAGCTGCAGCAGGGGTTGGACCTTACCAATACAGTATTGACAATGGATTAAGTTATCAGTTGAGCAATACCTTTGCCAATGTAACGCCAGGGAATTATACCATAATTGTGAAAGATGCTTATGGATGTAAATCTGTAGGATTGGCAAAAACTATTGCTCCACAACTTACAGTCACTACGGTTTTGACCAAGGATTTAGATTGTAATACTCCACCAGCTGCCACAATTACGGGAACCATTACCGGAGGCTATACAGGATTTACGTATGCGGTATCTTTTAATGGCGGAACGGCCACTTCTTTAGGTGCGGTAACTGGAAGTACATTTACGTATAACACTACTACACCAGGAACGTATCAATTTCAAGTTACAGATGCGAATGGTTGTCCTGCACAATCAGGAGTAATTACTATAAACCCAATAGTTTCACCAGTTATAACTTCGATAACACAAACACAACAAATCTATTGTTTTGGAGACACTACAGGGGCAATTAAAGTTAATATTAACACTAGTTTTGGTACTGCTCCTTATGTTATTAATGTGGTTAAAGATAATTCTCTTTTACCGGGACCACCTCCTAACACCAATTATAATACCCAAACCTCCGGATTGCCTGCCGGTAATTATATTATTACCGTAACAGATGCGAAAGGGTGTACTGATATCGAAACAAAAACGATTTCAGAACCTGTTGTACTTACTACAGTTATTGCAAAAACAGATATAACTTGCTCAGGAGTGGTTGGAGGAGGGTCTTCTCTGGGTTCGATTTCTGCCACACCTTCTGGAGGCACAGGACCTTATACTTATTCTATAACTAATAATGTTGGAGCTGTGATTCCTCCACCAACTATTGCTGCGGGTGTTTATACCTTTAATATTATAAATTTTGGTATTTATGAATTAAGTTTTACCGATGCTAACGGTTGTACGAAAAAGGATATAATTAATATGGCCTCACCGCCTACGGATTTGATTATAAATACAACTCCGGGACCTCCATCATGCTCAACAGCTTCTATAATTGTAAGTGTAAATCCTGCATTTGTTGGAGGACCTTATCATTTTGCACTTTTTCCTATAATTTCAGGATCGACGCCACCGTATGACTATACATCAAATCCTGGATCGTATCAGAATGCTACTTCAGCGATACATACTGCACTTCCAGATTTGTATTTACAGTCAACTTTCAACGGATTGAATCCTGGTGTTGTTTATTCTTTTATTGTTTATGATGAATCAACACATTGTTATTTTTTTAAACAAGCAACAGCTCCAACCCAAACTACATCTACTTTAACGAGTACTGTTACTCCAAAAAATGTAACTTGTACGGGAATGGGTAATGGATCGGTTGATTTTACATTCACTGATACTTATCCTGTATCGACAGATGTTTCATATCAGGTATTTAACTCTCAAACAAACTTACCGACAGCAATACCGATTGGAACAGTTAGTGGTTTGACAGGTACATTTACTACCCCTATTATAAATATAGGATTATTAGCTCCTGGAACGTATTATATCTTATTTAAAGAGAGTAGTGGTGGTGCAAATAATGGGTGTACCAATGCCTCAACTACATTTACAATTACACAATCTGCCATAGCATTAACAGTAAATGCGACAATACTTGAGAATGAAAATTGTAATAAATTAGGTCAAGTTTCAGTTATTGCGCAAGGAGGTACTGCTGGTTATACGTATCAAGTTTTGCCATCATTGAGTCCTAAACCGGTTGCAACTGATTCAGGTTGGGTTAACACAAATACTTTTTCTCTTGCAGCTAATTCATATATTGCTTATGCTAAAGATGCTAATGGATGTATACAAGAGACGGTTCCATTTACTTTAAGTAAGGACCCAACGCCAGTCGTTTCGGCAGTTTTAAACAATCAATGTGCAGGAACTGAGGGTAATTTTGCGATAGATGTTACGGTAGCAACAGTGGGGATGGCACCTTATAGTTTTGCTATAGACGCAGGAGCCTTCCAAACGCAAACGGCACCCTTTACAGTATCTAATTTATCATCAGGAGCTCATAGTGTTGAGATAAAAGATGTTAATGGCTGTGGAAATAAAGTAAATCTAACAATTTTAGCACCATTAGGATTAACGCCAACAGTTACGGCATTGCCAAGTTGTGCGAACAATGATGGTGTGATTACTGTAAATGCTATAGGGGGATCAGTACCGGCAAATTAC
>NZ_JBLVPW010000066.1:0-2481 GCF_048286715.1 Flavobacterium kochi
AAACACTTTTTTTAACATTTTCTTAATCTAAGGTTTAACTCCCTGAAAACGCGTTTCTTAGAAATCAAAGTTTTTTAAACTCAAATCACTATCCCAGGATATCACAGTCAAAATCGACGGGATTAGTAACAGTCATTACTATATAGGTAACCTTATTATTTTCTTATTTCCTTTTCAAATCTATTTCATCCTTGGGCTTATTGCCGTTTTCCTGAAATACAAACTTAGCAATTACATAGACTCAAGTATTCAATTCCACATACTATATTCAAGACATATCACATTTACAAAATAACCAAACTAGACCCGGTAGAAATATCTGCGGAAAAGCTAAACAAAAAAAAAAAAAAAAAACAGAAGGAAATCCAGTTTCTAGAATTCGTTAATTTGCCACTATTTTAACTTTTTTTTGATTCGTCTAAAATCTAAGAATAGCCACCACTTTTTCATAAAGTTTTTTTTTAGCAGCCTGGTCTGACCACAAGCGGGTTATTCGCTATCTTTAAAAAGCAACTAAGCTTCTCCAAGTTACCGAAAGAGACATTTTCATTCATAAATAGTAATGTATATTTTATTTGAATAAAATCACATCAATCCATTGTTCTTTTTCATCAAGGTATTTCTCCCCACATTATAAGCATAGACCGCTGCAGGAATAAACTGAAGCAAAATGGAATGCTCCTCCATTGTTCCTGTTTTATCAATTGAAGTTACAATTGCTTTATCTAGTTTATTGTCAACACAAAAGTTTAGCAAACTTTTCAGCGATTTAGGTTTGTCAAAATAACGGTTACTCCATTTTATTTCTAAAGCCCAAATAGGTTTTAAGTTTTTTTCGCTAATGCCCACCATATCCACTTCTCCGTCTTTCCATCGCGCATACCAAGGTTCAAACCAATCACGGTGCATCCACTGTGCATAGATGGCCGTTTCCACCATATTCCCCATGTTTTCATCTGTGCTTTGAATTGGAGCAAATAAAGCAGTGAACAAAGAAGGATTTGTTAAATATAATTTAAACGAGATTTCTCTTTTAAATCGTTTTCCAGATTGATCCACACGCTGGATCTTTTTAATTAAAAAAGCAGCCTCTAAATATTCTATATAAATTTTGATTGTTTTTTTATCTACTCCCGATTGAATGCTTAACGTTTCATATGAAAATTCATTTGCCGTATTAAAGGCAATTGTTGTAAACAATGAATTTAATTCCTGAACATCTTTGATACCATACAAACTCGGTAAATCCCTCAACAATACTTTATCTACAATATCCTGTTTAATATATCTACCCGGATTAGCTTGCATTTTTTCAGAAAAAATCACTTCGGGATACCCGCCAAAATTGATATAGTTAATAAAATGTTGATTGAGTTCACTGATATGAGAAGTTAAATAAAAATCGACTTCGCTTTGATGCCATTTTATTGTCGAAGGAATCATAATACTTTCCAATCCTTTCATGTGGATGTACTCATTAAAGGTAAGGGGAGGCAATAGAAAATCGGTAAAACGACCGGCACCGCTTTCGTTACTTTTAAATTTTAATGCAGCAGCAGCTGAACCCGAAACTACAAACTTACCATCTCTGTAGGTATCTACAAGAGTTTTAAGATGCAACTCCCAGTTTTTCAGGTATTGTATTTCATCAAAAAAAACATACCACCCCCCTTCATCAGCCCTACCAATAGCTTCTTTAGCATAAGAGAACAACTGTTCTAACCCAATGTTGATATAAACAGGGTTTTCGACGGTTATGAATATAATTTTATGAGGAGAAATTCCGTTTCTAAGCAAATCATCAATAGTATGATACAACATTACTGTTTTACCTACACGACGTGGCCCCATCAAAACCACTGCACGACGTATTTCTTGTTCATATACCAATGGTCGAAATAAATCAAAGTATAACCTTCTAGGCATTTCATTAAAATCGGTATCGATGGTAGAAGCAACCCACCAAGGATTTTCTACTTTAAGCCTTTCGAGCACTTGTGTTTTAGAGATATTTTTCAGCATAAAAAACCTTATTTGAACACAAATATACCAAATAAGATCTTAAAAACAACTCTATTTTACTATATTTTATCAAATAAGCAGTATTATATATTTTTTAGTTCTTATTTTTGAATCCTTAATTACACGACTCCCCCTTAAAAAAGCTTTGATAATAAGATTCGTAAAATTCTTGTTATTTCATTTCGACTAACAAAATTATATATACACGTTTGCTCGGCCTTATAAGATAGCCACATTTAATAGTCAGGATAACGAAAAAGCTGTCCACTATGCAGAAGTTTTTTGATTTTAGGAAGTTTGAAATCAAGATCTACTTTTTTTACTCCTAAAATTTACGATACTAAAAAAAGTTTTACGCAAAAAAAAACCCCATCAAGTAAATGATGAGGATTCTTTAAAGAAAGGCGACGACATACTCTCCCACATAACTGCAGTACCATCTGCGCAGGCGGGCTTAAC
>NZ_JBLVPW010000067.1:0-2383 GCF_048286715.1 Flavobacterium kochi
CTTTATCCGTTTTAAATCAACTAACTCTTCCTTGGTTAAATTTACCCGATAGCTCATAATATTCAAAATTATGAAGCAAATATACATAATCGTAATTATTAAAGCAAATTAGTATATCTACAAAAATAGTATTTCATATGTTGGTGTTTATTGTTTTTTAGTGGGTATATGTATTTGGAGAAAAAACACTTCAATTACTCTTTACTTTCCTTACTGATTTCCCAATAACCATCCTTGGTGCCGTGGCGCAATAGGATTCCTTTTTTCTTTAATTTTGCCAATTGTTTTTCGACTGTAGTGGTGCTTATTGCTAATTGTGAAGCCAATTGGGCAATACTAATTTCTTTGTCATTTTTGATAGCGGCAATTATTTTCATGGAAGTATCTCCCAACTTATCTCCCAACTTATCTCCCAACCTTGAATCTTCTTGTTCGGTTGCTTCCTCGGTAGTTTTTTAAAAGCAATATTTGAGAATACTGCTGAATTATCATCAAAAAAGAGTAAGCTGCGCACTTGCTCTGAGATAGAACGTAATTTGATTTCTTAAAGAACAAAAGAATCCTTAGCCAGAAAAAAGCAGAAGGTATAATTTGGGGGTAGACCAATTGGGAGCACGTCTACAAAATTGAAACTTACTGGTCAAGAGGAAGAAATGAAAAAAATATTTTAAGATATCATATAGTCAGTATTGGTAGGATTCCGGGAGCACATAGACTAAAAGTTTCCAGTTTTGTAAAGGATAATCGATTGTTAAATTGATTTGTTTTTCGGAGTAAAAATGAATTTGTATTCATCAGATTTACTCATATTCCAGAGGTTGAAATAACTGCTTTATTATTAAAATATTGCTAAAAAGTGCCTTTTTGTTTGGTAAATTAGTAATTAGTTGTACTTTTGTTGCAACAGTACACACCGCGCGATAGGTCTTTTTTATTAAGGATACAGCGTCCCAGGGTGTGTCTTTTGCTTTATAGAGGTTTTTAAATTATAGTTTAACCCTGCTTAAGTTACATTTTTTTGTAGATTAGCAGGGTATATTTTTATTTTATGTTTGAGAAAAAACCTTTAACCATTGAGGAGCAAATAGACCAATTAATTAAAAGAGGACTAATTATAAAGAATAGGACCATAGCGGCTCACTACCTTTCGCATATTAGCTATTATCGATTGGGAGAGTACTGGTATTCTATGCAGTCTGATAAAGAGCAACATATTTTTAAAGAAAACAGTAAGTTTGAAGATGTCATTGCTTTATATTGCTTTGATGGAGAATTGAAAATACTATTGTTTGATATTATTGAAAAAATCGAAATAAGCTTACGTACTAAACTTATTTACCATTTATCACATGAGATAAGCCCATGGTGGTTTCAGAATTTTGATTTGTTTAATGATAGTAAAGCTCTAGTGAAAACCCTCTCTAATCTTGAGGAAGAACTTGAACGCACTAAAGATGAAAGTATAAAAAATCACTATAGAAAACATAAGGATGATTTGCGTTTTCCTCCAGCTTGGAAATCATTAGAGCAAACTAGTTTTGGTGCTTTGTCTAAATTGTATGGAAACCTTAAGCATACTGTTAAGTCTAAAGACGTTATTGCTAAAGAATATGGAGCAATCAACCACACCTATTTGCCCAGTTGGTTACAATCTATTGCTCAGATACGAAATTATTGTGCGCACCATTCTCGTTTGTGGAACAGGAATTTGCCAGGAAGTCCTAAATTGTTGACCACACCACCTAACCCATGGATAGTTGATGTGCCAAAACAGCATGAATTTCAAAAGTTATATGTTCATCTTTGTTTGATGAAATATTTTTTAAATATTATACAACCAGATAATTCATTTACTGAAAAACTTTACGGATTGTTTGAAAAGTATCCTAATGTTGATCCTAATGCTTTGGGAATGAAAAATAATTGGTTTAAAGAGCCTTTGTGGGCTATGGAGTAAGTTTTTAATTAGATTACTAAAGTTGAAATGTCACGATTACATCAACTCTGGAATCGGTTTAAACTGGAGTGAGGTGTTTGTTTTAAACATCTTATTCCAGGACAAAGCGAACACCTCTGAAAAATTTTAGGTGAATGTTTTAAACCTTCATTACGTATTTTCGGCAAATAATGTTTTTATTCACGGCATGATTGCCCTTATATGTTTTTATATTTCTTCATTAATTTAAACATGTCTTCCATTACATTTGCATCTAATACCTTAGCATAATGCTGTGTTTGCATAATATTAGTATGGCCCATCATTGCGGAAACATTTTCAATCTTCACCCCATTGCCTAGTGTCACAGTCGTAGCAAAGGTGTGTCTGGCTACATACCAAGTTAGGTTTTTATCAATCCCGCATAACACTCCAATTTCCTTCAAA
>NZ_JBLVPW010000068.1:0-2333 GCF_048286715.1 Flavobacterium kochi
GCAGTTAGCAAGATCCAGAGCAAGAGGTTATAGAAATCCCGAGAATTTTATAAAAATGGTGTATTATTTAGGAAATACCTAAAAAATGCAAATCCACTAATTTAGGCGAAGAACCAAATTTATTTATTTCCTTTCAGGAAGTCTATTAGTTGGAGTGTCGCTTTTCCTCTGTGACTAATTTTATTTTTTAGGTCTAATGATAATTGAGCGAAAGTTTCCTGATACTCTTCAGGTTTAAAAATAGGATCATAACCAAATCCTTGATTACCTGTCTTTTCTAAAGTGATTTCACCTCTTGCGATTCCTGTAAAAAGATGCTGTTTGCCATTTAAATTTAATGCAATGACCGTTTTAAACTGTGCCTTTCTATTATTCTTACCCGATA
This sequence comes from Flavobacterium kochi, assembly GCF_048286715.1. Lineage (NCBI taxonomy): Bacteria > Pseudomonadati > Bacteroidota > Flavobacteriia > Flavobacteriales > Flavobacteriaceae > Flavobacterium > Flavobacterium kochi. Next base: position 386 of record NZ_JBLVPW010000068.1, read on the forward strand.
AGGCCTTCAATACTTTGTTCATATTATCATCAGCATTGCGTTGTTCTCCCGCATATCGTGCAGAAAAAACTCCTGGTTCCCCATTTAAAGAATCTACCTCAAGTCCAGTGTCATCAGCAAAGCAATTATAGCCATATTTTTGCGTAATATAATTTGCTTTTAAAATCGCATTACCTTCAATGGTTTCTGCTGTTTCGGGAATTTCTTCATTACAACCGATGCTTTCTAAACTTAGAATTTTGATTGTGTCAGGAAGCATACTTTGTATTTCCAGAATTTTATTTTTGTTGTTGGAAGCGAAAACGAGTTGCATTTTATTGACTTTAAGTGGACTCCAAAGATACATATTTTAGTTATTTCATTGAGATGTTGCGAATATCAGTGTGAAGTAGTGCGAACTGCCTATTGATTTTAGCAATCGCTATGTTGTTTGGAATTCAAACAATATATTTCGTTTTAATTGATTAAAAAAACAACAAGTTAATTAATGGTTAAAATGCTGTTTTTTTAATAATTTGACTGCCCTAAGTCGTATCTTTGAGTGTGATTTTGATTAATCACTTGTGTAAAACCATCTGAAAAGAGAAGCTTATGCAAATAGTCATTTCATGCTGAACGGTATGAGTTGATAAATGGTAAATCAAAATCTACAATCGGAGGCCCTTTAACAAGGCCTCCTTTTTTTTGAGGTTAGCGGTGAAATGCAGCGGTTAAATTTTGAATAGGATCTATTTGTCTTTTAAGAGGTGTATGTTGTTAAAATTATAATTTGTACAGCAATCAATTTGATTAGTGATAGCAGGGAAATATCGTTTTAAATTTATTGAAAATGAATGCGTTAATAATTGGTTAAAGTGCTTTTTTAGATTTGTTTAAAATAGAATTCGCCTTATCTTTGAATATGATTTTGCTTTGTTCTTGAATATGACCATCCGTAAAGAGAAGCGTATTTAATAGTCACAAGTTACCGAAAGGATCTTAGTAGATAATAGCAAACCAAAATCTAAACTGGAGGTCTGTAAAAAGGCCTCCTTTTTTATGGCGACATATCAAAAATAGTTTTTTTTAGGCTGCTCATTTTCTACTGCAATTGTATTCGTAACCTCTTTTATTAAAATTTCCTGAACTAATTTTTACGGTTGAAACGGCTAAAAAACAGTAATTTTTTATACAATAAATTGACACGTTAATTATTGGTTAAAATACTGGTTTAGAGTAATTTTTTTAGAAATAAATAATATCTTTGAGTGTGATTCTGATTGAATACCTGAGAATATTAATCTTATAATGAGATTGATAACTCACTATCGACTATACCAGTAACGGTAAGAGTTAATATCGGTAATTCAGAATCACATAGGAGGCCCTTTAAAAAGGCCTCTTTTTTATGGTTGTTTCTTCAGTTTACTATTTTTATAATTTGATGTTTTCAAAATAATTAGCATAAATTTTTTTATTGAATTTCACTTGGCAAACATGGATCATTTGATCGGTTTGTTACAATTACTTGTTTTTTGATCGTTAAAAATCAGAATGTTAATTGTGAGTTAAACTCCCTTTAAAAAGGCCTCCTTTTTTTATTGTTATTTCTCCCGTATGTATGGCGTTTTAAAAATTTCGTTTTTTCGAAATGATTACCATAAAATTTTTATTAGATCTTACTTGGCGAACAGAAATTAGCTACTATGTTCTAGCATAGGTATTGCTTTTTAAAACATTAAAAACAATGTGTTAATTACGAGTTAAACTGCTCTTTTAGATTTGTTTGAAATAGAATTCGCCTTATCTTTGAGTATGATTTTGCTTTGTTCTTGAGTATGGCCATCTGCAAAGAGTAGCGTATTTGATAGTTAGTTGTATCGAAAGATATGAGCTGATAATAACAAACCAAAGTCTTAATCGGAGGCCCTTTAAAAAGGCCTCCTTTTTTATGGTTATTTCTCCCGTA
>NZ_JBLVPW010000069.1:0-1938 GCF_048286715.1 Flavobacterium kochi
GCAGATGGTACTGCAGTTATGTGGGAGAGTATGTCGTCGCCTTTCTTTAAAGAATCCTCATCATTTACTTGATGGGGTTTTTTTTTGCGTAAAACTTTTTTTAGTATCGTAAATTTTGGGTAAGCATTATTTTGTGCCAATTCCAATACGGATCAATTAAGTATAAATTACAGTTAGTCTATAAAAGAAGTAATACTGTTCATATTAGGTGAACAGCCAAGAAAAGTGAACGAAAAAGAATATAATTTTTCAAAACACTAGAATAAAATCATATTTTCGTATTATGAAAAGTGTAACGAAAATTCGATACAGACAAATTGAAGAGGTGCAAAACAAAGTGCTATGTCACGAAAATCAATTACAATGAAAGGAAAGATAAGCATAGCGACTATTTTTTCGGCACTTATTTTGGGATATGGGTCATAGTAAACTAAATCTTTTCAAAGATAAGGATATTATAAAGCTAAGAGCTTTGTTTACTACTGCCACAGAAACTTTTACTACTGATATCGAAAAGTTAGAACAATTTTACTCCCAGTCAGACATTCTAAAGCACCTAAAAAAAAACACTAAGGAACTATTAGCAATAAAGTATGTGAGCTTGTCGCCAAAAGAAATAATGTTGAAACTTTTGCATGCTTCACATTATAATGGAAAATTTTATCTGAAAAACATGTTTTAGTGGAAAAAAAATCCATTTATTTAACTTATAGTATAACTAATGGAAAATAATATGAAAATTCAATACTGTTCAGATCTTCACTTAGAATTTTTAGAAAACCGAAGATGGATTCTGTCTAATCCAATCAAATCCGAAGCTGATGTTCTCATTCTGGCAGGTGACATTATGCCTTTTAGAGAATTACATCAGCATCAAAAGTTCTTTGATTATGTTTCCGATCATTTTGAACATACATTTTGGATTCCTGGTAATCACGAATATTATAATTCAGATATTGCCCAAAGAAGTGGTGTTTTTGAAGAACAGATAAGAGATAATGTTACGCTATTAAACAACAGCGTAAAAAACATAAATGGAATACGATTGGTTTTTTCGACTTTATGGTCTTATATTTCAGTTGAAAAAGGGTTTTTAATTGAACAGAGTTTATCGGATTTTAAAGTAATACGAAAAAACGGAAAACGATTAAGCGTTGAAGACTATAATCAACTTCATCGGGAAAGCAAGCTGTTTTTAGAGGAAACTTTTCAGGACAAAACAAAAAGTGCTACAGTGGTTATTACGCATCATCTACCAACGTTTATCAATTATCCGCAGAAATACAGTGATAGTAATATCAACGAGGCTTTTGGAAGTAAAATGTCATCATTTATAGAAAAAAATGATATTGATTATTGGATTTATGGACATCATCATTGTAACGTCGCAGATTTTGGCATTGGAAAAACAAGAATGATAACTAATCAACTAGGGTATGTAAAGTATAATGAGCATGAAGATTTTAATGGAAGCTGTATGTTTTTATTGTAAACTGAATAAATAATAGGATAGTAATTTTATATTGTTCAATATGTGTCAACTTGGTTTATTTTCTATTTTTCACTTTACTGTAATTAGCAAATTTAAAAGTGCCAAAAGCATTACTTTTCCCTGAAAGATAAAACTCAAATTTTAGGTGTAGACGGGATCAAGTCCAAAACCTATGGAAAACCAAAAGAATGCAGATGACTGTTTGTGATCATTAGGTATGAAAACTATTGATATTTCTTAAAAAAGGTGTGAACTCGGTATTGCCTCTTTTTTCATAAGGGCTGGACTATATGCTGCCATTCCTCTAAAAATTCCATTTTCTTCTGTTAGTTATTTTGTAAATGTGATATGTCTTGAATATAGTATGTGGAATTGAATACTTGAGTCTATGTAATTGCTAAGTTTGTATTTCAGGAAAACGGCAATAAGCCCAAGGATGAAATAGA
>NZ_JBLVPW010000071.1:0-1872 GCF_048286715.1 Flavobacterium kochi
ATCAGTCGCAGTCCAGGTTCTGGTTAGCGTATAGTTGCTGGCGCAGTTTCCGTCAGTTCTAACTTCGTTGAAAGTAACTTTAGGATCTGCATCACAATTATCAGTAGCGGTTAAAGTACTTGCAGCAGGAACTGCGGAACATTCTACAGTTACATTAGCAGGGGCTAGGCTCAATACCGGAGCAGTTTTATCCTGAATGGTAATCACTTGTGATTTAGAAGCCGTGTTGCCACAAACATCAGTCGCAGTCCAGGTTCTGGTTAGCGTATAGTTACTGGCACAGTCTCCTTCAGTTTTAACTTCGTTGAAAGTAACTTTAGGATCTGCATCACAATTATCAGTAGCGGTTAAAGTACTTGTAGCAGGAACTGCAGAACATTCTGCGGTTACATCAGCAGGGGCTTCGCTCAATAGCGGAGCAGTTTTATCCTGAATTTTTATTGTTTGAGTTGCTTTGGAAAAATTGCCACAAGCATCTGTAACGGTCCATGTTCTTGTAATAACTTTATTGCTTGGACAAGAACTAGCCGGAGTCAGACAAACACTGTTAAAATCAATGCTACCATTAACACTGGCTTGTTTTCTTGAATAGATAAACCAAGTTCCATTCATTGGGCCCGTAAGATTTTCAAAACTGGAAACATAAGAGGTTAACCCAGTGATTATATTTGGAGAAGTTGTTCCTCCGTTTGGAGTCATATTTTGATTTATTCCTTCTTGAATAAAATTAGCATTATTCCATTTGGTATAACCTGAGCTATTTGGATAAAATGTAGGTAAATACAATTCTTTAGTATTTGAGCTTGCATCATCACAATTTCCCCCAGAACAATATGGACCAACTAATATTACCCCTTGTCCACTAGGTGAAACTAAGGTGAATTCAGCTCTTCCTTTTCCTTGATTTGTTCCAAAGGATAAAGCGATTTTTTCAATATTACTTGCTGATAAATCATCGAATCCTGCAACAGTAAATGGAAAATAATTACCGCTTCCAGCATTTATTGATCCATTATTTTCTGTAACTCCAAAACATTCTGTATCCACATAAGTGGCTGTTGGATTGGAATCACAGGTATCATTCACATTGGCTACATTACCAGTAATAGTTGGGTTAGTATTTGCGATACAATTCTCACCACTATTTATTATAATGTTTGCAGGTGGTGTAAAAGTGGGAGCAGTATTGTCTTGAACTCTAATTGTCTGACTTACTGTTATGCTATGATTATTACTTTCATCAGTTGCATCCCAAGTGATTGTTCTGCTATATGCACCTACACAATTACCAGGAGTTGTTATATCAGATAGTATATTAACTGTAGCTGTTGAGCAATTATCTGTAGCTGTAGGAGCGGTGAATGAAGGAAGTGCGGGACAATTGATGGTCGAATTAGTGCCAGCTGCAGTAATTGAAGGAGCTGTAGTATCGGTAATTACTACATTTTGGGTAGCAGTGGAAGCATTTCCAACCGCATCGGTGAAAGTCCAAGTGATAGTGTGCGTTCCTTGAGTCGCATAAGTTAAAGCATCCGATGTTGTTCCGGTGATTGTACCAGAACAATTATCTGTAGTTACAGGAGCAGTAGCGGTAGCGCTACATTGTCCAGTTACATCAGCCAAAATAGGAACTACCGGTTTGGTAGTATCGGTAATTACTACATTTTGGGTAGCAGTGGAAGCATTTCCAACAGCATCGGTGAATGTCCAAGTGATGGTGTGCGTTCCTTGAGTAGTATAAGTTAAAGCATCTGATGTTGTTCCGGTAATTGTACCAGAACAATTATCTGTAGTTACAGGAGCAGTAGCGGTAGCGCTACATTGTCCAGTTACATCAGCCAAAACAGGAACTACCGGTTTGGTGGTATCAGT
>NZ_JBLVPW010000072.1:0-1790 GCF_048286715.1 Flavobacterium kochi
CAGTGACCTTGACCTTTGCTGATGTAAGAACCAACGGTAACTGTCCTGGTAATTACAGTGTAACCAGAACCTGGACTGCAACAGATGATTGTGGCAACCATTCTTCTGCTTCACAAACCATCAATGTTCAGGATATTACTGCACCGGTAATCGCAGCTTTACCTGCTCCGTCCACTATCAATTGTCCAGCTTTGCCAGCCTTTGCGCAAGCAACAGCAACTGATACTTGTGATGCTTCAGTGACCTTGACCTTTGCTGATGTAACTACTCCAGGCAACTGTCCGGGTAATTACAGTGTAACCAGAACCTGGACTGCTACAGATGATTGTGGCAACCATTCTTCTGCTTCACAAACCATCAATGTTCAGGATATTACGGCTCCGGTAATCGCAGCTTTACCAGCACCATCCACTATCAATTGTCCAGCCTTGCCAGCCTTTGCACAAGCAACAGCAACTGATACTTGTGATGCTTCAGTGACCTTGACCTTTGCTGATGTAAGAACCGACGGTAACTGTCCGGGTAATTACAGTGTAACCAGAACCTGGACTGCTACAGATGATTGTGGCAACCATTCTTCTGCTTCACAAACCATCAATGTTCATGATGTTACTGCACCGGTAATCGCAGCTTTACCTGCTGTATCCACTATCAATTGTCCAGCCTTGCCAGCCTTTGCGCAAGCAACAGCAACTGATACTTGTGATACTTCAGTGACTTTGACTTTTGCTGATGTAAGAACCAACGGTAACTGTCCTGGTAATTACAGTGTAACCAGAACCTGGACTGCAACAGATGATTGTGGCAACCATTCTTCTGCTACGCAAATCATCAATGTTCAGGATATTACTGCACCGGTAATCACAGCTTTACCTGCTCCGTCCACTATCAATTGTCCAGCTTTGCCAGCCTTTGCGCAAGCTACTGCAACTGATGCTTGTGATACTTCAGTGACTTTGACTTTTGCTGATGTAAGAACCGACGGTAACTGTCCTGGTAATTACAGTGTGACCAGAACCTGGACTGCTACAGATGATTGTGGCAACCATTCTTCTGCTACGCAAACCATCAATGTTCAGGATATCACGGCTCCGGTAATCGCAACTTTACCAGAGGAAACCACTATCAATTGTCCAGCTGAGCCGTCATTCGCACAAGCAACAGCAACTGATGCTTGTGATACTTCAGTGACCTTGACTTTTGCTGATGTAAGAACCAACGGTAACTGTCCTGGTAATTACAGTGTGACCAGAACCTGGACCGCAACAGATGATTGTGGTAACCATTCTTCTGCTTCACAAAAAATCAATGTTCAGGACATCACGGCTCCGGTAATCGCAGCTTTACCAGCACCATCCACTATCAATTGTCCAGCCTTGCCAGCCTTTGCGCAAGCAACAGCAACTGATACTTGTGATGCTTCAGTGACCTTGACCTTTGCTGACGTAACTACTCCAGGCAACTGTCCTGGTAATTACAGTGTAACCAGAACCTGGACTGCAACAGATGATTGTGGCAACCATTCTTCTGCTTCACAAAAAATCAATGTTCAGGACATCACGGCTCCGGTAATCGCAGCTTTACCTGCTGTATCCACTATCAATTGTCCAGCCTTGCCAGCCTTTGCGCAAGCAACAGCAACTGATACTTGTGATGCTTCAGTGATCTTGACCTTTGCTGATGTAACTACTCCAGGCAACTGTCCAGGTAATTACAGTGTAACCAGAACCTGGACTGCAACAGATGATTGTGGCAACCATTCTTCTGCTTCACAAACCATCAATGTTCAG
>NZ_JBLVPW010000073.1:0-1676 GCF_048286715.1 Flavobacterium kochi
GAGGCCACTGAAAAACATCGCCTATTTTGATTAGTGCCGTTTTTTAGACAATAAAAAAACGCTTGTAACAGGATTTTAAACATCCGTTATAAGCGTTTTTCTTTTTGCAACTGTTTTTTATTGTAGGTTGTATCAGTCGCTTTTGACTTGTATAGGTTCATTCTGGATACTGCGCGTGTAGCTTACGATTTCCTACATTAATTTCAGTATTCGTTTTAAGTTGACTGCAAAAATTGCTATTGCTCCTTGCATTTGCATATTGGTAATGCCATACGATATTGCTCTATCATAACCATGTACATTTTTTAACTCACTGTTTTTCGCTTCAATTTTATATCGATGTTTTGCTTTTTCTTTAAAATAATCAGTTTCTTGAAAGGCGACTTGTCCTTGGTGTAAGTCTGATTTTATCGCTACAGAATACGTTTTTGTCTTTGCTCCCTCTTTATAACATCCTTCTTTTAAAGGGCAAGACTTGCATTTCTCAACATCAAAATAGTAGGTATCTACTTGATTCTTTCCAACATTTTTTTTGCCCTGATGAGCTTTTCGTATGGCCATGTGACCAGCAGGACAAACAAATCTATCGGCATCTTTATTGTAATCAAATTTATCTTCGTCTTTTCTAGATCCTTGTGCTATTGAAGGGTTTAACTTTGCTACTACTTTAATATTTTGATCACTTGTGAGTTTAAGATTTTCCTTTCCTGAATAGGCTGTATCGCCAATAATTGTGTCAACATCAATTCCGTTTTCCTGACTAATCTCTAAAAGTTTAGGTAATTCCGGCCCATCTCCTTTTTCGCCTGATGTGACTACAGCCGCTGTAATGATGCGCTCTTCGGTCATCGCTAAATGAGTCTTGTATCCAAAGAAGGAACTATCAGCGGATTTATGACCCGTTTTAGCATCTGTATCTTTTGATAACGTAAAATTTTCCTGAGTATCTTCTATTGTTTCTTTAAGCAAGTTTAATTTTTCTTTTATAGCAGGTATAGAGCTTAAAGCCTGTTCTTTTTCAATTACTCTCTCCAACTCTTTACAATAGGTCAATTCCTTTTCCAATTCATTGGAGTTGTTCTTCTCTGGCATACGCTCTTTCCATTGATCATCAAATAAATAAACCGTTTTTCGTAGTAGTTTGGAGCGTTCACGTAATACTTCAATTGCCGAAAATGGATTTGATCTCGATAAAGTATGTGTGGCATCAACTATAATAGACTTGGAACGAATGATACCCTTTTCAATGGCTATAGATACCGTTTTGCCAATCAATAGATTTAACAAGTCGGTGTCATTCAAACGTAGTTTTCTAAATTTTGTCAAGGAACTTGGATTTATGACATCTTCTTCTGGTGCCATTTCCAAAAAATATTTAAAAGACATATCAAAACGGGAGCGCTCCACTACATCAACATCTGAAACGGTATAAATTGTTTTTAGAAGTAAATACTTGAACATACGCACAGGACTTTCTGCTGTGCGACCATTATTTGTGCAGTATTTATTTAACAACTCATCGTAGATAAATGAAAAATCGATCAAGTCATTGATTTTCCTTAGCAAATTATCCTGGGGAACGATTAAATCATATAACGAAGAATACGGACTGAATTGAATTTTTTGTTGCTGAACTAACATCTAAAAAGCCTTATGGTTACAGTTAAATGTACGAA
>NZ_JBLVPW010000074.1:0-1639 GCF_048286715.1 Flavobacterium kochi
GGCTTTTACAGTTTTATAAATTTTTGTGAATTTTAGATTGCGGAGAAAACAGCTCCGGTATAAAACGACGTAACCCCCAACGTTTGTTGGGGGTTACGAATTAAGCGGAGAAAGAGGGATTCGAACCCCCGGACCTGTTACAGTCAACAGTTTTCAAGACTGCCGCATTCGACCGCTCTGCCATTTCTCCAGTATGTCGCTTTCATTACCTGATTGCGAGTGCAAATATAAGAACCTTTTTTGGTTATGCAAATCTATTTTTATAAAAAAAAGCATCTATTTTTAGTACTAATTTTTAAATGTTTCATTTTCCATACTTTAGGCGAAATTTATTTTTGAAAAAAATAAAAAATTAAGTTTAATACTTTACGTATTCTGTTATTTCCAGTCCATAACCAATCATTCCCACACGTTTTGTCCCTTCGGTATTGGATACTAGTCTTATTTTTGAAATATCAATATCATGTAATATCTGAGCACCGATACCAAAATCTTTACTGTCGATAACAATTTTAGGCGCTTTCATCACACCTTCGCTTTGTAATAATTTAAGTTCTGTTATACGACTTAGTAAATTAACTGATTGCATATCCTGATTGATGAAAATAACGGCACCTTTTCCGTGCTCGTTAATTACTTTAAACATATCATCGAGTTGTTGGTCCGCATTATTGGTTAATGTGCCTAATAAATCATTATTTACCTGTGAGGAATTGATTCTGGTTAAAATGGCTTCGCCCAAATTCCAAGTTCCTTTTGTTAAAGCAATATGAATTTGTTTGTTAGTTGTTTGCTGGTAAGCGCGTAATCTGAAAGTACCAAAACGGGTTTCCAGATCAAAATCTTCTTTTTTTACAATCAGACTGTCATGTTGCATTCTGTAAGCAACTAAATCTTCAATGGAAACTAATTTCAAATCGAACTTTTTAGCCACTTTTACCAATTGGGGCAAACGCGCCATCGAACCATCTTCGTTCATGATTTCTACAATTACTCCCGCTGATTTAAAGCCTGCCAGTCTTGCAAAATCGATTGCAGCTTCAGTATGTCCGGTTCTTCTTAAAACACCTCCTTGTTTGGCAATAAGAGGAAATATATGTCCTGGTCGTGCTAAATCATGTGGTTTTGTTTTGGAATCAACTAAAGATAAAATAGTTTTAGCTCTGTCTCCTGCTGATATTCCTGTAGTTACTCCATTACCTCTTAAATCCACCGAAACTGTAAAAGCAGTTTCCATAGGGTCTGTGTTGTTACTGACCATTACGTGCAGGCCTAATTCTTTACAACGGCTTTCTGTTAATGGTGCGCATATTAGTCCGCGGCCGTGGGTAGCCATGAAGTTAATCATTTCAGGTGTTACTTTTTCGGCTGCAGCCAGGAAATCACCTTCATTTTCTCTGTCTTCATCATCGACTACAATAATAATTTTTCCTTGACGAATATCTTCAATCGCTTCTTCTATTGTATTGAGGTGTATTTTAGTTGTAACCATGAGTGGTGTTTAATTTGGTGTGGGAAATATTTTTTTCGAGTTACTTACTTAATCACTACGATTTGTTTCCAGCCCCGATGCGGATGTGAGACTAATCGTTTGAATATATTATCAAAAATAGAATCTTTGTAAATTGACCTATTCAGC
>NZ_JBLVPW010000075.1:0-1593 GCF_048286715.1 Flavobacterium kochi
CTGTTTTGAAGAAAGCCAGTAAAATGGGGCTTTTTATTTTCCGATTCACTTTGTAGTACACAGCGAGCTATTGTTCTTTTAGATTCATTATCAGAACTTTGAAAGATGTACTTCAAATCCATTTTACGCAGACATCCAGAGTTAGGACAATTTTGTCCTTATTTTCGTTTAGTGGAAAGTTATCGGAATCTTGAAAATAGAATATGTCATCGGACATTACTAAATATTGGTTTTTTACCAGAATTGAAATCTGAGCACTTAAATGTAATTCAAAAGCGACTAAATCAATTGGTAACTGGCGCAAGCGATTTGTTCGAAGAAGAAGACCTTTTTATAAAACCATATGTTAATGCGTTTTGGGAGCAACTTGTAGCGAGTAAGCGAATCGATCTGGTCAAAAATAAAACTTCTGTATTAGATTCTAAAAGCAGTAAAACTTGGATTGATCTGCAAAGTATTAAACATAATGAAGTTCGTGAAGTTGGAGCTGAGTGGATTGGTTTTCAAACATTAAACAAGTTACATCTACAAGATTATTTATCAAATATGGGGTGGGATGAAGAGAAAATCCAACTCACCTATACTCAAATTATAAGTCGAGCTGTTTATCCTTTTTCAGAGTTCAAAACCATTCGATGGATTAAAGAGAATTCTGCAATTTGTGAGCTTACAGGTTATCCACTTGAGAAGATAACAAAAGATAAATTATACCGAAACGCATTAGATCTTTATGCTGTTAAAGACGAATTAGAACAGCATTTGTCTAATAAAACAAATGACTTGTTTGATATTCAAGACAAAATTGTTTTGTTTGATTTGACAAACACCTATTTTGAAGGGAGGAAAGACCATAGTGCTATGGCCAAGTTTGGCCGAAGCAAAGAAAAAAGGAGTGATGCTAAATTGATTGTTCTTGCAATGGTAGTCAACCCAGAAGGGTTTCCAAAATACACACAGATATTAGAAGGAAATACTGCCGATAGTAATTCTTTGCCTGATATGATTGAAAAATTACGACTAAAAACATCTAGTTTTAGTGGAAAAACATTAGTGGTTTTAGATGCCGGTATTGCAACTAAAGACAATCTGAAACTCATCATTGAAAAGGGATATGATTACGTTTGTGTAAGCAGAACTACAATAAGAGAGTACACCATAAATAACGGGGATATTCAACGCAAAATTAAAACCCAAAACAAGGAAGAAATCAGTCTTCAGAGAGTACAGTCAGAACTAGAAACGGATTATTTATTACGCATCAAAAGTCCTGGGAAGAAATTAAAAGAGGACGCAATGAAAAAACAGTTTGAGACCCGATTTGAAGAGGAAATTGAAAAGATAAAATTAAGCTTGACTAAAAAAAATGGAGTAAAAAAGTTTGACAAAGTCAACCAAAGAATAGGAAGAGCTGTTCAAAAATACCCATCAGTGAGTAAATATTACAACATTGATGTACATGGAAGCCATGATCAAAATGCCACAGAAATAGTATTTCAAAAAAATGAAGTACGAAATCTAGAAGAACAAGAAAAAATGGGGACGTATTTTATACGGACAAGTTTAAAAACGACAGACGAAGAAACACTTTGGACG
>NZ_JBLVPW010000076.1:0-1470 GCF_048286715.1 Flavobacterium kochi
ATTGCAGCGGTAAAACCTAGCACCTCAATGGTGAATACTATCCCTGCCGGAATTCTGGTTGAAATGTATAAACCCCAACTATATTGAGTAGTCGGGGCTTTGAAGAACCAATTGGTGACCTTCCTAGAAGGATCCCGTATAGAATAATGTTAGTTCAAAAGTACATTTCCTGCTGCTTTTTTTCAAATTTTCACTTAAATTTTTTATCATGAAAAAGACAGAAAAAATGCAAATCATTAATCTCCATGCAGCGGGGATTGATGTTGGCTCAAGAAGCCATTTTGTAGCAGTAGGACAGAATCCAGAAGATGTGCGAGAATTCGGGGTTTATTCAGCGAACCACGCTGAAATGATTTCATTTTTAAAATGTAAAGGCATCACAACCATCGCTATGGAAAGCACTGGAAGTTATTGGCAGACACTGTTTTTTGAATTACAACGCTCTGGTTATGAAGTCATATTAGTTTCTGGATACCAGACTAAAAATGTACGAGCAAAAACTGATGTTAAAGATTGCCAATGGATACAAAAACTTCATTCATTAGGCCTGCTCAGAGGATGTTTTTTACCTTCTGAACAAACTGCCAGACTGCGGGTGCTGCATCGCCACCGGTCTTCAATCCAAGCAAATGCTGCAGCAATGATAAACAAAATGCAAAAATCACTTCGGCTGATGAATTTACGATTAGATGTTGTTTTAGGTGATATAGTCGGTAAAACTGGTACAGCTATAATAGAATCCATTCTGCAAGGAGAACGCAATGGGCTGGTATTAGCTCAATTAGCCGATCCTCGGGTTAGAAAATCAAAGCAGGAAATAGCGGATGCTTTGCAAGGACAATGGAGCGACGAACTGCTTTATGAATTGGAAGACTGTTATGATATTTATAAAACCTTCCAACTAAAAATGCAAAAGTGCGATCAAAAGATTGAAGCCCTATTAAAATCGTTTCTACCCAATCCATACAATGACAAACAACAAATAGATCTTGCTAAAAAACAGCTCAAAGGAAGGAACCAACCAAAATTTGACCTTTCTTGGTTAAGTTACAATTACTATGGTGTTGATTTATTTGCTATTGAAGGAATCGGCACTAATACAATTATGACTTTGATTACTGAAATTGGACTAGATTTATCTAAATTTAAAACCGCCAAGCAATTTACATCCTATTTAAGGCTTGCCCCAAATAACCGTGTAAGTGGGGGAAAAATAATAAGTAGCCGCACACCAAAAGGAGCCAACAAGTTTGCGTTATCCTTAAGAAATGCTGCCAATTCAATCGACCGCATCAAAGTCGGAAATCTTACATCATTTTTCAAAAGGGTCGCTTATAAAAAAGGAAGAGCCGCAGCCATCACAGCAACAGCTAGAAAGCTCGCCGTTATCATCTGGAACATGGCCGTGAAAAAGCAAGCCTATCAGCCAATACAAAACGAGATTTACGAAGGGCTGGTTAAACAAAAACG
>NZ_JBLVPW010000077.1:0-1314 GCF_048286715.1 Flavobacterium kochi
CCAACCTATACTTATGAGATAACAGCACCAATAGTTGTCGCGGCTCAAACCTCAAATATTTTTACGGGATTGGCTGTGGGCACTTATACTATAAAAGTAAACTCAGGCAGAGGTTGTAGTTTTTCAAAAACAGAGACAGTTGGAGGGCCTAGTGCATTAATAGTAGATGCTTCATCCTTTGCTACATCCTTTGGATGTGCACCAAACAATTCTGTAAATACCGCTACAGTTACCATAAACGAAACTTTAGGTACAGGAACAGCTCCTTACGCGTACAGTATAGATGGAACCAATTATTTCCCAACAAATACGTTCAGTATTATTGATACTAATACATCTTATAACTTGCGAATTTATATCAAAGATGCGAACGGATGTATTGCAACAAGAGATATAGCCATAACTACTTTGCCCAAAATTACAGGAGCAACAGCAACTATAAACGCTGCAATTGATTGTAATAATACAGGTTCGGTAATCATAACGGTAACAGGTGGTTCAGGGACCTTTACTTACCAAATGTTGCCAAATTTAGCCACACAGCCTGCAAATACATTTGGAATTACAACTCCGGGAAATTATTATTTCCGAGTGAATGATGTAATCACAGGATGTTATTTTGATACAGCAGTATTTACAGTTGTTCCATTCAATACGATTGACGTAGTAGCTACACCAACCACACCGGTAACTTGTTTTGGAGACACTGATGGAGCAATAGGGATTAATGTGGCAGGATATTTAGGAGCATACAACTATGAAGTATTTAATAGTTCAGGCGCTTCGGTAGGTGGGATTTTTGCTGCCAATACATCGACAAACCCACAATCAATCACAGGATTATTGGCAGGGAATTACACGGTAGTTGTTACAGAGACGGCCAGTCCCTTCTGTGTCAAAACATCTAATGTAGTTACGGTTGGTTCACCAGGTGCAGCGGTATCTTTATCGGTTATAACCGTTAATGATAATTGTAAGGCGAACGCAGGACAAATAGTTGCAACTGCACAAGGGGGAACTGCTCCTTACACGTATCAAATTTTACCAGCTGCAAGTGCAGTACCACTTGTAACGGGTCCAGGTTGGGTAGCTTCAAACACCTTAAATGCGGAATCGGGTAATTATGTGGTTTATGTAAAAGACGCTAATGATTGTCCACAATCGCTGCCAGCTGTAATAGGATTAGACCCAACGCCGGTCGTTTCGGCAGTTTTAAACAATCAATGTGCAGGAACTGAGGGTAATTTTGCGATAGATGTTACGGTAGCAACAGTGGGGATGGCACCTTATAGTTTTGCTATAGACGCAGGAGCC
>NZ_JBLVPW010000078.1:0-1278 GCF_048286715.1 Flavobacterium kochi
GGTTCTTCGCCTAAATTAGTGGATTTGCATTTTTTAGGTATTTCCTAAATAATACACCATTTTTATAAAATTCTCGGGATTTCTATAACCTCTTGCTCTGGATCTTGCTAACTGCATCACGCTATTCAGTCCTTCTGAAACAGCATTTGTTATTCCAGTTTTGATTGATTTTACAATTCCATTATAGTGATTCCTTATTGTTTTAATGAATGCGTTTATCGGTTTAAGACCCGCAGAAGCTGCTTTCTCAATCCATTTTTCTAGCATTGGTTCAATTGCATGCGATTGTACATTCCATAATTGATCAAATTTATTTTTAATTTGGTAAGCTATTGTTGTATTTAAAGTGCTGTCACTTAAATATTCGTCTAATCTACCAGCTTGGTTTTCTGTTAATTTAGCTTCGTTTTTCAACCAAATGTATTTTGATTTTTTGAGAGATTCAACTGTTTTAACCTCTTCTAGTCGAACTAGGTTTAGAGCTTTATTCATCCCTTTTTTAATGTGAAATCTATCGAAAACTACTTCAGTTCCTGCAAAATATTCTTTCTGACCAGCTTGGTAGGACACTGACATATCCATGCTAAATAATTCTATATCGCCAGGATATCCACCATTATCCCAAAGCCAACCATAGAACAATTCAAAAACCTCCTTTTTTCTTCCCTCTGTAACAAATATAACTTTGCCTGTGTCTAAATCTGTAAAAATACTTATGTAATTATGCCCTCTTTTTATAGCTGTTTCATCTATACAAACACGTTTAATATCCTTAAAATCAAATTTCTGAATTACATTTTTATCTACCCAATAATTAAAAACGCGCCACAAATTATTATCGGGTTCACCCAATTCTCTGCTGATAGCAGATGCAGACATTTCTTTAAACAAGCGAATAATTAAAGCCTCAAATTTAAGACTGTAATGATTGCCTCTGCGGTCCCAAGGGGTAGAATGAACAACTTTTACACCATCCTTGTTGCAACTTATTCTAGGAACTTTAATATTTAAATAGCAACGATAATCAAATAAATCCAAATGCCTTATACGTTTTACATTTCCGTCATGAACTTTGCATAGCTCACCACAATTGGGACATTCAAATTTTGAACCTCTTTCATATTCGATATAAACATCAATTACTTGTGTATGATGTTGAACATCTATCTTTTTTAAAACCCATGGAGATTTAACTCCTAACAAAACTCCCAATCCGTCTAATTCCATGCCCTAAAATTAGGTCATTTTTTGACTTTCCACTAATTTAGGCGAAGAACC
>NZ_JBLVPW010000079.1:0-1246 GCF_048286715.1 Flavobacterium kochi
TGTTGTTCCGGTGATTGTACCGGAACAATTATCAGTAGTTACAGGAGCAGTAGCGGTAGCGCTACATTGTCCAGTTACATCAGCCAAAACAGGAACTACCGGTTTGGTGGTATCAGTGATCACTACATTTTGGGTAGTGGTAGAAGCATTTCCAACAGCATCAGTGAATGTCCAAGTGATGGTGTGTGTGCCTTGAGTAGAATAAGTTAAAGCATCTGATGTTGTTCCGGTGATTGTACCGGAACAATTATCTGTAGTTACAGGAGCAGTAGCGGTAGCGCTGCATTGTCCAGTTACATCAGCCAAAACAGGAACTACCGGTTTGGTGGTATCAGTGATCACTACATTTTGGGTAGTGGTAGAAGCATTTCCAACAGCATCAGTGAATGTCCATGTGATGGTGTGCGTTCCCTGAGTAGTATAAGTTAAGGCATCTGATGTTGTTCCGGTAATTGTACCAGAACAATTATCTGTAGTTACAGGAGCAGTAGCGGTAGCGCTACATTGTCCAGTTACATCAGCCAAAACAGGAACTACCGGTTTGGTGGTATCGGTAATTACTACATTTTGGGTAGCAGTAGAAGCATTTCCAACAGCATCAGTGAATGTCCAAGTGATAGTGTGCGTTCCCTGAGTAGTATAAGTTAAGGCATCTGATGTTGTTCCGGTAATTGTACCAGAACAATTATCTGTAGTTACAGGAGCAGTAGCGGTAGCGCTGCATTGTCCAGTTACATCAGCCAAAACAGGAACTATCGGTTTGGTAGTGTCAGTAATCACGACGTTTTGGGTAGCGGTAGAAGCATTTTCAACAGCATCAGTGAATGTCCAAGTGATGGTGTGCGTTCCCTGAGTAGTATAAGTTAAAGCATCCGATGTTGTTCCGGTGATTGTACCGGAACAATTATCAGTAGTTACAGGAGCAGTAGCGGTAGCGCTACATTGTCCAGTTACATCAGCCAACACGGGAACTACCGGTTTGGTGGTATCAGTGATCACTACATTTTGGGTAGCAGTAGAAGCATTTCCAACAGCATCAGTGAATGTCCAAGTGATGGTGTGCGTTCCCTGAGTAGTATAAGTTAAGGCATCTGATGTTGTTCCGGTAATTGTACCAGAACAATTATCTGTAGTTACAGGAGCAGTAGCGGTAGCGCTACATTGTCCAGTTACATCAGCCAAAACAGGAACTACCGGTTTGGTGGTATCAGTGATCACTACATTTTGGGTAGTGGTAGAAGCATTT
>NZ_JBLVPW010000080.1:0-1100 GCF_048286715.1 Flavobacterium kochi
AAATCAGTTCGTGAGCCCAGAAAATTTTGGGGTAAAATAGCAGAAGAAAATTTCACATGGTACCAACAATGGGATAAAGTTGTTGATTTTAATATGGCTGAAGCCGAAGTAAAATGGTTTACGGAGGCTAAAGTAAATATGACCAAAAACTGTATCGACAGACATCTTGCTAAAAGAGGTGAAAAAACGGCCATTATTTTTGAACCTAATGATCCAACAGAAACTGCATTACATATAACCTATAATGAATTGCACCAACGTGTTTGTAAAATGGCAAATGTGTTACGTGAACAAGGTATAAAAAAAGGAGATCGTGTTTGTATCTATTTACCGATGATTCCTGAATTGGCCATAACCACTTTGGCCTGTGCCAGAATTGGAGCCATACATTCCGTTATTTTTGCGGGATTTTCAGCTTCAGCCGTAACAACAAGAATAAATGACAGTGATTGTAAAATGGTCATCACTTCAGATGGCGGTTATCGCGGAAACAAAACCATTGATTTAAAGGGAATCATTGATGAGGCATTAGTAAACTGCCCGGGTGTTTCAACTGTCCTGGTGGTAAAAAGAACCAATACTTCGGTAAACATGAAAGAAGGTCGTGACCAATGGTTGCAACCCCTTTTAGACGAAGCTTCAGATAATAATGTCGCTGAAATTATGGATGCTGAAGATCCATTGTTTATTCTTTACACTTCCGGTTCTACCGGAAAACCAAAAGGAATGGTACATACCACTGCAGGTTATATGGTTTATACCGCCTATACTTTTAAGAATGTATTCAATTATGAAGAAAATGATATTTTTTGGTGTACAGCAGATATTGGCTGGATAACAGGACATTCCTATACCTTATATGGCCCACTATTGAACGGAGGTACAACGGTTATTTTTGAAGGAATACCATCCTATCCTGATTTTAGTCGTTTTTGGGAAATTATTGAAAAACATAAAGTGACTCAATTTTATACCGCACCAACTGCGATTCGTTCTTTGGCTAAAGAAAGCTTAGAATATGTACAAAAATTTCCTTTAAAGTCATTAAAAGTAATCGGTTCAGTAGGAGAACCCATTAATGAAGAAGCTTGGCACTGGTA